>CAVBFV010000054.1:0-14248 GCA_963594575.1 Lachnospiraceae bacterium | reverse complement strand
TCGCTCTTAACGATGGTTCTACTATTAATAATATTCAGATAGTAGTCGACCCATCCAAGGTCGATGAGAATCAGCTCCGTCAGATTACTACCGGTGCTTGTATCAGTGCTGTCGGTACTTTGGTGGAGAGCCAGGGCAAGGGACAGACTGTTGAGATTCAGTGTGATACCATCGAGATTTATGGTCTCTGCGGCAATGACTATCCTATGCAGAAGAAGGGACAGAGCTTCGAGTACATGCGTCAGTATGCTCACCTCCGTCTCCGTACCAATACCTTTGGTGCCGTGATGCGTATTCGCCACAACATGGCGATGGCTATCCACACCTACTTCCACGAGCATGGATATTTCTATTTCAATACACCGCTTATCACAGCCAGCGACTGCGAGGGAGCCGGTCAGATGTTCCAGGTAACCACCAAGAACCTCTACAATCTGAAGAAGACAGAGGATGGCAAGATAGACTATTCAGATGACTTCTTCGGCAAGCAGACTTCCCTCACCGTGTCAGGTCAGTTGGAAGGCGAGTTGGGAGCCACAGCCTTGGGCGCTATCTACACATTCGGTCCAACCTTCCGTGCAGAGAACAGTAACACCCCTCGCCACCTGGCAGAGTTCTGGATGGTAGAGCCAGAGGTAGCTTTCTTGGATATGGACGGTTTGATGGAGTTGGAGGAAGATTTCATCAAGTATTGTATCCGTTGGGCGTTGGAACATTGCAAGGACGATTTGGCATTCCTGAACAAGATGATCGACAAGGGTCTGATAGCTCGTTTGGAAGGCGTCTTGAATTCCGACTTCGTACATCTCCCATATACCGAAGGAATCCGCATCCTGCAGGAGGCAATCGCCAATGGCAAGAAGTTTGAGTTCCCATGCGAGTGGGGTGATGACTTAGCATCCGAGCACGAGCGCTTCCTGGTAGAGGAGCACTTCAAGCGTCCAGTAATCATGACCAACTATCCAAAGGCTATCAAGGCATTCTATATGAAGATAGACGAGGAGGAGAGCGGTTTCGAAGGCAAGAGCGGTCAGACCGTTCAGGGCACCGATGTCCTGTTCCCACAGATTGGTGAGATTATTGGCGGTTCAGTTCGTGAGGAGAGCTATGACAAGTTGATGGGAGAGATTGAGGCACGCAACATACCAATGAAGGATATGAGTTGGTATCTCGATACCCGCAAGTACGGCTCATGCCCACACGCAGGTTTCGGACTCGGTTTCGAGCGTCTGATACTCTTCGTAACCGGTATGCAGAACATCCGTGATGTGATACCATTCCCACGTACACCAAAGAACGCAGAGTTCTAAATAGAATACGATAAAAAGATAAAGAGGGTGTGTCATAAGTCCATGACGCACCCTCTTGGTTTTCGCACCATTTGGTGTTTTCGCATTCTTTGTTTTCTTTATTTACATGTGCCTATTGTAATAAAAGTAATTCACATGTTTAAATTAGAGAGTTACTAAAAGCTTATATTATGTATAGTGTTATCTTGCAGGGCTATTCTCTTATCTTCGTGCTCTTTTTTAGCTCGTAGAAAAAGAGAAATAACCCTGTCAGAGACATGAATATATATACAATCAACAGTATGAAAAACAAGTCTTCCATATTATTTGCGCTTGTATATTTTATTTAGCTACTATGATAGTAACACGGTTCTTGTCATTCTCTGAGAATGGTTGAACACGAGCACCCTTTGAGTCTTCTGTGATTCTGGCTTCTTCAATACCATATTTCTCTTTGAGAGCCTTCACTACGGCAGCTGCACGCTTCGCTGCAATCGCATCATTGATTCTGTCATTACCTGTGCCGGCATCAGCATAACCAGTAACCACTACCTTAGCTTCTGGGTTGGCATTCAGGAAGTCAACCACTTCCTTGATCTTGCTCTCCTCATTAGAAGTGATCTTATTGGAATTGATGACGAAGAATACATCACGTCTGATTTCCTCCACCTTTTTCTCCTCCACCTTAGGCTGTGGTTTTGGCTCAGGCTTTACATACTCTTGTACTGGAACAGGTTTTGGCTCTTCCTTTACAGGTTCTGCCTTGGTATGGCTCTTGCCCAAATTGATGCGGAGTCCGGCAAGTGCGTTGAAATACCAGTCAGCGTTGCCTGCTTTCTTAGAGTTGTATTTGTCGGTAGTGATGTTGGCATTTCCTTCCAACATGATGCTTACAGATTTGCTTACCTTAAACTCCAAGTCGATACCTGCACGGCCGAAAGGACGAACCTTAGTGCCATCCCAGAGATACTCTAAGTTGTATTTGTCGAGAGACTCCAGTGTCTTGGCAATATCGTTCACCTCATCGTTCTTCCACGCGATGTTGGCACCACCTCCCACGAATGCGCTAAGATTGAATACACGGTTTGGATTCCAGCCACAGAAGAGGTTGCTCAAGTTGAACATGAAGTCTAATCCTGGTGCCACATAGTTGAATTTATAGTCAGCAGAGAATGGCGTATCACCGATTTTCTCTCGATAAGCAGCCCATCCACCCTTGCTCTGCCATCCGTTAGCCTGAAGGCGCATGGCGAATATAGGAGAGAACTGGTAGCCGATACCCACCTGAACGTTAGGTGAAATCAAGTCCTTGAACTTAGCTTCACCGAGCGTATATTGCGCACCGCCCTGCAAGTTGAGGAATGCGTGCTTCTTGAATGTGTACTCATTGCCATCTTTATCAGTGTAGGTGGCTTGTGCCATAGCTGTTGTTGTGCTTAATATCATTAAGGCAGCAACTGCAATTTGTTTTCTTGTTATCATAGTCTTTTAATTATATTATTTTGTTGTTGTACCTGAAATAAAAAGTCGCAAAGTACTATTTTCTGCCGTAGAATTGATGTCTATTGACTTTTTGAAATGTCCGGCATCGTAATTCTTTCCATTGTAATAGACAGTAAGATATGCTGTTTTACCAGGCAGAATAGGTTGTCTGGAGTATTTAACTGCAGTGCAGTTGCAGGATGTAGTGACATTCTCCAATAAAACGGTTTTGGTTCCTGTATTCTGTAGGATGAAAACACAAGAGCGGACTTGTTTCTTGGGGAATGAGCCAAAGTTGAAATTAGAGTTTTTGACAGAGAGATAACCTTTCTGTTCTTTGGCTGCAACAGTACAAACCATACTTAAGAATATCAATATTACGACATAAATATTTCTCATTTTTCCTATCTTTTCCTTTCTATTGCTTTCTTTTCTCTCATTTGCTTGTTAAAGGCGTCACTCAAAGAATCTTGTTTGTTACCTTTAACAATGGTCATATCTCCATTGTATGAATCTATCAAACAGAGTTTCCATGAACCTAAATAGTCAATGGGCTTGAAATAAAATACGGTTTTGATTTCAGGCACATTGTCATGAGCATCTTCTATAATGGCAGTACATTTTACCTCGTTGGAATAAGTCTCTTGAAATTTGATATATTCTATTTCGTGACGTTTGATAGGAAGAGAGGAGAGAAGCTGTTTTACTTTTGCAATATGTTCGTTGTCAAGAGGCTGAGGCTCAGCTTCTACGGTATCAACATTGTCTTTATACAACATGCTTGCGGCCTCATCATATCTGCCATTTTCTGCACATTCGAAAAATGTATTGACTAAATTAATCACAGCAGTGGAGTCTTCGTTCGTCATGTTTTGTTCGAAACCGGTCTGCCCGTTTGATGGTTTTGGCTTATCTTTGCAACTTACCATTGTAAAGGCACACAAGATAGCCATTGTCATACCTAAAATAATACTTAGTTTCTTCATCTTGATAAAAGACTAATATGTAAATGGAAAATAGGCAGGCATGCCTAAAATCATGCCTGCCTATAAAATCATATTATTAATGAGAGATTTCTCGATTAATGACGCTTTGCAGATGCAGTGCCATTAACTGTTACGGTAACAGAGATAGGGAGTTCACCCCAATCATAAGTTACATAACCAGGAATGGTAATATGGAATGTACCTACGGTATTACCAAGGTTCTCATACTTGATCTGACCATATTGACCAGCAACAATCTGTGTACCATTACCAGCAGCTGGGATATAGCTGAGCTTGATCTTAGATGTAACAGCGCTGAGCAGGTTGCTGCTATTGCCGTTCAAATCTGTAGTAGCCTTAGTCTTATCCAAGGTAATCTTCTTTACACCATAGTACTTGAAGAAGTCAGCAGCAGCTGGGTAACGATCTGCAGCGGTGAAGCCCATTTTACGCCAATCCTTGAAGGTGAGTTCCAAATTCTGAACGCTCTGAGCAGCATCTGTGAATGTTGCAGTAGCATTGGTTACAGTGATTGGACGGATGAACTTAATGTCAAATTCATTGTCTGTCAAAGTTACATTATATCCAGCAGAGCATACAGTAGCTACAACCTTAACCTTAGCAGTCAAAGCGTTTGCAAGTTCTGTTGCTGTAGTATGACCATGAGCATTCAGGAGTTCCTTTGCTTTTGCATTGTCATTCAATGTAACGATACCCTTGGTCTGATCCATTGTTGCAACGCAATTAGTAAGACTTCTTTCAGCATAAACCTTATCGCCCTTATCGTTTGGATAGAGACCGTGACCTTCTACGAATGCGAACTTGAGGTTCAACTGATTGTTAAGACCAGTGTATGGAGAAGGCAAGTAAGCCTTCAGCTTATTGCCAACGAGCGTGTTCATGATGTTGAATACGAATTCATCATCAGCATCATCAGTTACGGCACCATTTACAAGATTGTCTGAAGTACCTACAACCTCAACATTGCCATGGATTTCATTGAAACCTGTGCCAGCAACTGGATTGTTAAGACCATACCAATAACCCTTTGTCTTGTTGCTGTTGCCCCAAGATGTAGCAGGCTTGATATTGATGACACCATTAGTGTTCCACTCGAACTTCAAGTAAACCTTCTTCTTGGTATCAGTCTTATGCTGGTAGCAAACCCATGTAGTGATAGCTGTCTTTCCAGATTTAAATGCATTGTAAGCTTCAACGTTCTTAACAACCCATTTGAGAACCTGTGTCTGTGTGCCATCTACGTCAGCTGTTGTCTGTGAAATTACACCTACCTTAGTTGCAACTGCGCCATTAGCGTTATACTGTGTAGCATCAGCATCAGAACCTGTTAATGCATAGTTGTCATGGAAATCTGCCTTAGATGTATGCAACTCAGCAAGAATCATTTCCTCGATTTCGTTCCATTTCAAGAGCTGAGTCATGTATGCATTGTCACCACAGGTCAATGTATATCCCTGCTCTTTTACAGGCATATTGATAGTAGGATTCTCAATGCTCTCAGCAACAGAAGTAATCTTTACCTTGAAGTAACCTACAGCAACAATCTGGTTCTTGTTCTTGGTGTCGATGAGAGAAACACGTACCAAAGGCTCCTTGTCAATAGTAGCCTCATTCTGCTGGCCTGCACCATAAGCCTGCTGCTTGCCGTCTTTTGGCATTTGTGGACGAAGCGTATAACCATCGCTTGCGATAGCTGCATGAACACTCTGCTTGGTATGGTTATTACCATCTTCGTAACCAACTAATTCAAACTTATATTTGAAGCCAATTTTCTCAACTTTACCCTCAGCAGCGTTAGCATCCCATGCCTTACAACCAGTTTCATTCTCAGCCATACGGTCTGTATTAACACACTTACGCAAATCGATGGTTGTATTGAATGCTACCTTTGCAGTTGGAGCTGCTGCAATAGCTGCTGCTGCAGTTGTGTAAAGGTGATCATCACCATCTGTATGAGCGTTTGTACCACCCTTAGGATTGTTGAGTACCAAGTCATAATAGTTGGTATTTCTCAATGCAGCGAAATCAGATGTAACTGTGTTCTCTTTATCTGAGTATTGCAATGCAATAACAGTAACCTTACCATTGGTCAACTTCTTGATTTCTTCACCGCTATAGCTTGCAGAAACTGATACCTTGCCATTAGCTTCCTTTGCACTTGTAACAGTAAAGTCTGTACCCTGTACTGAGCGAGTAGCGTATTCCTTGTCGTATGCAATGAACTTGTAGTTCTTTACATCTGTACCTATCTTTGCATTTGATGGGTTCAAGAAATATGAAGCAGTCATTTCTGGTGCATAAGTGAAATATTTATTAGCATCAGTATTGTAACCTGCTGCGATAGAAGGCGCATCATTTTCGTTATTTGCGTCAGCAGAAACAGCCTTTACAGTCAATGGCTTGTACTTGTAAGATGCTACATCCAAAGCCTCAATACCACCATAGTAGAAGTCTGGCTCGAATACAAGAGCCTTCAAGTCTGTTGTAAGACTGATAGTAACCTTGCCATTTGTTGCATCCTTTACATTATTGAGCTCAAGTGCATCCTTAGTCCATACAGCAGTGATTGTACCTGGAGCAAGATAAGCAATCTTTGTGTCTGTTGCTTTGTCGCCATCAATCTCCCAGAATGTACCTGTAGATTCTCTTGGCTCGTAGTACTTGCCATCCTTACCGTCTTTACCGTTGGTACCATTGATGCCATCCTTACCGTCTTTGCCGTCGGTACCATTGATGCCATCCTTACCGTCTTTACCGTCGGTACCATTGATGCCATCCTTACCGTCTTTGCCGTCGGTGCCGTTGATGCCATCCTTACCGTCTTTACCATCTTTTCCGTTGGCACCCTTAGAAGCCATGCCGGTATCTGTGTAGGTTACTCCATCTGTAGAAGCCCACCAGTTTCCATTATCACCAATCTTCCATACGGTACCATTCTTACCATCCTGACCAGCTGCACCAGTTGCACCGTTCTTGATGTCATAAGTGTTGCCGTTGCTCAGCTTGATAGTAACACCCTCTGATGTAGGAGTTACAGACTCAAGGATAGCACCCTTTTCAATCTGACCCTGGATCTTCTTAACCAACTCGTTAAGCTGGTCAATCTGATTCTGCAGATTGCTGATGTCATCATCGTAGTCCTTACAAGACGTAAGAGTGCTTACGGATGTCATTGTCAAAGCACCCATAAGCAATACGCTAAAATACTTTCTTTTCATACGATAAAAATTAATTAAACATTGTATATATTAACTACTTTATTCTATGCATTTTTTCTCTATCTCCTGACGAGAGATATTATACACTTTTGGTAGTTCGTATTCTAAGAAAGTTTCTTTATCCTTCACTTCTTCTTATTGGATTTAGAAATGGCAGCAATTAGTTTGTCGTTGCATCGGTCAATTGCTTCTGCATCCACACTCTGTAGATATATTTGAGTAGTTTTTTCTGAATTGTGACCCATGCCATCGCAAATCACGCTGAGAGGAATATTCTTCTGTCTGGCTATTGTTGCCCAAGAATGGCGAGCTACATACATGGTAAGATTGGTTTCTAAGTTTAGCTGCTTTCCTAAACGTTTCAAAGCCATGTTGATAATACATTGTGTATAATGATATTGGAAACGGAGACTTTTCGCACTGTTTTCATCTAATATGCCGAGCAAGTGGACGCCGTCTTTAGAACTGTTTCTATCCACCAATTCCTGCATTTCCTTTCGCCACGCTATTTTTAATTCTTGACCAGTCTTCTTCCTTTTATATATAAGGTACGTGTTGTTGAGGTCAGTCTTCTTGAGATACGCCATATCTACAAACGACATACCTCTGGTATAAAAGCTGAACAGGAAAAGGTCACGTGCCAATGCCTCGTTCTTATTCGTGATATGGGCTTGGGCTATTTTCTGTATAACCTGGATCGGTATTGCTCTTTTGGCAGTTTTTGTCATTGTCGTGAATACATGATCGAAAGGCTTTTTATCTGCAATGACTCCACTTTTCACAGCCCTGTTGTAGATAGCTCGCAAAATCCGCATGTAGAAGGAAATGGTATTGAGAGTGAGCTTCTTCTGCTTGAGATAACTCTCATAGCCTTCTATCATCTTGCTGTCTATATCTTCCATCAGTATTTCCACCTTATTAATATATAGAGAGAAACTGTTCAAGGCACTTTGATAAGTTTCTGCTAATCTGAGTTTATTCTGTTGAAGAAATTGTGTTCTTAGCTGATTTACAAAAGAAGGAAGAGAAGTGTTATGGCGCTTGGCAACCGTACTTTTAGAGACGATAGATAAATCGTTAGAAAGAGTATGTACAGTGCAAGTTGCATTCTGTGTGTTTGTAAACCTGATGACAAGTTCGTCATTTTTGCTTAATATTATATTCTCTGGAATTTCAATTTTTAAAACCATATTATTCTTATTATCTGTTTTTATGATGATATGCATAGAATAAAGAATAAGGTTATTCATTGGTCAAGAGAATAAAGGTATTCTTTGCTCTAATAACGTAAAAAGAAGGAATATATTGAGTTGTGAATGACTTTTCTTCTATAGATTTTGATGAGTGTGTATCAAAAAAGATTCATTTTGATGCCCTGCACATCATAATCAGAAATATAAGGCAAAGGCAAGATGGTTACAGAAATGTTAAAATGGGCAATATTTACCTTGTTTCAACAATCTACATCAAGAAAATAAAGGATTTTTGATGTTTTTTTTCAAAAATCCTTTCATTTATTTGCATGTTTCAAGATTTTTGTGTAAGTTTGCACCGAAATATAATATCTCTCGTCAGGAGATATTATTATTGATTTCCTTTTTTAAATCAGGTCGTATTTTATTGATTTTTAGCGAGTTGAACCATCATATTTTGGGAAATCCTCAGACTATATCCTGTGTGTTTTCTCTAATTCAATCACTTTTAGGACAATTAATTGCGGTTATATTTTGTTTTTTGACTAAATAAATGTACCTTTGCAGTCAAAAACATAAATTGTAAGTAAATGGGAAAGATTATATTGACGGGAGACCGTCCTACTGGTAAACTTCATTTGGGTCATTATATCGGTTCGCTTCAGCGACGTGTGCAGTTGCAGAATGCTGGCGACTTCGACAAAATGTTTGTGTTCATGGCTGATGTTCAGGCACTGACTGACAATGCTGATAACCCTGAGAAGATTAGACAGAATATCACTGAGGTGGCTCTCGACTACCTTTCTGCTGGTCTTGATCCGCAGAAATGTACGCTCTATATCCAGAGTATGATTCCGGAATTGGCTGAGTTGACTACCTACTTGATGAACCTCATCTCTGTATCTCGTGTGCAGAGAAATCCTACCGTGAAGACGGAAATCAAGATGCGTAACTTCGAGGCTAATATTCCATTAGGCTTCTTCTGCTATCCTGTGAGCCAGGCTGCGGATATTACAGCCTTCAAGGCTACTACCGTTCCTGCCGGTGAGGACCAGGAGCCAATGCTGGAGGTGACCCGTGAACTGGTGCGCCGATTCAATCAGATCTATGCGCCTGTATTGGTGGAACCTGAGATCCTGCTCCCTGAAAATGCGGTTTGCCGTCGCCTTCCTGGTACCGATGGTAAGGAGAAGATGAGCAAGAGTTTGGGCAACTGCATCTATCTGAGCGATGATGAGAAGACCGTTTGGAAGAAGGTGAAGAAGATGTCGAATGGTGAGCCTCGCATGAGCATGGAGGAGCCTGGACACTTGGAGGGTAATGCCGTGTTCACCTATATGGAGGCTTTCTCTACTGATGAGGACTTCGCTGAGTTCTGGCCTGAGTTCAAATCTCTTGATGAACTGAAGGAGCAGTATGTGAAGGGTGGTATCGGCGACGGTACTTGCAAGAAGTTCTTGAACAGTGTGCTCAACAAGATGCTCGACCCTATCCGTGCCCGCCGTCATGAGTTTGAGCAGGATATTCCTGAGGTGTTCAATATCCTGAAGAAGGGTAGTGAGGATGCGCGCGAATTTGCTGCGCAGACTATGGATGAGGTGCGCAAGGCTATGCGTATCGACTACTTCAGCGATGCTGCTTATATTGAGGAGCAAGCGGCGAAATATAGAATTAAATGAGAAATTACAAATTAGAAATGAGAAATGAAAAGGCAAAAGTTATCGTCAGCTGGTAACTTTTGTCTTTTTTATATTATTATGATATGTTTTTAACGCAAAAAACAAAATAATCTCTTTTCTTATCCTTTGTTCTCGTTTTTTTTTCTTATTTTTGCAAACTGAATAAATAAAAAAGGAGAGTATAATGAAAATGAGAAAAATGATCCAATACAGACTTGCTGATTTAGATAGTATGCTGGTATTGCTCTTCGCTTTTTTGCAACCCAT
Source organism: Lachnospiraceae bacterium (assembly GCA_963594575.1). GTDB lineage: Bacteria > Bacteroidota > Bacteroidia > Bacteroidales > Bacteroidaceae > Prevotella. The sequence goes on along the minus strand of CAVBFV010000054.1, from coordinate 4,113 downwards.
CTCGGCTCAAAAAGCTGATGACAATGTGCATATATTGCAATGCAATGATAGATACGTCTTCAAAACTGATGACGCAGGTAAGACTATTGTTGTTAACACTACGGATTATGAGTATGGTGTAACCCAATATTCCGCTCTAGTTCAACCATGTGCTTATTACGGAGAGTTTATTCGTTTGGACAAGGCACAGTGTAAGGGGTATGCACAATACAAGTCAGCCATTCCTCGTAATGTCTTTTACGATGATACCAAGATTTGCTACTTTAGCTATCAGATTCCAAAGGTTGGCAAGACTCTGAAGGCTTCTTTTACTCGAACCTACCTCAATCCTATTTATTTCACAACTATTCCTTTGTGTGAAGCTAATTATGTAGAGCATAAGAAGATAGAGGTAATCAAGCCAAAAGCCTTCCAGCAGTTTCGGATAAAAGAATATAATCTTCCTGCTGGTATAGAGAAAAGTACTACATGTAATGCAGAGGGAGATTCCGTTTTTACTTATGTGATTCATTCCTTACCTGCACAGCTGATAGAACCTAATTCTCCATCTTGGGGATATAGTGCTCCTCATCTCTTGGTGTTGGGAGCATTCCAAAGTCTGCAAGATATGTTTGTCTGGTCTCATCAGTTGGCTAATGTGGATTGCTCTATTCCTAATCAAGAAGAAATACTAAGAGAGATACAGAAAGGGGCAAAAAACGATTATGACAAGATAGCCAATACTTATGCCTGGGTACAGCAGAATATCAGATATTTGGCTTTTGAGGCAGGCATTTCTGCCCATCAACCGGCAACACCTGCTGAAACTATTCGTAAGCGTTATGGTGATTGCAAGGCTATGGCTCTTTTGCTCAAAACCTTGCTCAAGGCGCAAGGCTTTGATGCTCGTCAAACGGATATAGGGACATGGGATGTACCTTATTCTTTGCAGGAAAATCCTTCTATTGCATCTATTGATCATGCGATATGTACGGTTTTCTATCAGGGAAAGCCATATTATCTGGATGCTACGAATCCATATGTTCCTCTAGGCTATGTGCCAGACAATATACAAGGAAGGATGGCTTTGATAGAAGACGCAGATAGCTTTCGTATGAATAAGTTACCTGAGCTGGCTGCTGATTCTTGCTTTTCTTCTATAACATATCAGGCAACCTTAGAATCTGGGGATGATGGAAACTACGATATAAAGGGAAAATTGTACTCTAAATGGAAGGGCGATATGAAGTCTTGGATACTAGTGGGGAATGACGCTACGGCACAAGATGAAAAAGAGAAGACCTTGGTGGCAGCGATGGGTGGTGATGAACGATTGGATAAGATTGGGGATATTGTGATGACGGGAAATAGTCCTCGGGATGAGTCTTTGAATATCACTGCTTTTTTTATGAAAAAGGGAGCTGGGCAACTGGTTGACGGTAGTGTTTATTTAGATGCCAATCTCGATGAGAGCCTTTTTCTGACTCCAGTGGATACAACCAAACGGGTTTCCGATTACATGATAGACTTGCGGTCTAAGGAAGTACGTGATGTAAAGATTTTGATTCCAGAGAAAATGGAGGTCAGTAGTCTCCCCGCACCTTATCAGATTCATACTGCATGGGTTGATTTTTGTCGCACTTATTCTCAAACAGGCAATCAGATTATTATGCATAAGGAGTGTGTAATACACCACAGACGTGTTCCGCGAAGCGAAATCCCTGCTTGGAATAAGATTATAAGTGATTGGGGAGCAGCTTGTAATGAGCAAGTAGTATTAAAGAAAAAATGAGTTAAATATATTATTCATAGTCAAAAAGTTGAATTATGGGAAAGATTAAAGTAATCCGAGTTGTCTTCAGTATTCTGTTGGTACAGCTCTTGACGTTGTCAGTGAATGCTGACGAGAAAGCTGATTATTTGAAGTTGGCGCAAAAGGTGCGGCAAGAAGTTTGGAGCAGTACGCCTGCTGACTTTCAAAAACGAACGGTTCCCGACAGATACAAGAATGCTTCGGCCGTCATACTATCTTATTATCGGGAGTTGAGCACGGATTATTATCGTAAGGCAACGGCTGATCTGGTGCTCAATCTTCGCCTTACTCGTCAGATAGACTGTACGGATATGGAGCGTATGTTAATTCAAATCAATGACAAAAAGGCGTTGAAGGATTATTCTGAGTTTACTTTCAAGACGAAAAGTAGAAAGTGGACCTGGGGATATCATCATAAAACGCAAACGGTGCTTGGCATTCGTGTTATAAAGAAGAATGGTAACGTACAGGAAGTAAGTTTAGATGACTATGTAGATGTCAAGGAAGGCAAAAATGACAAGGACTTGAGTCAGAAGATAGCTGTGCCTGGTTTGGAAGTGGGAGATTGTATTGATGTCTTTTCTCTAGACCAAATAGATACACAGGAACAACAGCTGGATCCTTTCTATTTTGTTCTTCGTCAAGACGAACCTGTCCTTTATACCAAGGTTCACTGTGTGCTAGACCAAAGTCTGGCCACCGTCTATCGGACGATGAATGGTGCCCCTGATTTTACTCAGACCACAGACAAGGACAAAAATGCAGTGCTTGATATGGTTATGGATAAGCCGATGGATGCAGAATCATCCATTTGGTATAATCCTTTGGAGCAGTCACCTTTTATAGAGATGTATATTACCCCGACCAAGTCTAAAGTGGCAGTAGTAGAGAATGCTATGCGCCAAAAAGGTGTTCGAGGCAATCCTGATGTAACACCAATCCTGCAAGACGATTGGAAATTGCTGAAATCTAATGTGTCTAAGGGGGGATATTCTCCTGCTGGTCTTCCTAGTACGTATAAGAGCGTCTTCAAGTCTGCCAAAAAAGAGGGGATGTCTGCCGAGGAGAAAGCTGACCGTATTTATTCTTTTGAGTATATTAGTTGGGGATCTTCTCAGAGGGTTTTTAATACAGTGGCTAATTATTTGCGTAAATTGGGCGTGGAATTAGAAATGGGCATTACCACTCCGTTTGGTGCATTGCCTGTTGATAAACTGATCAATTACAATTCCACCACTTGGTTCTTCCGTCTCAAGGGAACTAACTTGTATTATTTCCCTGGTACTTATCCTAAGGTTGCTTCCGAGATACCTTATATATATCAAGGAAGAAAGGCGTATATGCAAGATTCCGAGGAACAAATAACGATACCTGTGAGTCAAGCTGAAGACAATAAGTCGGTTACTGATATGGTGGTTAAACTTGATGGTACTAAACTTGATATCAGTAGGAAGGTAACTTATTCGGGTGAACAGAAAATGTACGGTCAGTCTTTGGTGAGTCCTGATAACACGCTTTTTGGTTCAAGCCAACTTGAAGCTTATTGGCGATATTTGAAATACGACGACAAAGATCCGTACTCTTGTTATACTAAGAAGGAATCTGCTGAATTAAAAGGAGCTTTCAATGAATTTCGGAAAAATGCCATAGATCCGTTTAAGGCTGAAATCAGTAGTTATCACGATGGTGATCCTGTGCAAGTCGGTGGCTATGGAGTAGATTGCGTGGGAATCCGTCGAGATAGTTCTAACTTTGTTTATCATGTAGATTATGTGATGGATGGACTGGTGAAACGCGCTGGAAATAACTATTTGTTGTCGGTAGGTAAGTTAATAGGAAGTTCGTTGAAACTAGAAGGCAAGGATCGAGAGCGTATCGATGATGTTTGGCGCAAGATGGCGTTTGCTGATGAATGGAATATAGAGATTCCGTTGCCGCAAGGATATAAGGTCTCTGCTGAAGCATTAAAGAAGATTGAGACTTCGGTGGCTAATGAGTGTGGAGAATTCACGGTTAGGGCTACCGCTGGAAATGAAAGTGTAAAAGTGTATGTGCGCAAATGTTTTGCTCATAGAGTGGAACCTGTCTCAAACTGGAGCAAACTGTTGGCTTTGGTTGACGCTTGTAGCGCTTTCGCTGATAAGCAGATGGTAATAGCGAAATGAATGTAAGTTTATTGAGTATATTTTTAAATTCTAAAAGAGGTGGTTACTGTTTGAAGGTCATATACCAGTAAAACTAAATGAGATTTAAGAATTGAAAAAGGTGAATAAACGAATATTACAATTAGCGGTGCCGTCGATAATATCCAATATCACGGT
>CAVBFV010000053.1:0-14274 GCA_963594575.1 Lachnospiraceae bacterium | reverse complement strand
AGTACTACGAGGGCTTTGCTGTTAACTGCATCCGTGATACCTACTTGAAGGATCATGAGGCACCAGAGGATTGCGAGTACTATCTCTGCGGACCTCCAATGCTGATCAAGACCGTAACCGATTATCTGGATTCTCTCGGAGTAGATCCTGAGAGCATCATGTATGATAACTTCGGATAAAACGATAATTCAATCAAAAGAGCAATGCTTGTTCTCAAAAAATGAGAGGCAAGTGTTGCTCTTTTTTTATTTTTCTGAATTTATACAATATAATAGAGATAATTACGTTTTTATCTTGAAAGTATAGATTTAATTATGAATAAGATAAAGGTAGGTGTATGTTTTGCCCTTTGCAGTCTGGCAGCCCCATCTATGGCACAGTATATGTGGCAAGAGGGGGATGGCGCGGAGAAGATAGATCTTCGGGAAGATATACAATATGGTGTTGAGATGCAAGGGTCGTTTTCGAAAGGTAAAACCCCATTGTGGCTTAACGCAAACAAACATGGATTAAGTTCTTTAGAGAAGAATAACGGCTATCTCAGAGGTAGTCTGGTTCGTCCGCTTTCTGCTGATTCTGCTCGCCGCTGGGCTGTAGGATATGGAGTAGATGTGGCAGTACCGGTAAACTATACCAGCCATGTAGTGGTGCAGCAAGCTTATGTGGAGGCCCGCTGGCTTTATGGTGTGCTGACTGCAGGTGCCAAGGAATATCCGATGGAGCTAAAAAACCAGTCGCTCTCCAGTGGTAGCCAGTGTCTGGGTATCAATGCCCGTCCGATACCTCAGGTTCGTCTGGCGCTTCCTGAATATTGGACGCTTCCGTTTGGTAGAGGCTGGCTGCAGCTGAAAGGTCATCTGGCTTATGGTATGACTACGGATGATGGCTGGCAGCATGATTTTACGAAACGGCAGACTAAATATTGTGACCACATGCTCTATCACAGCAAAGCAGGTTTTCTGCGTATCGGAAACGAGAATGCTTTCTGTCCGCTCAGCATAGAAATGGGCTTGGAAATGGTTGCTCAGTTTGGCGGCAATGCATATCGTCCAATAGGTGACGGTATGGTACAGATTCCTACCGAGAAAAATCTGAAAGGCTTCTGGCATGCGCTGTCGGCAACGGGCTCTGATGCAGGAGAAGGGGCTTATGCCAATGTTGCCGGCAACCAGTTGGGCAGTTGGCTGATGCGTATCAATTATGACACTGACAGTTGGAAAGCTGCCATCTATGCCGATCATTATTTCGAAGATCACAGCCAGATGTTTCTCCTCGACTATAATGGATATGGTGAGGGCGCAGACTGGAATAAGAAAGTAAAACGCCGTTTCTTCATGTATTCGCTGAAGGATATCATGCTGGGCTTCGAACTGAATCTGAAGTATTCGCGCTGGCTGAAAAATGTGGTGCTGGAGTATCTCTATACCAAATATCAGAGTGGTCCGTACAATCATGACCGTACATCGGGTATCGCAGACCATATAGCGGGTACTGATGATTATTATAACCACAGCATCTATCCTGGATGGCAGCATTGGGGCCAGGTGATAGGAAATCCACTCTACCGTTCGCCTATTTATAATAACGACGGATATATTGATATCAGAAACAACCGTTTCATAGCTTATCATCTGGGCTTTGATGGTCAACCTACACAGCGGTTGGGCTATCGTATATTAGGCACCTATCAGAAAGGTTGGGGTACATATAGCAACCCGTTTACAAAAAAGCATCATAATGTAAGTTTTCTGGTAGAGGGTCATTACGATTTCCCGCATCAATGGCAGTTGAAGGCAGGCTATGCGATGGATTTCGGTAGCGAAAAGATGCTGGGACATAATGCCGGTATGCAGATAACCATCAGCAAAAGAGGTTTGCTGACGAAAAGAAAATAATAATCGATAAGATAGAAAATATGAAAAAGATTATAGGAGTGCTTTCCCTTGCTGTTATGATGCTCACTCTAAGCTCATGTGAGGTAGAAACAAGCCAGAATGGTGATTTGGATGGTTTCTGGCATCTGGAGCAGGTAGATACTTTAGCTACAGGGGGTACTTGTAACTTTGCAGATAAGCGTGTGTTCTGGGGCTGCCAGTATAAGTTGATTCAGGTTGCTGATTATGATCGCTTCGAGGCTGGTAGAGGATTTTATCTTCGTTTTGAGCAAACCTCCGACAGTTTGCTGATTACATCTGTTTATCGTAATAAATGGCATGAAGATTATGGAGGCGATGTGCTTTTAACAGAAATGAATGATTCTTTGCGTAGCTGTGGCATCAATCATCTGAATGAGCATTTTGCCAAGGAGGTATTGACCGGAGGTAAGATGCAACTGAAGAGTAAAACCCTTAGATTGCGGTTCAGAAAATTCTGAAAAAAAAGCCCTCGATGCATGTAGCACCGGGGGCTTTTTGGGTATGCTCGGTTTCTTACTTCTTCCTTTCTGATTCCTTGATGAAACCATGTCGGTAAGCATAGAGAAGCTCCTTCAGGTCTTCTATCTGCTTACGGAGTTCGCAACCTATATCAGTGTCGGCTACCAGCATTCGGCGGTTCGACATTTCTACAATCTGTGTGGTACTCTTGATGTCGGTACCTCGCTTGATGGCATCTTCCATACTCGTAAATGGCTCGTGCTGGACCAGCTGAAATCCGCGGGAGTGATATACTAAGGTGTAGCCGGCAATGCCAGTCTCGTTGTGGTAGGCTTTAGAGAAACCTCCATCGATAACCATCAGCTTGCCGTTTGCCTTGATAGGGTTCTCGCCCTTGGTTGTGCGAACGGGCACGTGCCCATTGATGATATGGCGGTTAGGACCGGTTACCCCAAACTCATCCATAATATGGTCGATAACCTGTTCGTTATCGCGCAGCAGGAAGTAGTATCCCTTCTCTTCTTTATGAGTCTCCTTATCGGTAATGAAATAGCGCTCGAAGGTGGCCATCTTACTCTTGTCGAAGAGCGGACTGTCAGGACCGCACCATAGGTAGATGAAATAATCGATGGCATATTCCTTTTCATTCGGATCAGAATCTGATTGGAAAGCTGTGCGTATCTGCATGCCCGTATGATGCATCAGGGCTCTGCCGCTGAATTTCTTGCCAGGATATATTTCTACCTCTTTTAATGAACCATCTTCGTTGAGCGGACAGGAAGCATGGAAAAGCAGGTTGTTGTTGAAGATAGCGTACATGCAACCATGCTGCAGCATAACGTTGATATGCTTGTGCAGCTTCTCGCAGACCATAAACGAATGATGCAGTTTCTGAATCAGAATTTCCTCTTCTTCAGATAGCTTGTCTGGATTGTCCGGATCGATGGTAGGGAAGTGGCATGAGGTCATGTCATACTCTTTTCCGTCAATCTCTACCTTGCCTTTCCTGTAATCGATATGGTCAAAAAGACAACGGTCTTTCATCTTCCATTCCGGATGCTTCTTGAAAAGCTGGCTCTCTAATTTAAACTGGATGACAGCTATAGCCTTGTGCATCTGAGAGGTGAGCCGCTGGGTCTTTTCATCCATTGCCGCTGCACCTCCGCTGAGCTTAGGCAGAAATTCTTTGCAATCATCCTCCTTGTAGGTTTCCATCGCAAAAGTAGCGAGTGGTACGAGGTTGATGCCATAGCCTTCTTCCAATGTCGAGAGGTTGGCGTATCGCAGGGAGAGACGTATCACATTACAGATGCAGGCATCATTGCCGGCAGCTGCTCCCATCCATAGTACATCGTGATTACCCCACTGGATGTCCCAACTGTGGTAGCGGCGCATCTTGTCCAAGATGATGTGGGCTCCAGGACCTCTATCGTAGATATCGCCCAGAATATGGAGCTGGTCGATAGCCAGGCGCTGGATGACGTTGGCTATAGCGATGATGAAATCATCGGCTCTGCCTGTGCTGATAATCGTATCAACAATAACATTGACATAGGCTGTCTTGTCATGATCTTCGGTGTGCTCGTGCAAAAGCTCCTGGATAATATACGAGAAATCGCATGGCAGCGATTTGCGCACCTTGCTTCGGGTATATTTGCTGGAAACATCACGGCATACAGCCACCAACTGGTGCAGGGTGATGTGATACCAGTCGTTGATGTCGGGTTCGTTCTGCTTGACGAGTTCCAGTTTCTGCTCAGGATAGTAAATAAGAGAGCAGAGTTCTCGCTTCTCCTGTTCGCGAAGGGTATTGCCAAAGAGTTCGTTCACCTTACGCTTGATATTTCCTGATGCATTTTTCAGTACATGCAGGAAGGCCTCATACTCACCATGGATGTCGGCAAGGAAATGCTCGGTACCCTTTGGCAGGTTGAGGATGGCTTGCAGGTTGATAATCTCGGTGCTCGCCTCTGCTATAGTAGGGAACGACTGAGAGAGCAACTGCAAATATCTCATGTCTTGTTCTATATTATAATGTTTCATGTTTTTTTCCATTTTCTTAGAGCCTTTTTTCTATTTATCTTTTGCAAAGATAGTATAAATAATAGATAAAACAAAGGAAAAAAGTATATTTTTGAAAAATCTTTCTGTTTTTTCAGATTTTTGCAGTACTTTTGCAGAAGAAATATAATAATTCTTCAAACTAACTATATTTGATTATGAAACAAACTATTCTTGTTACAGGTGGTACAGGCTTCATAGGTAGCCATACTACAGTAGAGTTGCAGCAGGCAGGCTACAATGTTGTTATCGTAGATGATCTCTCAAACTCAAAGATTGAAGTACTCGATGGCATTGAGAAGATTACTGGTATCCGCCCTGCTTTTGAACAGGTTGACTTGCGCGACAAGGCTGCTACCGAGGCTGTATTCCAGAAATATCCTGATATTAAGGGTATCATTCACTTTGCTGCAAGCAAGGCAGTAGGCGAGAGCGTACAGAAACCATTGTTGTATTATCGCAACAATATCGTATCGCTCATCAATCTCCTGGAACTTATGCCAAAGTATCAGGTAAAGGGTATCATTTTCTCTTCTTCTTGTACCGTTTATGGTCAGCCGAAGCCTGAGAATTTGCCTGTAACAGAAGAGGCTCCTCATCAGAAGGCTACTTCACCTTATGGCAATACTAAGGAGATTAATGAGCAGATCATAGCTGATTATATCCATAGTGGTGCAGCCATCAAGAGCATTGTATTGAGATATTTCAATCCTATAGGTGCACATCCTTCTGCTGAGATTGGTGAGTTGCCAAATGGTGTGCCAAACAATCTGATTCCATACGTTACTCAGACAGCTATGGGTATCCGCAAGGAACTCACTATCTTTGGTAATGATTATGATACTCCTGATGGAACCTGTATCCGCGACTATATTTATGTTGTAGACTTGGCTAAGGCACATGTAGCTGCTATGGCACGTGTTCTTGATAAGGAGACTGAGCCTATCGAATATTTCAATATCGGTACAGGTAATGGAAACTCAACACTCGAAATTGTTGAGACTTTTGAAAAAGCTACAGGTGTGAAACTGAATTGGAAGTATGGTCCACGAAGAGAGGGCGATATTGAGAAAATTTGGGGTGATTGCACCAAGGCGAACAAGGTACTCGGCTGGAAGGCTGAGGCTAAGCTTGAAGATGTGTTGGCTTCTGCTTGGAAATGGCAGCAGAAACTTCGCGCTGATGGCATCATGTAAAGTGTTGGTTGTTTTAGAAAATAATGTGAATTGGCTTCTTTTTTCCTCTGAAAGGTTAAAAAAGCTAATTTTTGGGAAACTTATCGTCGGGAAGACGGTAAGTTTCCTTTTTTTTATATATCTTTGCAGAAAGAACTATTGGTTTAACGAAACTTGAAAATATATGAAACGGACTTTACTTTCAATATTGACAATTGCAATGTTAGCACTTTCTGTTCCTTCGGATGCTATGGCCAACGAGGGAAACATAGAATGGGCAGACCTTGATGTGGCAGATATCAACTTGAACTATGCTGGGGGCGTGATGCATATCACAGGCGCTAGCGGGCAAGTGGTGAGAATATATAATGTGGCAGGTGTTACTATCAAGACCTTCCGCATAGAAGGTAATGACAAGCGCGTAAACTTGCCATTGGCTGATGGTATCTATATTGTAAAGGTGGGGAATACCTTTACGCGCAAAATTTGCGTAAAGCATTAATAGTACTATAGAGGCCCTAGAATGCCGTTTAACTTTAATCAGAAAGTGAAAGTCTTTCATTTTTCGTTACTTATCATTTCTTGCTGTTTGATGTTCTGTTCTTGCCACGACAGGGTGCCAAACAGCAATTTCCAATTATCGTTAGATGATTATCAGGACTTACGTTCTTCTGCCTATGCTATCAATTCGAGGACGGTAAGGAATCTGATAGACAGCATCATGCGAAATGATAAAGACCGACATGCTGCTGATTTGCATACCCGTCGCTATTATCAGAATGAAGGTAATCTGCTTTGGATTACACGTCATGGGGTAAATTGTCAGGCTGACTCCCTGGTGACTTGCCTGCGTACTGTAGCGGATATGGGATTTGATAAACGTCGGTTCTATGTGGATGCTATTGCCCGAGATATTGACAGGTTACGAGATTTAAATCTAGATTCAGCTGATAATCAGATAAATCAAGTGATAGCCCGACTGGAGTATCGCTTGACCAAAGCTTACTTCAGATATACGATGGGGCAGAATTTTGGATTTATGAATCCTAGTTTTGTTTTCAATCGTTTAGATACTCTTGCTCCCAATCCTTATGATAGTATCAAGAGACCCGTTAGGTTCAGAGGTCTGTTTGATGTAAAAATGGCTCATGCAGATGATGCGTTCTATCAGAAGGCTATGCAAATGGTTAGATGCGACTCGGTGGTTTCCTTCCTGAAAGAAGTTCAGCCTAAGAATCCTTTCTATTATCAACTGTTGGAAAAATTGAAGGCTGGAGGACTGGGCAAGGCGATGAGAATCAAAATTCTCTGCAACATGGAACGTTGCCGCTGGAGACAGTATGATAATCCCTGGCAACACGAAAAATATGTGGTTGTCAATATACCATCGTTCCATCTGATGGCTATTGATCATCAGGATACGCTCTCGATGCGCATAGGATGTGGAGCCAGTAAAACCAAAACCCCGATATTGAACAGTCATATCAAACGTATGGAGTTGAATCCTCAATGGTTTGTTCCCCGTAGTATCGTTCTCCATGATATGATACACCGGGTGGGGAATCATGGCTACTTTCGCGCGCGTAACTACTATGTAAGGGAAGTGGCAACAGGTAAGGAGGTTGACTTAAACAGAGTAACTCGATCTATGCTTATTTCTGGTGCTTATGGCATCGCCCAGCGGGGCGGAAAGGGGAATGCTCTGGGAAGAATCATCTTCCGTTTTGATAATAATTTCTCGGTCTTCCTGCATGATACTAACAGTAAGGGCGTGTTTGGACAAGAGGATAGAGGAGTATCGCATGGATGTATCAGAATAGAAAAACCATACGATTTCGCTGTCTTCCTATTGGCTGACAAAAACGAGAAACTGAAGGAAAAGATATACTATTCGATGACAGCAGATTCGCTGGCCAATAAAAAACTTGTTGTGAATAACGTAAAGGTTAATCCTCAAGTTCCTCTCTTCATAACCTATTATACACTCTATCCGTTAGCAGGAGGCAGAATAGCTGAATATTCTGATGTGTATGGATTTGATGCGGTAATATTCGATATGTTGAGAAAATATCTATAAACAACACATTTGTAAAAGCAATGATAAACGATAAAGAACTCTTGGCGATGATTAGGGATCCTAAGACCCAACGCGAAGGCTTTGCTGTACTGGTAAGTCAGTATAGCGAGCCGTTGTATTGGAAGGTTCGCCATATTGTTTTAGATCATGATGATGCTGATGATGTGTTGCAGAATGCCTTTGGCAAGGCTTGGACCAATCTGGATTCGTTTCAGGGAAAGTCTTCGCTCTCAACATGGCTTTACCGTATAGCAATTAACGAAGCGCTTGATTTCTTGAGACGCAAAAAGCAGATGGTAAATGTCAGTACCGAAGACGAGCCGGGCTTGGCTTCACGTCTTCTTGCGGATGACTATTTTGATGGTGACCAGATTCAGGCAGAACTGCAAGAGGCTGTAGCCCTACTGCCTGATGTTCAGCGCACAGTTTTCACTCTAAAATATTATGATAATATGAAATATTCAGAGATGAGTAAGGTGCTGTCAACAAGTGAAGGAGCTTTGAAGGCATCCTATCATCTTGCTGTAAAAAAAATAACCGATTTTTTCAATCGTAAGGATTAAACCTTTTCGGTTAGTTTTCGTCTATTTAATAAAGTATAAAAGAAAGGAATGAGGAATATGTTAAAAGAAGACAATATATTGAATAGCCGTTTTGGTAAGAAAAACCATTTCCAGGTGCCGGCTGGTTATTTCGACCAGCTGACGGATAGGGTGATGGCAAATTTGCCGGAGCAGGAACCCCGCATCATTCACATGCAGCCTAGCTTATGGCAGCGTATGCCGATTCGAAAGATTGCGGCAGCTGTTGCTGTTTTGGCTGTGATGGGAGGTGGTTCGGTACTGGCGCTGAAATATACGGGAAGCAGTAAGCCTGCTATGGCACATGTGGATCATATGGTTCAGAAAGCTGCTGTGAATAATAATGAAGATGCTACTTTTAATGAGATGGCCGATTATACGATGATGGATAATGAAACTATCTATGCATCGCTGATTGCAGAAAATTAATGGTAGTATTTCTTTTTGTCTACAGATAAAGATAAAAAAAAGATAAGGTATGAGAAAGATAATGCAACATAGGTTTCTTGCGCTTTTAGCTATGCTGATGATTAGCCTGGTTTCACTTGCTTCACAGCCTCAGGGTAGAAAACATCATGATGGATTTGATCCTAAAAGGTTTCAGGCAGAACTAGAACAGTTTATTACGACTAATGCCTGTCTTACGCCGAGAGAAGCTGCTAAATTCTTCCCGGTATATAGACAGATGGGTAAGAAAATGCGTATGATATTCGATGAAATGCGCCGATTCCGTCATGTGAATCCGAATGATAATGAGGCATGTGCCGAAGCTATCAGAAGACAGGATGAGTTGGATATTCAGCTGAAACAGTTGCAGCAAGAGTATCATTCTAGATTTATGACCATCTTGCCACCTAATAAGGTGTTCAGTGTCATCAAGGCAGAGGAACGGTTCCATCGGCAGGCATTCAGACGGATGAAGAAATAAATCTCTAAAAAAGTAGAGATAAAACTATTTAATATGTATTTATGTGACTTTTGGTCACATTAATAGGGTCGCGAAGATATTTTTAATAATATTTTCGCGATTTTATTTTGTCCTTTCCGTTATTTGTTGTACTTTTGCACTTTGGAAAATAATAATATAATATAATAAGGTATGTACAGAAGTAATACGTGTGGAGAGTTACGTCTCTCTGATGCCGGCAAGGAAGTGACACTTGCCGGTTGGGTACAGCGCTCAAGAAAGATGGGTGGTATGACATTCGTCGATTTGCGCGACCGTTATGGTATCACACAGTTGGTCTTCAATGAGGCTGACAACAAAGACTTGTGTGATGCAGCTAACAAGCTAGGTCGTGAATTCTGCATTCAAATAAAGGGTGTAGTAAGTGAACGACAGAGCAAGAATCCTAAAATGGATACTGGTGACATCGAAATCCTGGTGAAGGAACTCAATGTCCTCTCTCAGAGTCAGACCCCTCCTTTCACTATCGAAGATAATACTGATGGTGGTGATGATATCCGTATGAAGTATCGTTATCTTGATTTGCGTCGTCCTGCAGTGCGCAAAAATCTGGAGTTGCGTCATCGTATGTGCATCTTGATTCGTAACTTCCTCGATGCACAGAACTTCATGGAGGTTGAAACTCCTGTTCTTATTGGTAGTACACCAGAGGGAGCCCGCGACTTTGTTGTTCCTTCCCGTATGAATCCAGGTCAGTTCTACGCTCTTCCACAGAGTCCTCAGACTTTAAAGCAGCTCTTGATGGTTGCTGGCTTCGACCGCTATTTCCAGATTGCCAAGTGCTTCCGTGATGAGGATCTTCGTGCTGACCGTCAGCCAGAGTTTACACAGGTTGACTGTGAAATGAGTTTTGTTGATCAGGATGATGTCATCAACCTTTTCGAGGAAATGGCTCGCCATTTGTTTAAGGAGATTCGTGGTGTAGAACTTCCTAAATTGGAGCAGATGACCTGGCACGATGCTATGCGCCGTTTCGGTAGCGATAAGCCAGACTTGCGCTTCGGTATGGAATTTGTTGAGTTGAAAGATGCTTTCACAGGTAAGGGTAATTTCTCTGTATTCGATGAGGCTAAGTATATTGGCGGTATCTGTGTTCCAGGTTGTGCTGATTATAGCCGTAAGCAGTTGAACGAATTGACCGATTTTGTTAAGCGTCCTCAGGTCGGTGCCAAAGGATTGGTATATATCAAGTATAATGCTGATGGTACCGTAAAGAGTAGCATAGATAAGTTCTATTCTCCAGAGGAACTTGCTGAAATCAAGACCGTAATGGGAGCCAAGGATGGTGACCTCGTTTTGATTTTGAGCGGTGATAATGCTAACAAGACACGCATTCAACTTTGCTCTTTGCGTTTGGAAATGGGTGACCGTCTTGGTCTTCGTGATAAGAACGTATTCAAGTGTCTTTGGATTATTGACTTCCCTCTCTTTGAGTGGAGCGATGAGGAGCAGCGCCTGATGGCTACGCACCATCCATTTACTATGCCAAATCCTGATGATATCCCATTGCTCGATGAGCATCCTGAGCAGGTTCGTGCCAAGGCATACGACTTTGTTTGCAATGGTATCGAAGTAGGTGGAGGTTCTCTCCGTATCCATGATACTCAGTTGCAGGAGAAGATGTTCGAGGTTCTCGGCTTTACTCCAGAACGTGCTGAGGCCCAGTTCGGTTTCTTGATGAATGCTTTCAAGTATGGTGCACCACCTCACGCAGGTCTTGCTTTCGGTTTGGACCGTTTCGTCAGCATTATGGCTGGTCTTGACAGTATTCGCGATTGTATTGCCTTCCCAAAGAACAACTCAGGTCGAGATGTTATGCTCGATGCTCCTTCTGAACTTGACCCTAAGCAGTTGGATGAATTGGAAATCAAACTTGATTTGAAGGCTGAATAAAAATAGAGAAACGAAGGTATTCACTCCATAAAAGAGTATGTGTAAAATGCCTTGAGAAAAATTCAATGATTTATAATAAGTAATTGATTTTTAGTAAATAAAGTGCTGCGCTTCTTGACGTAAATCAAGAAATGCAGCACTTTTGTTTATAAGTAGTAGTTTTTTCTGTTTTTCTAACACTATTTCGAAATAAAAGTTATAAATTTGCAGCAGATATTAAGGTTGAGCTGACGAAATGAGGCTCAATAGAATCATAAAATTCTTAAAACATGGTAGAAAAGAAAGCGACAACTAAGACTGCTGCAAAGAAGCCAGCAGCAAAGAAGGCTCCAGTAGCAAAGAAGGCTCCTGCAGCAAAGAAGGCTCCTGCAGCAAAGAAGGACGTTCTTTACTTGAACGCAGAGAACGCAGGTTTTAGAGCTGGTGATGTATATCAGGCATTGGCAGCTTCAGAAAAGGCTCTCACAGTAGCAGAAATTGCTAAGGCTGCTAAGATCAGTACAGAGGATGTAATCCTTGGTATCGGTTGGCTCTTCAAAGAGGGTAAGATTAAGGATGAGGACAACAAGGTTGCTCTCGCTTAAATAAGGTTTATTTTTCAAAGAGCCGCGGTTGCTTGTAAGTGAGTAACCGCGGTTTTTTCTTTTTGTGTCTTCTCTCTTGAAAGAGGACGAATGTTATGATTATTATATGAAACTTGATCAGGAGATATTCAATGTTCTTTTGGCTGCGGGTGCAAAAGGGTTGAAAGTAGAAAAAATAGCTCGTCATGTATATAATTCCTGTAATTCGATTTTTACACCTCTGAATTACAAGGATGTTCATAGCTATGTTACGCAATATCTCACCAGATGCGCTAAAGACCCACAATCGCTTATAGAAAAAGGTAAGGGGTATGGTGTATATCATGTTAATTTTGATTCAAAGGCCGTACAGCAACTGATGCTTAATTTTTCTTCTTCTGTATTAGAAAATAGTAATGAAGAGGAGAGTAAGGCTGACGATAGTGCTCCTCAAAGTCTTTTTGATGAGAATATGTTCTAAATTATTTTTTTTATGAGGGGAATGTTGTAGTATGTTCGTATAATATATGTAGACTTTATAAAAACTGATAAAAGTTAAATAATAAACATATAAACGAATAAACTATGGCTAGTAGATATTTATTAGGTTTTGACGTAGGCTCAAGTTCTGTAAAGGCTTCGCTTACTGATGTTGACAATGGAGAAATCGTAGCTTCTGCATTCTATCCGGATCATGAAGCACCCATTATGGCTGTAAAGACCGGTTGGGCAGAGCAGGATCCTCAGATGTGGTGGGATAATGCTAAGCTGGCGCTCAGGAAAATCATGGCAGAATCTGGTGCCAAGGGTGAAGATATCCTTGCAATTGGTATCTCGTACCAGATGCATGGCTTGGTTTGTGTTGATAAGAATCAGCAAGTTTTGCGTCCTAGTATCATTTGGTGCGACTCTCGTGCCGTACCTTATGGCGAGAAGGCTTTTCATGATTTAGGTGAGAATTTCTGCTTGCGTAATCTGCTCAATTCTCCTGGAAACTTTACTGCATCTAAACTTGCTTGGGTAAAGGATAATGAACCGGAACTGTTTGATAAGATTGATAAGATTATGCTTCCTGGTGATTATCTGGCAATGAAACTTTCAGGTGAAGTTAAGACTACTATCAGTGGTCTTTCTGAAGGTATGATGTGGGACTTCAACCAGAAAAAGCCTGCTAAATTCCTGCTTGATTACTTTGGCTTCGATGAAAGCATTCTGGCTGATATTGTTCCTACTTTCTCTGTACAGAGTGTAGTAAGTAAAGCGGCAGCTGAAGAACTTGGTCTGAAAGAAGGTACACCAATATCTTATCGTGCGGGTGACCAGCCAAATAATGCTGTGAGTCTGAATGTGTTCAATCCGGGTGAAATTGCAAGTACTGCAGGTACATCAGGAGTTGTATATGGCGTATTGGGTGATGTTAACTATGATCCAAAGAGCCGTGTCAATACTTTTGCTCATGCTAATTATACTACAGACCTTGACCGTCTTGGTGTATTGTTGTGTATCAATGGAACAGGTATCTTGAATGCGTGGGTTCATCGAAATATCACTCCAGATGTAAGCTATGCGGATATGAATGATCTTGCAGCTTCTGTGCCAATAGGTAGTGATGGTGTTAAGATTATCCCATTTGGTAATGGAGCTGAGCGTGTATTAGAGAATAAGGAAGTTGGTTGTTCTATTCGTGGCATCAGCTTTAATAAGCATAATCGTGCTCATATTGTTCGTGCAGCACAAGAGGGTATCGTCTTCAGTTTCTGCTATGGAATGGAAATCATGCAGCAGATGGGTATGGATATCAAGAATATTCATGCAGGTAAGGCTAATATGTTCCTCAGTCCGTTGTTCCGAGATACCTTGGCGGGTGTGAGTGGTGCTACTATCGAACTTTATGAGACAGATGGTAGTGCAGGTGCTGCTAAGGGTGCTGGTATTGGTGCCGGTATCTATAAGGATCATAATGAGGCTTTTGCTTCATTGAAGAAACTTGCAGTCATAGATCCTGATGAGGCTAACCGTTCTGCTTATCTCGAGGCTTATTCTGCATGGAAAGAAGAGATGAAAAAACTTTAAACGTTTGTAATTTACTTTAGACAAACTTTTTTTATAATATCAGATAAAGGGTGGGAGAAGTCTCACCCTTTATTTTTCTTTTTCCCGATTCTTTTGACTTTTGGGGGAGCTTCCGTCTTATTTAAGGATTGGATTTAAATATCTGTAGTTGATTTTTCTGAGTATCTATCCACCTATGTTTTGCCATGATGAAGCTTTAGAAGATAGATAAGTGATTATACAATGAAAAAATCCCCCAGCCCGCTTGAGAAAGCAGGATGGGGGATTGGTATTTTGAATCAAAAAAGTTTAATTCTTGAAACTGTGGATTGGAGCCGGAATACGACCGGCACGGTTTACGAATGCCTCGCAACTGAATGGGTTTACAGGCATGATTGGAGCATGACCGAGCAAACCGCCAAAATCTACATTGTCGCCTACCTTCATGCCCACAACAGGGATGATACGTACGGCAGTAGTCTTCTGGTTAACCATACCGATGGCAGCCTCGTCGGCAATGACACCGGAAA
>CAVBFV010000052.1:0-14664 GCA_963594575.1 Lachnospiraceae bacterium | reverse complement strand
CCTCTTGCACCCTCCTTGCAGCATCTACTATGCAGCAAGGAAAAGGTGACAGTGGCAGACCAGAAATGGAAGACGACTGGTATTATGGTGATTAACAGTCATTATAACGCCTAACGGCAATCAACCCATACTTTGCGGTTGTTCCAAGGGTCTATACACCTCGATAAAAGGGTGTATAGACCCTTTATTCAAAATACACCGTTGGGTGGATGATATGGTTGTATGGTGGATAGTATCATAGATATTGTCGGTGATATTCTTGCCAACGTACTTGCCTTGGTAGCTGTCCCAAGGCGCAACAATGGAGAAGATAGCTTAATAATCATTAAGATTTTTGCAGAAATACACAATTTCGGAAATTTAGCTGTATCTTTGTATTCCTAATGGTAACAAAATTTGCATATATGACATATCAAGATATAGAAACCCTAATAACCAAGAAAGAGGGGAATAGCTTGGAGTTTAAGGAATCGACAGGTCAATTAGACCGTTCGATGGAGACCCTATGCGCATTTCTCAATGGTGAGGGTGGCACAATTCTTTATGGAGTAAGGGATGATGGAAGAATTATAGGACAAACGGTATCTGACAGTACAAAGCGTTCTATTGCAGAAGCACTCAATCGCATAGAGCCTTTTGTGGATTTAGAAATCACCTATGTTACTATTCCTGACACAGAAAAATATGTCATAGTCATTTTTGTAGAGGAGCAATGTTTTATGCGCCCTTTCACATACAAAGGAAGAGCTTATCTGCGAATAGAAAGCACCACTACCGTCATGCCACAGGAACGTTACAATCACTTACTGATGGAACGAGGAGGCAAGTATGGCTGGGAAGCGATGATTAATCCGGACTTGAAAATAGCCGATTTAGACGAGAATGCTATTCTCGGTGCTGTTCGTGAGGGAATAAGAAACGGAAGACTCCCTGAAACGACAATACGTGAGGATATTCCTGTCATCTTGAAGAAATTTCGTTTGCTCAATGATGGAAGGTTGAACAATGCCGCTGCCGTATTGTTTGGGAAAGAACTGTATGATTATCCACAATGCCTGCTTCGTATGGCACGCTTTAAGGGAACTACAAAGGATGAATTTATCGACAACCAACGTGCAGAAGGCAACATATATGAACTGCTTGATGTAGCAATGGCATTCTTCTTCAAGCACCTCTCATTGTCTGGCAAGATAAATGGTCTTTATCGTGAGGAAGAACTGAGCATTCCTTACATAGCTTTGAGAGAATGCTGTATCAACTCTTTTTGCCATAGGTCTTATCATCACCCTGGCAGTTCTGTCAGCATTGCTATTTATGATAATCGAGTAGAAATTAGAAATACGGGGACTTTCCCTGCCGACTTGCCTATAGAGCGTCTGATGGAGGAGCATGATTCCAAACCGCAGAATCCAATTATTGCCAATGTACTCTACAAAAGTAAAATTTTGGAAAGTTGGGGACGTGGCATCAGTACTATGGTGGACGAATGTAAGCGAGTTGGATTGCCTACTCCAGAGATTAATACGGATGGTAACTTTGTATGGGTCGTATTTAAATATAATAGAAGCAGTGTGGTCGTTACCCCACAGCTACCCCACAGCAACCCAACAAGTACCCAACAAGTACCCAACAAGTACCCAACAAGTACCCAACAAGTTCATGAGCTTGTCTCAATAATGAATGATAATGAATATTCAGTAAAGGAAATCATGTCCATTTTGAATTTGAAGGACAGGGTAAATTTCTTGAGGAATTATCTTACTCCTGCATTGGACGAAGGGCTTGTATCTATGAAATTCCCAGAACAGCCCAAACATCCAAAACAGAAATATTTGCTTACCTCAAAAGGTAAAGCCATATTGAACGAATAGGAACGACAAAGGCTTTAATTCCCCGAAATCTGAATAGGGGAAATGATAAAAGGCAGTAGCTATTTTGGAAAGCTCCGATGGGCTGGATGCAGAGTATACGGACGGTAAAGAAAACTTACAACTGTTTTCTCAGGATCGTCAGACATTTATCAGGGAGAAGCTTGACAAGTGGTGCGAAGAGTTGGGCTATAAAGACACTACAGTAAACATGTTCACCCTGTCACGCTCGCTGAACATCTCCAAGAACGAGTTGTCACGCTACTTCACTTCATGCCTTAATTCCACCTTCCGCATCTGGCTTGCCGAGGTGCGTTTTGAGGCTGCCAAGAAGATGATGTTGGATAGCCCGACTTCGGTAATGACATCATTTCTGCCGAGTGCGGCTTCTCTTCCCGTACCCATCTCTACCGTATGTTCAAAGAGAAAGAAGGCTGCTCTCCTACGGCTTGGAGAGAGAATAACTGTTAAAAAGTATGTATTAGGTGTCGCATTCCTCACGAATGAGACACCTTTTTTGTAGGAATGCGACACCTATGTGGGGGAATGCGACACCTTGTTTCAAAGAAAAACACTATATTTGCACCATGAAAAGTATAATAGATTTATTAGCCAAAGAAGAACAGGCTATCCTGATAGTAGCTTTGTTTCTCCTCATTTATGTTGGCATCATGATTAATGTCATGGTGAGGGAATACAGGACCTATCTTGATGATTACCCGATGTGTCATTTCAGCTTGGGTGATTTCATCAGGAGAGGGCGTTTTTATATCTGCCTCATTCTCGGCGTAGTGTTTATCACGTTCGTGTGTCTGGTAGTCAGTCTGATGGCAATCAGTATTATGGCGATGAGAAGATAGGAGCAGCGGGAGAAACTCTTGTTACGGATAATCTCGTTCTTGACGACGATAAGGATTTCGTGGCTTACGAGCCATTCGCAGCCAAGGCTGCATCTTATAGCCGCAAGATGAAGGAAGGCACTACCTGGGCAACGCTCTGCTTGCCATTCGAGGTATCGCTCGCCGACAAGAACTTCCGTGCCTTCAAACTCCTTTCAGCTGATGAGGGTACTGAGACCGTAGAACTCGAAGAGATTGAGGGAAGCATCGCTGCTGGTACTCCTGTTATCATCAAGATGAAGGATGGAGCCACCGAGCTCAACTTCACAGAAGCCGACAAGACGATTGCAAAAGACGTTCAGACTGCTGAAACTGCTGACGCCAACTACAAGCTCCAGGGTCTCTATACCCAAAAGATGTTCAGCAAGGATACTGACAACAACTGCTATATCGTGAAGGGCGACAAGTTGATGAACCCAGCCAAGCTGTTGGGTGAAACAAAAACAGAGTCTGTGGGCAGCAAGCCTTTCCGTGCTTACATGGTAGATAACACTTCTGCTTCTGCAGCAGGTGCCAGAATGTTCAGCATCAGCGTCGGCGGCAGCACCACAGCCATTGAGCAGTTGGAGACTACAGCAGATAGCAAGGCTGAATACTACGACCTCCAGGGCCGTCGCCTCCAGAATTTGCAGAAGGGTGTGAACATCGTGAAGCGTGGCGGTAAGACCATGAAGGTTATCATTAAGTAATTAAAAAATAGAAATGGTATGAAAAAGAAAAAATATATCAAGCCAGTGGTTAGCGTCATGGAAATGGAAACCACAGCCATCCTCGCCGGCTCTGTTATCCAGAAGGCGGGAGAAGCGGATTACAGCGACGAAAATGTGAAGGATTTCTGGGATAATGAAACTAATAAGGGAATTTGGGCAGACTAGCCCCTGATTCTCTATCGTACCCCCAGGCAGCAAAGGTGCTGCCTGGGGAATAAAATAAAAAAGCCCCCGATGCGTATAGCACCGTTTTCTATGTGTCACTGTGATAGGTGGGTTCAAGAACTACCACCATATTTTTTCGAAACTTTTCTCCTGTTTTCTTTGCATTTTCAAAATAAAAGCTTATCTTTGCAGACAAATAGAAGTAGAACTTTTAAATGGATAAATATGGCTTTAAAAATTAAAACTCGTGAAGAAGCAATTGCTGTATTACGAGACATGGTTAAACGTAAAAGAGAAATGGAGGCAAAGGCTCAAATAGACTTTGCTAAAGCACGTAAGGAGGCTGCAAACTGCTATGCAGGCCTTTAACTTAACGCGCCTCAATTTTCATTCTCCTTATAAGGTCTGGATAGATAATGGCTCATATAAGTTCTTGACAGATTATGGTGTTCAGTATCGAATAGAATTTGTTGAAAATAATAATATCTGGGAGGATGAAAAAGCGTATGAATTCGGTATTCTCAATGAAAACAAGAAGAATTCTCCTAACGATTCTAAAGTAAAAGAGACTGTACAAAGTATTATTGAAGAGTTCTTTCTCACGAATCCGGA
This sequence comes from Lachnospiraceae bacterium, assembly GCA_963594575.1. GTDB lineage: Bacteria > Bacteroidota > Bacteroidia > Bacteroidales > Bacteroidaceae > Prevotella. The sequence goes on along the minus strand of CAVBFV010000052.1, from coordinate 10,410 downwards.
CATTCTTTTATATCAATGTGAAACGGGTGATAGCAGACAGGCTATGCGAGCTCGTCTTTTTACCAGATGGTTTAACGAATTCGATAAACGAGATCGGTTTTGTGTCAAGGTTTCTATTCTTAGAGATGAAGAAGTTGACAATTACATAGCTATTATAGTTCAAAAGAGTAATCCTAAGTTGACTGACATTCTTCGAGATTTTGATGAGTTTATCGGTTTCTTTGATACAAAGCCCGAATAAAAGCGGTAAGTGAGATATAGACAAACGGAATCTCTATCGTACCCCCACCAGGCAGCACCTTTGCTGCTTGGTGCATAAAAAAAGCTCCCGATGCGTATGGCACCGGGGGCTTTTTTTCTTCCCATATTGCGTATAGTGTATTTCTATATGGGTGAAGAGGGGTGAAGAGATAAAGAAAACTCTTCACCTCCCGAAACCCCGATAAACAGAGGGGGTACGGGCGAGAAGGTGAAGAGTGAAGAGATAAATCGGGATTGCTTATATTACAACTCATTTGTTGAATTGTCTGCATAAATCTTCTGGCTGAATCATCAGAAAACAGTTTTTTTCTTCTATAATTATATCTTTTACCATTATAAATCTACCACTTATTTTTTGAACTATGAAAAATGTAAAGTCCTGATAATCAGATGCAGTTGTAAAAACAGATGGTCATTTTCACCACTTAATTATTTAATCAACCAACAAATATCAGACATTTTATATACTTTTGCAACCGGAAACCAATCATGGATGGGTTCCCGACTATCAGACAACAATTTTAAACATAAATGAGAATAACTAAAATATAAATTATGAGAAAATCAAAAAGTAATGCGATGTTGCGAGGATTAGCAGCCTCAGCACTCGTCCTAATGGTCTCAGCGACAGCTTGGGGACAGAAGGTGAAGATTACGGGTACTGTAATCGACAATACCAATGAACCCGTTATCGGAGCTTCGGTTCTGGAGAATGGTACCAAAAATGGTGTTGCTACTGACCTAGATGGTCACTTCACCATCGAAGTACAGCCAGGTGCCAGACTCAAAATTTCTTATATAGGTTATAAGAATAAGGAAGTGAAAGCTTCTAACGGCGTACAGATTATGCTCGAAGAGGAGTCTAATATGCTCAACGAAGTGGTGGCTATCGGTTACGGCTCTGTCAAGCGTAAGGATGTAACTACTGCCGTCTCCAGTGTGTCAGCTAAAGACCTTGATACCCGTCCTATCGTATCTGCCGCAGCAGGTATGCAGGGAAAGGCAGCCGGTTTGCAGATTTCGCAAGCCAACGGTCAGCCAGGTGCTTCACCAACCATCCGTGTGCGTGGTACCACCTCTTTAAATGGCAGCAATGATCCGCTCTATGTAGTAGATGGAGTGCCAATGACCAATATCGACTTCCTGGCAGCTGATGATATTGATAATATCCAGGTGTTGAAGGATGCCTCTTCTGCTGCAATCTATGGATCCCGTGCAGCCAATGGTGTCATCATTATCGGTACAAAGCAGGGTAAGGCTGGCGTTGCCAAGGTATCTCTGAATGCACATTATGCATTTAATACTGTACGTGACAACCAGGAATCTCTCAATGCGGCTCAGTATAAGGAGCTGATGGATGAAATTGGTCTGGTGAAACTGCCTGAAGGCTTGAAAGACCAAACCGACTGGAAAGACGAGGTGTTCCGTACGGGTAATGTACAGGACTACCAGCTTTCTATCACCAATGGTACCGATAAACTGAGATACTTTATCTCGGGTGGCTATACAGGCGAAAATGGTGTTATCAAGAAGTCAAGCTATCAGCGTTACAACTTCCGAGCATCTGTAGAGAACGATATACGTAAGTGGTTGCGACTCAATGCCAGTGTAACTTATTCTGATTATACCAACAAGGGTACAGGTATCATTTCGGGTGCCGGTTCTAACCGAGGCGGCGTAGTAACCGCTATCGTCAATACGCCAACCTATGCACCGGTATGGAATCCGGAGAATCCTAGCCAGTTCTACAACAACTTCTATGGCGTGAACATTACCTCGCCAGCAGAGAATATCGCCCGTACTCAGAATAATAAGTCTGCTTACAACCGATTGCTGGCAACAGGAAAAGCAACTGTCACCTTTATGCCAGAACTGACTTATAACACATCTCTCTCGTTCGACCGTACACAAGGAACAACCACCAACTTCCTTGACCCGATATCTACCACCATCGGCCGTCAGGAATTCGGTACAGGATATGATGGTAGAAACATCAGCAGCGTTATCGTATGGGACAATGTATTAAACTATAAGAAGGCATTCGGAAAGCATAGTCTGGATGCAATGGCTGGTAGTTCCTGGACACAGAGCAAGTGGAGCCAGAACTATATCAATGGTAGCAACTATGCCAACGATCTGTTCCCAACCTTGAATGCAGCCAACAAGATTTCCTGGACAGGAACCGGTTCATCAGCTTCTGATTGGGCAATTCTCTCAACATTCGCCCGTTTGCAGTACAACTGGAATGATACCTATATGGTAACCGCCAATATGCGTGCCGATGGTTCTTCCAAGTTGGCACCACATCACCGTTGGGGCTACTTCCCATCATTCTCTGGTGCCTGGCGCGTAAGCAATGAGAAATTCATGAAAGATATCAAGTGGATTGACGACTTGAAAATTCGTGGAGGCTGGGGACAGACCGGTAACCAGAGCGGTCTGGGCGATTACAGCTATCTGGCAAGATACAATATCAATCGTGTGCAGTGGTTTGGCGAGGGAAATGATGCCAATTCTACTCCTACTTTCTCACAGGGCAACCTGAGTAACCCTGAGCTGACTTGGGAAACAACAACCCAGACCAACATCGGTCTCGACTTGACCGTACTGGGCAACCGCATCACCTTCTATGCCGATTACTATTATAAGAAGACCAAGGATATGTTGATGAACATCACCTTGCCGGCAGGTAGTGCTGCAGCAAGAAACCTGACCTATAATGGTGGTTCGATGATCAACAAAGGCTGGGAGTTTGCCATCTCTTCACAGAATCTGACAGGCGCCTTGAAGTGGAATACAGATTTCAACATCTCTTTCAACAAGAATAAGTTGGAGAGTCTAGCTTTGACTCAGGTATATTATGAAGCTAAGACTACCGATTTCGTCAACGAACAGGTGGTTCGCAATACGCCAGGTAAGCCATTGGGCAGTTTCTGGGGATATGTAGCAGAAGGTGTGGACCCAGAGACAGGTGATATGAAGTACAAGGACGTGACCGGTGATGGTCTGGTATCAGCCAGTGACCGTACCTATATCGGTGATCCAAACCCAGACTTCACCTTCGGTCTGACCAACACCTTCTCTTATAAGGGCTTGAATCTCAGTATTCTTATCCAGGGAAGTTATGGCAACGACATTTACAACGTTTCACGTATGGAAACCGAAGGAATGTATGACGGTAAGAACCAAAGTACCAAGGTGCTGGCTCGCTGGAGAGTTCCTGGTCAGATTACCGATGTGCCAAAGGCTAAGTGGGATATCCGCAACTCAACCTACTTTATAGAAGATGGCAGTTATCTCCGTGTAAAGGACATTTCTCTCTCTTATGATGTGCCTCGCAAACTGATTTCACGCTTCGGTCTGACCCGTCTGCAGCCATACGTATCAGCAACCAACCTGCTTACCCTGACCGACTATTCCGGTATGGATCCGGAGGTTAACCAGTATGGCAACAGTGGTAGTGTACAAGGTATCGACTGGGGTACATATCCACTCAATAAGAGTGTAGTATTAGGTGTAAAAGTAGAATTCTAAACATCGACAACAATGAAAACATATCATACAATCAAGACATTGGCGCTCGGTGGCATCGCAATGTTCTCTTTGGCAAGTTGCTCTCTCGACTACGAGCCATTATCAGAGCCATCAGAAATAACACAGGGCGGTCAGACAGAGACCTCAACAGCCGTATTGAAGGACAAGGCAGCTGCAGATGCACAGCTCAAATCGCTCTATGAGTTGTTCCGCAACCGTCAGGAGCATACCCATCTCGACTATCTTCTGATAGGTGATTCACATAGTGATAATGCTTATGCCGGAACTACCGGTGCAGAGGTGGTACCTTATGAGACCAACTCTATCGATGCCAGCAACTCGGTATTGAGCCGTGACTGGAACCGCTATCTGGAGGATATCGCCAAAGCAAATGTGCTGATCAATGGTGTTGAGCAATTGAAGGAGAACGGTCAGATATCAGAAACAGAATATCATTCCTATAAGGCACAGGGCGAAATCTTCCGTGCTCTGATGATGTTCCGAATGGCTCGTCTGTGGGGTTCTTTCCCAGTCATTACGACCATCGCCAAGACCATCACATCCGAGAATATCAATGAGGTATATCCTACCTATTATCCACCTCGCAAGACACCGAAGGAATGTTATGAGCAGATTATTGCCGACTTGACAGATGCTGAGCAATATGCACCGGATAATGACAATTCAGACCGCACAAAGATGACCAAGACCGTAGCTCAGGCTATGCTTGCCAAGGTTTATGCCGAAAAGGAAGTGCAGGATTATGACAAGGTAATCGCTTATGCCGACAAGGTGATGAATACAACCGGTGTAGAGCTGGAAGACAGTTATGAAACTCTTTGGGGCTATGATGAGACTGCGATAGACTGCATGAAGCGCAATACCAAAGAAGGTATTCTGGAGGTGCACTGGACAACCGGTAGCGGAAACTGGGAAACCTGGATGTACGGCCGTCCGTTGGACAACTGGGATTATTACTTTACCTGGGCAAAGTGGATTACTCCTTCACGAGACATCATCAATGACTTTGACAAGGAGGGTGATGAAGTACGTAAGAATCAGGCTATCGTATATTATGCCTGTACCTGGAGCAACTATTATCCAGCTTCCAACTATCCGTTCATGTATAAGTTACGCTCTTCATACAATAATATTTACTGGGTTCGCCTGGCTGATATTATCCTGATGAAGGCTGAGGCAGAAGCCTATAAGGGCAATCTTGCCGAGAGTGCGAAACTCGTGAACCAGATTCGCAAGCGTGCCAAGCTGAAGGAACTGACAGCCGACAAGACTGGCAGCAAGGAATCTATGATAGAGGCTGTTCTCCATGAGCGTCGTCTGGAACTTGCCTTTGAGGGAGAACGCTGGTTCGACCTCTGCCGCAACAACAAGGTTGAGAAGTATCTCAACGGAATAGATAGCCGTGACAGCGGACGCATCAGACAGGTGAAACTGTTTGACAGCAACTCATACCTGTTGCCAATCCCACAGACCGCTCTTGACCAGAATACCAATCTAGAGCAGAATCCAGGTTACTAAGCTAACCTGGATAGCTTTCAACTCAAACCGTTATTAACAAATAAAAGAAGAAACAAATATGAAATACTATAGCAATAAACTGATGATGCTGATCTGCGCAACTGCTTTCTCGGTGACAGCTTGCAGCAGCAGTAACTCCTTCTCAGATCCTGTAGACTTTGATACTCCTAGTGAGGCCCCAAATCCGGTACCGGCACAAGGTACAGCCAAAACTTTCATTACCACAGCCGATGGAGTCTATTCTTTGTCACAGGGTGAGGTGAAGTTGTATAATGGAGTATCTATGGCACCAACCACCATCGAACTTGATTTAAACAAGAAGTATCAGACGATTGATGGCTTCGGTTATGCCATCACTTATTCATCCTGCTATAATCTGATGCAGATGACCCCAGAGGCGCGTCTGGCTCTTTTGAAGCGTATTTACTCTACCACAGAGGGTTATGGTGTAAGTTATGCCCGTATCTCTTTGGGATGCAACGACTTCTCAAGTACCGAGTATACCTATTGCGACACGAAGGGCAGCGAGTCTGACCCTATCAGCAACTTCGCGCTCTATAGCGATGAGAACGATTATGTGATTCCGGTACTGAAGGAGATTCTTGCCATCAATCCTAATCTGAAGATTATCGCAGCTCCCTGGACTTGTCCAAAATGGATGAAGGTGACAGACCTTAACACCAAGAATCCTAAGGATTCATGGACTGATGGTCATCTCAATCCTGATTATCGCGAGGTTTATGCCAAGTACTTCGTGAAGTTTATCAATGTGATGAAGGAGAAAGGCATCAATATCTATGCAGTGAGTCCTCAGAATGAGCCATTGAACAAGGCTAACTGTGCATCTCTCTATATGCCTTGGCAGGAAGAGGCTCCTTTCGTGAAGGAATTGGCTGCGCAGTTTAAGAAGAATAACCTGCAGACCAAGATTTATGTCTTCGATCACAACTACAACTATGATAAGATTGCTGATCAGGAAGATTATCCAGTGAAACTCTACAATGCTATCGGTGATAACTTTGAGGGTTCAGAACTGGTTGTCGGTGCAGCTTATCACGATTATGGCGGCGACAACAGCGAGTTGACTGATATCCACAACCAGCGTCCTGACAAGGAACTGATTTTCTCAGAAACCAGTATCGGAACCTGGAATAACGGACGTGACTTGAGCAAACGACTGATGGCAGATATGAAGAATGTGGCACTCGCTACGGTAAACCAGTATTGCAAGGCGGTGCTTGTATGGAATCTGATGCTTGACAATAAGATGGGACCTAACCTGGATGGCGGATGCCAGACCTGCTATGGTGCTATTGATATCAATCAGAACGGCTACAACCAGTTGAGCTATAATTCTCATTATTACATCATCAACCACATGTCTAGTGTCGTTGCTCCTGGTGCGGTTCGCATTGGTAATACATCCCGTACCGTTACTGACAGCAAGATTACACATGCTGAGTTTGTTAATCCTGATGGTAGTTATGCGGCTGTCATCATCAACGAGGGAGATGAGGCTAAGTCTATCAATCTCAGTGATGGAACTCATAATTTTACCTGCAAGGTTCCGGCAAATGGTGTCATCTCTTGCAAGTGGAATAAGTAATCCATAAACTATTGTAAATGATTCATTAAAGATACGACCATTATGAAACATATCAGATATTATATCATGGCGTTGCTCGCTCTGCCACTGATGGCATCTTGCGGCGATGATGATTACAGTGCGCCTACTCCTGCCGGTAATCCGGTGATGAACTATACGGCTCCCTCGGCAGCTGTATGGATGGGTGATGAAGTGGAGGTGAAAGTAAACTGCAAGGATGAGGGAGGTGTGGCTCTCTCTACCTTGAAAGCAAACCTCCTGTTTAGTGGGCAGAGTGTAGATGAAACTACCATCCGTACCAAGGAGGCTGGTGAATATACGGTCAAATTAAAAGTGCCTTATGCTCAGAATGTTCCTGATGGAAAGGTGGATGTTCAACTTACGCTGCAGAATGTATCAACCAAATCGAATACAGAGACCTTGTCGTTTGATATCAAGCGGCCTCACTTCAACAATCTGCAGTTTGTGAGTGCTGATGGTGTTAAATATGACATGACAGAGAAAAGCGACTTTGTTTATCAGGCTGTTCTTCCTAGCAGTAAGAAGACCTTCAAGGGATATTTCGCAACGAAGGATGGAAAGTTTGTCTTCGGTTCCAGCACCGGTAAGGATATCAGTCTGGGTGAAACAGGCAACTTCAACTTCACTTCTGAGAATATGAGCGATGTAGTTGTCACTTTCGATGCCAAGAACTATACGGCTGGTCCTACCGATGTATTGCCGGTTACTATCCTCGACTTTGCCGATACTGATGCAGGCAAGACTTGGGTGGGTGATATCAAGCAGGGGGCTACCTGTAATCTTACAATCAGCGGCAATAATCTGCCAGATGACTGGTATTATGACAGCGACTGGTTCCAGAAAGAAGAGGATGGAAGCTATACTTTCAAGGCTATTACCGGCAGATATACCGTTCTGGCAGACTTCACCCATAAGTCATTCCGCATCTGGGCTATGAATGGAAGTGAGCCTATGTCACTGAATGGTGATGGTACTGGTGCACTCTGGATTATCGGTAATGAAGGTGTCAACAAGCCAACTTGGGATGCTGTAAATCATGGCTGGTGGACAGGTGTAGACTCTGATGTCTGCCTCACTCCAATCAAGGATAAGGTATATCAGGTTACACTTACCGTAGGCAAGCAGCTCAGAGCTACTGACGTAAACTTCAAGTTCTTCGGTCAGGCAAACTGGGGTGTTGAATTCAAGGGTAAGGATAACAGCCATCTCATCTCAACTGAGAGCGAGGTGTTCGGCATCGGTGATGGTAACGGTCACGACAACGGCAATGTTTACCTGAAAGATGGAGTAGAACTGAAGGATGGTGAGACATACGTTCTTACTGTAGACTTGACAGCCGGTGTAGACAAGGCTGTTCTCAAAGTAGAAAAGAAATAATATGTAGGTTTATAATCATTCATAAGCTTTTTAGGTTTTAGTTTAATAATTTAGGTATAAAGCTTTGTTTAAGGCTGCTCCAAACTTTTTGGGGCAGCCTTTTTTTCGGGAGGTGCAAGGATGTAAGAACAACAAAAGTAAAAAAGAATATCAAAAAAACGCTTGAAAATTTGGAAATGTACCCAAAAAACTATACCTTTGTCTCTTGAATGTCCTATACAGCAGTAAGGGCTGGATCTAATGATACCTATAAACAAAATATTATCAGCTAATGATAGAAAGATTATTATCTATATTGTATATCTGGTGTTTCGCTACACTTACATCATGCTTTGCTCAAAAGGAAAGCATCAGTGAACTGTATACCCAACTTGATCGGGCTATAGAGCAATCCCAGCACTATACCAAACTGAAAGAAAGCAGCATCGCTCAGTTGAAGGAATTGATTCATCAGGAGAAAAATCCGAAGTTGCTCCTCAATACCTATCGCAAAATCTATTCTGAATATAAGTCCTACCAGAGCGATTCTGCTGTGGCTTATATTCAGAAAGCCATTGTTTTGGCTCAGAAGGAAGGACTGTCGGCTGAAGTTGCTGGGTTGAAAAGTCAGTTGGCTTTACAGTATTCTGCTGCCGGTGCTTTTGCTGAGGCTTTGGAGGTGCTCAAGCATATAGATAAAGAGACATTGGATGAATCTAACCGGAAAGATTATTTCATCGCCTATTACCATGTCTATGGTGAGTTGGGCTTTTCTAATATGCAGATAGATACTGATTTAAGTCAGAAATTCTTTAGTCGTCAGAATGCATATCGGGATACTTTGTTTGCTATCCTTCCACATCATAGCGAAGATTATCTCATGCGTAAAGAGGTGATGCTTACCAGCCAGAACAAATGGGATGAAGCACTGAAGGTAAATGATGAACGGTTGAAAATGTGTAAGGAGGGTAGTCATGAATATGGTATCGTTGCCTACTATCGCTATCTGATTTACCGTTCTCTGAAAAACGAAGAAATGGAGAAATATTGGCTGCTCAAATCTGCCATCTGTGATGTGAAGTGTGCCATCAATGATCAGGCTTCGCTTTGGATGCTCGCCGATATTCTGAGTCAGGAGGGAGATGTTGAGCGTTCCTATAAATACATCAACTTCTCTTGGAATGCCAATAAAAGTTGCAGTACCCGTATCCGTAACTGGCAGATTTCGCCAGTACTTGGTACCATCGATCATAATTATCAGGCACAGCTCAAGAAGGCAAACCAGCGTCTTGTCTTTGCCATCATCTGTGTCAGTCTTCTGGTTCTTTCTTTAGGTATTCTGGCTTTCTATGTCAATAAGCAGAAAAAATATGTTACCATAGCGAGAAATGAACTGAAGAAGACGAACGAACAATTAGAGGAACTGAATAAGAAACTTTCTGCTACCAACGAAATGTTGAAGACTTCGAATGATAAACTGAATGAGTCGAATGGTGTGAAGGAAGAATATATAGGTCAGTTCCTGGGAGCATGTTCTCATTATATAGATAAACTGGATAAGTTGCGTCTCCATGTCAATAAAATGGTAAAGAACCGTGAATATCAGGAACTTTATTCAATGACGAGAAGCGGTGAACTGAAGGAACACGAGTTGGGAGAACTGTATGCTAATTTCGATAAGGTCTTCCTGCATCTGTTCCCGAATTTCGTTGAAGACCTCAACAGTCTTCTGAAGCCGGAGGCACAAATCCATCTTACTGATGCTACGAAGCTACCGGCAATGGTGAGGGTATTCGCCTTGATAAGACTGGGTATTGATGACAGTACCAAGATAGCAGAATTCCTTCATTATGCAGTTAATACGATATACAATTATCGGGCAAAACTGCGTAATGGGGCTATTGGTGAAAGAAATGAATTTGAGAAGAATGTGAAAGAATTAGGAACGATAAAAGGAAAAGAATAATATATAAAATCAAAGAGGATGTGTCATAAATGCAGACACACCCTCTTTGTTTTTTATTACAACTGATAGAACTTGGTGAAAGCCTTCACGCAATATTCGTGGTCGATAACGCTACCGGTTTCGCGGC
>CAVBFV010000051.1:0-14829 GCA_963594575.1 Lachnospiraceae bacterium | reverse complement strand
GACTTGAAGAACGAGCAGATTGAGACTTCTTTCGGTTTCGATACAGCCTGCAAGACATATTCTGAGCTCATCGGTAACATCGAGCGCGACTGTAACTCAGCACGTAAGTACTGGCACTTCATCAAGCTGATGGGTCGTTCAGCATCTCACATCGCTCTTGAGTGCGCTCTCCAGACTCAGCCAAACATCTGCTTGATTTCTGAGGAGGTAGAGGCTAAGGAAATGTCACTCGATGATGTTGTTACTTATATTGCAACTGCTGTAGCTAACCGTGCTGCTGAGGGCAACAACTTCGGTACAGTTCTCATCCCAGAGGGCCTGATCGAGTTTATCCCAGCTATCAAGAAGCTCATCGCAGAATTGAACGAGGTTCTTACAGACCCAGCAACAGGCGAGAGCCGTGAGTTTGCAAGTGCTGAGGAGCAGATTGCATTCGTTAAGGGTGCCATCGCTAAGGACAACCTCGCTGTATTGGAGTCTTTGCCAGCAGACGTAGCTCGCCAGCTTTGCCTCGACCGCGACCCTCACGGAAACGTACAGGTTTCTCTCATCGAGACAGAGAAGTTGCTCTCTCGCATGGTAGCTGACAAGTTGGCTGCTTGGAAGAAGGAGGGTAAGTACGTAGGTAAGTTCTCTGCTCAGCACCACTTCTTCGGTTACGAGGGACGTTGCGCAGCTCCTTCTAACTACGATGCTGACTACTGCTACTCACTCGGTTTCAACGCTTCACGCCTCATCGCTAACGGCAAGACCGGTTACATGTCAATCATCAAGAACACAACAGCTCCTGCAGCAGAGTGGATTGCAGGTGGTGTGCCAATCACTATGATGATGAACATCGAGCGTCGTAATGGTGCTAACAAGCCAGTTATCCGCAAGGCTCTCGTTGAGCTTGACGGCGCTCCATTCAAGTTCTTCGCTTCTAAGCGTGATGAGTGGGCTAAGGAAACAGCTTACGTTTATCCAGGTCCTATCCAGTACTGGGGTCCTTCTGAGGTTTGCGACCAGACCACAAAGACTCTCCAGTTGGAGCAGGCTAAGTAAAAAATAGAATAAATATTTTTTTATATGTCAACAAGACGAACGGCTTCTTCACAGAAAAAGAGTGCCATGGCGAGAAAGAAAACTCCTCGGCGTGGCGGCTCACGTGGTAGAAGGCGTTCGTCTTCTTTTTTACAACGCTATCCCCGTTGGGCGTGGTGGATAGGCGGAACGGCTGTTATCGTGCTCTATGTCTTTCTGTTCTATCATTTCTTTGTAGGTCCAACTGGTTTCCGCTGGCGTGCGCTTTATGGAGATGCTGAATATCCTGAAGGTTACGAGATTCACGGAATCGATATTTCCCATTATCAGGGCAAGATAGACTGGGAGCAACTCAAGAATGCGATGATTAAGGGTTGTCCTGTGCGCTTCGTCATCATCAAGAGTACGGAAGGTTCTTCTCGGTTGGATGAGAATTTCCGCGAGAACTTTAATCAGGCTCGCGATTTCGGTTTCATCCGGGGTGTTTATCATTTCTGGAGCAATAAGTCGACAGCCCGAGAACAGGCTTATTATTTCCTAGACCAGGTTCATCTTACGGATGGCGATTTGCCTCCGGTACTGGATATTGAACATAAGCCGGCAGATAAGAGTGTGGAGGATTTCCAGCGTGATGTGCTTACCTGGCTGCATATAGTAGAGGATAAGTATCATGTTAAACCTATCATCTACACCTATTATAAATTCAAGGAGCAATATCTGAGTGCGCCTGTCTTCGAAGATTATCCTTACTGGATAGCCCACTATTATGTTGACAAGGTTCAGTATAAGGGCAAATGGAAGTTCTGGCAGCATACGGATGTGGGCAAGTTGCCGGGCATTAAAGGCTACGTAGATTTCAATATTTACAACGGCAGTTATTATGAGCTCAAGCAGCTCTGCATAGGAAGCAATAATAATGAGAAGAAATTCATGGAATAAAGGTTGGACTTTTGGCAATATGCGAAAATCCAACCTTTATTCGTATGTTTTAATCTGAAATTTCTGATTTCAGATTTTTCGTTCTGAATGTTTAGAATCAGAAAAGAATCTTTATGAACCTAAAACAAGGCAGGCCCAATTGTTGTCAATCTGTCTGTTTATTTCATGCATTCCCAGTTCTTCTGCTTTCTCCAGGAGTACAGGAATATCTTCTTCGTAGAAGCCACTCAGAACCAGAGTTCCGCCGATGTTCATCACGCTACGGAAAGCGCGCATGTCGTCGAGCAGAATGTTGCGGTTGATGTTGGCTAGAACCAGGTCGAAAACGCCGCTGATGTGGTTGATTACCTGACTGTTGCCAAAGAGTACTTCCATGTTAGTTACGCCGTTGAGCACGGCATTATGCTTGGCATTTTCTACGCTCCACTCGTCAATATCGTAGCCTACCACGTCTTTCGCTCCTAGTTTTGAGCAGGTGAGGGCAAGGATTCCCGTACCCGTTCCGCAATCCAGGATGCGCTTGGTTCTGATAGGCATGTGGAGCAGCTGTGAAATGATCATGCGTGTGGTTTCGTGGTTTCCTGTTCCGAACGCCAGTTTCGCCTCAATACCTATTTCTATCATGTCGGGTCTGTTGCTCGTATCGGGATAGAGTTCGGGATGTTTCGCATCGTAAATCACCACCTGGTTGTCCACATAAATTGGTTCGAATCCCTGTTCTTCCCATTCCTGGTTCCAATCCTTGTCTTCTGCATCTTTCACCTCGTAGGTAATTTTCGCATCCCCGATAGGGAAATCAGCTATATAGGCATCCAGCATCTCCTTGTCGAAGAGTTCTTTCTGCACATACGCTTCCAGTCCGGTTTCTGTTTCCTCAAAAGATTCAAATCCGGCTTCGGCTGCACCATCGGCAAGCAGATCCTGAGAGGCCTGCATCAAGTCGGCAGTCGTTTCAATAGTGAATGTTGCTACTAAATATTTCATATTTAATTTGTATTAATTTCTTGTCTAAAAACGCCTTCGAATGTTCAAAAAAGCTAGATTTGTTTTAAATCTTCTGCAAAATTATAAAAAAATAGGGGAAAACCTACAATTATTTAGGGAAATTCTGTATTTTTGCATAAAGATAAGCAATATTTTTGCATCCAGATTATTATATAATCAGGAAATGGCTCTTTCTGGAGTATTTTTCCTGATGGTTTATGATGGATCTGGAAAGAGAAAAATGGAAAAAAATAAATAGGAGAACAGAATATGAAAAGAAAGTATCTTCTTGCAGTCCTTATCGCAGCTGCGATGCCACTCACTTCGATGGCACAGGACGATGACCTCTACTTCAATCCGAAGAAGGAGGCCAAGGAAAAGGCTGAAAGACGGGCTCTGCTCCAGCGCCAGTATGCTGAACAGCGGGCACGTAGAGATAGTGTTTATCGGCTGTTTTGGAGCGGAAGCGACCGTTCGGTAGATGAATACAATCGAGGCGGCAGAATCTTCAGCCATTATGAGAATGTAGGGAAAGATTCCCTGGGCAACGACATTATCCAGTTCCATGTGGGCAAGGGTGTGGCGCCAGACAGCATTTATGATGATGCTTACTTCGCCCAGAAGTATGCTGACAGGGATGAGGATTTCGTCCGCACGCGCGAGATGAGCCGTTGGGATGGCTTCTATGATCCGTGGTTCTACGATTATTATGGTTACGGTCCTTACTATTGGCGCAGCCGCATGTGGGGCTGGCACAATCCATGGCGCTACGGCTATTATGCCGGCTGGTATGATCCTTGGTTCGACCCATGGTACGATCCATGGTATTATGGTTATTGCGGATGGTATGGTGGCTGGTACGACCCTTGGTATTATGGCTGGGGCGGCTACTACAACCCTTGGTATTGGGGCGGTCCGATATACGGACATGTAAGTTATGGCGGACGTAATTCGGGCGGTTACGCCGGAAGCAGAACTTACCGTTATAATGGCGATAAAGGCTATGCTGGCAACAGTACTTACCAGAGCAACAGAAACCGTAATTTCGGCGGTCGTATAAACGATAACGGCCGTTACAATAACGCTCGAAACAATAATAATACCAACAACTTCGACCGCAGCAACTTCGGTGGATTCGGAAACCGTAGTGGAGCAAGCTTCGGAGGCGGAACGCATTCCGGTGGAAGCTTTGGCGGCGGAGGAGGTAGCTTCGGAGGCGGCAGCCGTTCTGGTGGCGGCGGCTTTGGCGGAAGAAGATAGTCGCTTTTAAAGTTTAAAGTTAATAGTTTATAGTTAATAGCTAGGGCTTTGTTCTGAGGATGAAGACATTTTTCGAAAAAAGAAAAGGTTTATCAGATAATGAAGCCTTTAAGAATTAAGTGAAGAATTAAGAGATTATGAAGAATTTAAAATATTTATTCCTGGCTTCGTTGGGACTTATGTCAGCCCCAATGTTAGCTCAGGAAACTTATCAGGATACTAAGTTTGCAGAGAATTCCCTAACGGGAACTGCACGCTATGTAGGTATGGGTGGAGCTATGGAAGCCTTAGGCGCAGATATTTCTACCATCTCCAGCAACCCTGCCGGTATTGGTCTGTTCAGAAAGAGCATGGCCAGTCTCTCGGCTGGCGTTGTGGCTCAGCCAGGAGCAGATACAGAACTCAATTTCGATAAGACTCCGTTCGGCTTCGACGGAAAGAAATCGGTTCCTAGTTTCGACCAGATCGGTTTTGTATGGGCTGCTACAAATAGAGATTCGAATGTAAAGCTCAACTTCGGTTTCAACTACCACAAGAGCACCAATTTCTCTCAGATTCTTTCTGCAGCCAATTTCCTCAACGGAGCATCTCAAACCAAATGGGCTTCTGCAAAAACGGCTTACGCTAAAGAGTTGGATGAGAAACATGGTAAAGATGCAGGTGATCAGGTTTGGAATGCGGTAGACGCCAACTATAATGCGTTGATGGGCAAAGACGAGGATGGAAACCAAATGACCTACGATGGTCGTTCGTTCCTCTTTGGCCAGTATCAGAAGGGCTACATAGGCGAATATGATTTCAATATTAGCGTGGGCTTCAACGACCGCGTATGGGTAGGTTTTACCCTGGGCATCCATGATGTTCATTACCGTAATAATTCTGTTTATACAGAAAATTATGTTGCCGATAAGGAGGCTTACGGAACAGCTTGGGAAAGCCAGCGTATTACGGGTACCGGTTATGATGCAAAACTGGGTGTTATCTTCCGTCCGGTAGAAGATTCTCCTTTCCGTATTGGTGCTTACGTCAATTCGCCTGTATTCTATGATTTGTCGATGGATGGAACAGCAGACTTGGAACTCGTTGACAAGAACATAACGGATGCTGAAGGAAATTATGCAGAAGCTAGCAAAACGAACAGTTCCAGTCTCGATTATCGTCTGAACACGGCTTGGAAGACTGGTATTAGCTTGGGTCACACCATTGGCGGCAATCTTGCCCTGGGCGCTACTTACGAGTATGCATGGTACAATCACATGGATAATCGTGTGAAGGATGGCGGTTATTATGGTGGTTATTGGGATGAATATTATGAAACCAGTTCTAGCGATGAAGTCATGAATGACCACACCAAGCAGTCGTTGCAAGGCGTGAGCACGCTAAAACTGGGTCTGGAATATAAGCCGATTAATATGTTGGCGCTCCGTTTGGGTTACAATTACGTTTCTCCGATGTTTAAGGAGAGCGCAGACCGCGACCAGACCATTCCTTCTCAGGGAACAATCTACGCCACTTCTACAGATTACACAAACTGGAAGGCGACTAACCGATTTACGGCCGGCGTAGGTTTCAACTACGAGAAGCTTTCTATTGATGTGGCTTACCAGTACAGCTGTCAGAATGGCGACTTCTATCCATTTGCTGCTTGGGAGAGCCTTGGTGCGAATGCAGCTCCTGCAACCAAGGTTGACAACAAGCGCCATCAGTTGCTGATGACCATTGGCTATAAGTTCTAAAACGTGAAGGTAGGGGAGTTATTGATTAAATAATGTAAAATCCCTAGGAAAATGCCCGCTTTTAGAAAAAAAGTTGGGAAAAAGTTTGGTGGTTTCATATAAAAACCCTACCTTTGCAATCAAGAAGTCGAGATGATTTCGTGTCATAGGTTAGATTTAGTATGAGATGCTGATGTATCTCATTCTCTTAAAAATATTAGTTTTTTTAGTGGTTAATTTAGTTTTAGTAAGTATGTTTAGGGTCTGTTGTGAAACAGGCCCTATTTTTTTGTGCTTTCACAAAAAAAATCCCCCAACAGGATGGCTTGTAAACCATTACCTGTCGGGGGAAGTATTAATCCTAAATAAATCTACCTTGAATTTACTAACCTAATGAAATTATCCTTCATAAATCTACTTAAAGGACTAATACAGGCCTTATTTGAACTATTAAATCATACTATTTGTTTCTGTAATTATCCAGACCCTTGTTCAGGAAGTCGAGATATGCACTTACATCTTCTTTGAAGCTGAAGGCTGCTGCAAGAGGATTACCATCGTTGTCAATAGCCACATAGAATGGCTGAGCGTTGGCTCCAAACTTGCTTGCCTGCAGATAACTCCATTTGTCGCCAATGGTACGCAGGGTACGCTTCTCGCCATTAAACGTTACCTCCATAGGCTCAGGAAGAGGAGTCTTGTCATCTACATAAAGTGAGATGAGAACATAATCCTTTGTCAGCTTATCGGCTACCGTTGGATCTGTCCATACAGAAGCCTCCATCTTGCGGCAGTTCACACATCCATAACCCGTGAAATCAAGCAATACCGGTTTGCCGGCAGCCTTAGCCGCAGCCATTCCCAGCTCATAATCCTTGTAAGCAGGCTCTACGGTCTTGGTGTTGAGGTTGAAGTCCTGTGTATTAATAGGTGGAGCAAATGCGCTCACAGCCTTGCAAGGAGCACCCCAGAGTCCCGGAATCATGTAAACCGAGAATGCCAAAGAACAAAGACCCAACATGATGCAGGCTACAGGCATAGGCTTGTTGATGTCGCCGCCGATTGCATCAACCTGGAACTTCAGCTTGCCGATGAGATAGAGACCCAACAGGCCGAAGATGACAATCCAGAGAGAGAGGAAAACCTCGCGGTCCATAATGTGCCAGCCGTAAGCCAGATCGGCTACAGAGAGGAACTTCAGAGAGAACGCAAGTTCGATAAAGCCGAGCACAATCTTGATGGTCTCCATCCAGGAACCCGACTTAGGAGCCGACTTCAACCATGATGGGAAGAGGGCGAAGAGGGTGAATGGAAGCGCCAGAGCAAGCGCGAAACCGAACATTCCCACGGTAGGAGCGAGCCAGTCGCCGGAAGTAACGGTCTGAACCAGCAGCAAACCGATAATAGGAGCTGTACATGAGAAGCTGACCAATACCAGGGTGAAAGCCATCAGGAAGATAGAAATCAGACCCGTGGTGCTGGAAGCCTTGTTGTCTACCGCATTTCCCCAACTGTCAGGCAATTTGATTTCGAACCAACCGAAGAACGAGAAGGCGAAAACGGCAAGCAAGAGGAAGAGGATGATGTTGAATACGGCACTCGTGCTGAGCGCATTCAAGGTGCTAGGACCTGCGATGGCTGTTACGGCAAGACCCAGAACCAGATAGATGACGACGATGCTCAAACCATAAGTAATCGCATCGCGGATACCTTTCTTCTTATCGTTCTTTGCACGCTTCAGGAAGAAACTTACGGTCATCGGGATGATAGGCCAGATGCAAGGCATGACGAGCGCAAGCAGACCGCCTACGAAACCGATAAAGAAGATGTAGAAGAGCGAATGGTTGGCGATATCGTTAGCTCCGCCAAACGCCTGAAGTTCTTTAACAACCGGTTTCCATAAGTCCTTGACATTCAAATCTTCCATAGCAGATGCTAAAGCGGCAGAATCTACTGGTTGGGTAGCGCTATCTGTCTGAGCCAGGGCTGCAACCTTAGCCAGCGAATCTGCCTTCATCTTGGCTGCAAGAGCAGGATCTATAGCCTTTGCATCCTTTGCGTTCAGAGCATCTTTTGCCCCAGCTGCAGGAGCATCAACGGCAGGCGATTTGCCACTCTGCTTAAATGCGGCCTCGCTTGGTGGCAGACAGTTCTGGTCGTTGCAGGCGCCATATTCCAGATAAGCATCAATATGATAATTTGGTTGGGTAAACTTCACCTTCTGAACAAAGGTAACGCTACCCTCAAAATAACGGAGTTTCATCTCGAAGAGAGGGTCGAACTTTGCAATCTCTCTGCCGCGTGGCTGAAGTTTTCCTACGAGTTCAGCTCCTTCAAGCTTGTTTACGTTGAACGAAGCGGAAATAGGGCCGTCGCCTCCCAAACCAGTAGAATAGACGTGCCATCCCGGTTGGATTTTTCCGCTAAACACGATTTCGGCCACAGCACTTCCGTCTGTTTTCAGCGAGCTGGTGAACTTCACAGGGTTCATCATCTGCGCCTGAGCCAGCATTACTACAAGGAGTAATTGAAAGATTAAAAATACTTTTTTCATTTCTATTTTTTAATTTTATGTTGCAAAGTTACTAAAAACTAATCATATTACGTATTCAGATGGCTTTAAGGGTACTCGGTTTTAATTTTTTTAAGAAAAAATGCTAATTTTCTTGGTTTTACTTGGCTGTTTCGTACTTTTAATGTAATTTTGCGGGCAGAATGAAAGCAATCGTAAAATTGGAAACAGAATAAAATGGCAAAGAAGAAACTATACTTATTCAGCCTCCTGGTGGCCACGATGAGTGTGCTGCTCTCTACGGTGGTGATGCATCATCACCACATGGGGCGTATATGTATGGTTGTAGAACGTTGCCAGCAGGATGGTAATTTCAACGATGAGCATACTGAACATCATGAGAAAGAAGCCGATAGTTGCCGCGTGCATCAGCTGCACCATTTCGTAACCGGCTGCAAGATCATGAAGGGCATTCAGAAACAGCTTTTCGATGGAAACCATCTGCTTTCCATGCTTTCTTCCGAGTATTTGTTTATCCCTACCTCGTCGATTATTAGCGTGCGTTGGCAGCAGTTTGCAGCCAGTCTTCCTAGTATTGAGGATACGGCTATCTCTAGGCGAGGACCTCCTTCTTTTTGTTGATTTTCTGCAGTTAGAACAACCAGGATGCAGCTTCTGTAACCGGGTTGCAGGGAAAGGTGCGTACTTTTTTCACCCTTCATTTTTAAGGGCGTACTTTTTTTACCCGAAGTTATTAATCAATAAAAAGAGAAAACAAAAACATGAAAAGAATATTATTGATTGCCGTTGCGGCAATCTTGGCCTGGTGTGGTTTCACCTTTTTCTCAAACCACGCCGGAGCAGAGGCTCATGCTGCCGAGCATGAGCATGAAGAAGAAATGGATTTTGACAACATTCCGCTCTCTCAGAAACAGGTAGATGCGGTAGATCTGAAGATGGGCGAGGCGGTTGACCGCGTGATGGATGCTACGATTGCAGCCAACGGTCAGCTTGTTTTGCGTGCCCAGAACAAGGGCGATGTGGCTTCGCTCATGGGGGGCGTGGTGAAGGCTATCTATGTAAAGGAAGGACAGAATGTGAAGCGCGGACAGGTGGTGGCGCTGGTCGAAAATACAGATGTTGTCAGTCTGCAACGCGAATATTTTTCTGCCAGCAAGGAGTGCGAACTGGCACTTGCCGACCTGGAGCGACAGAAACTGCTGAACAAGACCGGAGCTGGCGTCAAGAAGAATGCGCAGCAGGCAGCCAAGGAGTATCATGTGGCCCACGCCAACCTCATCGGCATCGGCAAGCAGCTCGCCCAAATGGGCATTTCTACCGCCGCCGTAGCCAGGGGCAAGTTTACCACAGCCTTCCCTTTGCGCGCTCCGATAGCGGGTACGGTTTCGCAGATTACAGCCAGCTTGGGCAGTTTTGCCGACATGCAGACTTCGCTCATGAAGATTCAGAACAACCAGGCGGTAGAGTGCGATCTGAACATTTTTGAGAAAGATTTGCAGAAGGTTAAGCCGGGCGATAAGGTTTATCTCTCGCTTACCAATCAGCCGGGCATCAAGCTCGTCGGCCATGTCTACGGCTTAAACCAATACTTTAACGACAATTCGAAATCAGTTGCTGTTCATGTAAAAATAGATGCTCAATCTCTTAAAACCAGCGGCGTTCACGGCTCAGCCCGACTCTTCGACGGAATGTACGTAAGCGGCAAGATAGCTACGGGTAGCCAGTCGTGCATCGCCCTTCCTTCCAAGGCCATCGTCACAACCGACGGCAAGCAGTTTGTCTTCGCCCTGAACGGCAAGCCAAAGAAGGGCGAGTACAGTTTCTCCCGTCACGAGGTTATTACGGGCGTTTCAGATGGAGCTTATACCGAGGTAAAACTCTGCAAACATCTGAAGCAGGAGGGAAAGAAGATTGTGACAGAAAACGCATATTATCTGGCTTCGCTCACGGGCGAGCATGCGGAAGAGCATTAATATAAGGTGAGCTTTTTCATCAATAAAAAGCTTTTTAAAGAAAGACAGATTATGTTTCAGAAACTGATTACTTACTCCATCCGCCACAAACTGGTGGTGGGAGTTTTCACGATAGCCCTCATCATCTGGGGCATCGTTTCGCTCATCCATCTTCCTTTCGATTCTACGCCGGATATTACCGACAATCAGGTGCAGGTTATCACCCAGGCGCCTTCGCTCGGAGCGCAGGAGGTGGAGCAATACGTTACTACTCCGGTAGAAATGGCGCTCGCCAACATCCCCGAACTCAAGGAGCGTAGAAGTATCTCGCGAAGCGGACTCTCGGTCATCACCCTCGTTTTTGATGATGATGCAGATATCTACTGGGCACGTTCGCAGGTGAGCCAGATGCTGACCCAGGTGGAGAAGGATTTGCCCAAGAATGCGGAAACCGAGATGGGACCGATTGCTACCGGACTGGGCGAGATTTACCATTATACCGTGCGCGCCGAGAAGGGCTACGAGCACAAATATTCGCTCACCCAGTTGCGAACCATCCAGGACTGGATTGTGAGAAAGCAGCTCTCGGGAACCCCGGGCGTGGCAGAAGTGAGCGGCTGGGGAGGCTACGTGAAGCAATATGAGGTGGCCATCAATACGGATAAGCTCAACGCCAGCAATCTGACTGTGAGCGAGGTGTTTGATGCGCTCGAAAAGAATAACGCCAACACGGGCGGAAGTTACATAGAGGAAAACTCCAACCAGTATTTCATCCGCGGCATAGGCGTGGTGAAGAGTCTGGAAGATGTGGCAAATATCGCCGTGAAGACCGTGAACGGTACACCTATTAGAATAGGTGATGTGGCGAAGGTTCAGCTGGGGCACGCCACCCGTTTCGGAGCCGTTACTCGAAACGGCGAGGGCGAAGTGGTTGCCGGAATTGCTATCATGCTGAAGGGCGAAAACTTTCAGGAGGTTATTAAGAATGTGAAGCTGCGCATAGAGCAGATTCAGAAATCCCTGCCCGAGGGCGTGGTCATCGAACCCTTTATCGACCGTACCAACCTGGTTGACCGTGTGGAGGGAACCATCGCCCGAAACCTGATTGAAGGCGGACTCATCGTCATCTTCGTGCTGGTTATTTTCCTGGGCAACTGGCGGGCCGGACTGGTTGTGGCGAGTGTCATTCCGCTCAGCATGCTCTTTGCTTTCGGCATGATGAAGACCTTCGGAATCGACGGCAACCTGATGTCGCTCGGAGCCATCGATTTCGGTATGATAGTCGATTCTGCCGTCATTATCGTAGAGGCGGTTGTGGCCCATCTGGGCGTGAAGAGTATTGAGCGGAAGGCAAGAAATTCTTCCGATACTCCCATCCGTTTTTCTCAGGCAGAAATGGATGAGGAGGTTCATGATTCCGCTTCGCGCATCCGCAAGAGTGCGGCATTTGGCGAAATCATCATCATGATAGTTTACATTCCGCTAATGACGCTTGTGGGCATCGAGGGCAAGATGTTCCGTCCGATGGCGCTTACCGTTTTCTTCGCCATCCTGGGTGCCTTCATCCTCTCGCTCACCTATGTTCCGATGGCAAGTGCGCTCTTTCTGAGCAAGAAGGGGCATGTACGTAAAACCTTTAGCGACAGAATGATAGAGAAACTTCAGGGCTGGTACCGACCGGTTCTGGAATGGGTTTTGGCGCGTCATAAGGATGTGATTACCGGCGCCGTTTCGCTCTTCTGCATGAGCGCCGTAGCCTTCCATTTTCTGGGTGGAGAATTCATTCCGAGCCTGGAAGAGGGCGATTTTGCGGTAGAAATGAGCATGTCGCAGGGCACTTCGCTCTCGCAGATGGTGGAGAGCTGCTCCAAGGCGGAGAAACTTCTGAAGGCTGAATATCCTGAAATCAAGCAGGTGGTGAGCCGCATAGGAAGTGCCGAGATTCCTACCGATCCGATGCCGGTAGAAAGAGCCGACATCATGGTGGCGCTCAAGCCGAAAGCCGAGTGGACTTCGGCAGAAACTACCGCCGAACTGATGGAGAAGATGGAAGAAACCCTGAAGACGATTCCGGGCTTGGAGGCAGAGATTTCGCAGCCTATCCAGATGCGCAACAACGAGTTGCTTACGGGTATCAAGCAGGATGTGGCGATTAAGATTTTTGGCGACAATCTCGATGTGCTTACCCAGCAGGCTGATAAGGTTTCAAGAATGATAAAGAATGTGCCGGGCGTGAGCGGAATCTTCCTAGAAGAGGTTTCGGGACTGCCGCAGATTCAGGTAAAATACAACCATGAACGCATGGCGGCTTATGGGGTGAGTGTTGACGAAATCAACCGCATTCTTGAAACTACCTTTGCGGGCGCTACGGCTGGAGCTGTTTACGAAGGCGATAAAAAATTTGACATCGTTTTGCGTCTTGATCCTAAGAATCGCAATTTCGAATCTCTCCAGTCGCTCCTCATTCCGCTGGCTGGTGGCGAGAGCATTCCGCTTTCCCAGTTGGCAGATGTGGTTTACGAACCGGCTCCGGCTCAGGTTTCTCATGAGAATGGCGCCCGCCGCATCTACGTAGGTTTCAACGTAAAGGGTAGGGACGTGCAGAGTACCGTGAAGGATATTCAGACCATCCTCGACGAGAAGCTGAAGCTGCCTGAGGGCTACTATTATAATTATGGTGGCGAGTTTGAGAATCTTCAGAGTGCCACCCAGCGTTTGCTCATCGTGGTTCCGGTAGCGCTCATCATCATTCTGCTGCTGCTCTACGCTACGGTTAAGAATCTGCGCGAATCGCTCTTCGTGTTCTCCGCCATTCCGCTTGCTGCGATAGGTGGCGTCTGGGCGCTCTGGTTGCGCGGAATGCCATTCAGCATTTCGGCGGGCGTAGGTTTCATCGCCCTCTTTGGCGTGGCGGTTCTCAACGGCATCGTGCTGATAGGTCAGATGAACCAGATGCAGAAGCAAACGGCTGCGGTTCCTGCGGAAAATGGCGCAAGTCTTACGGCTGTTATTCAGAAACGAATTATTGACAGTTGCATGATTCGTCTCCGTCCGGTTCTGATGACGGCCCTGGTAGCCTCTATGGGTTTCCTCCCGATGGCGTTATCCCATGGCGACGGAGCAGAAGTCCAGCGTCCTCTTGCTACGGTTGTGATTGGCGGTCTCATTACCAGCACGCTCCTTACGCTCCTGGTTCTGCCAGCCATCTACAAGATGTTTACGAAAAAGTAAGATTTCAACTTAAGAAAATAATGAACAGAATTAAGATAACAAAAAATAGGGTGGTGGCTTGCTTTGCCGCCATCCTGCTCCTGCTGCCAGACACAGCCGGAGCCCAGCATTTTGATGCTCATATTGCGGGCAGGAAAGTTACCCTGCAGGAATGTTTCGATTTGGCTGCCCGACAGAACCTTCAGATGCAGGCAGGAAAGAAGTCGGTAGAGCGTGCGCAGGTGATGCAAGGCACGGCTTGGGAACTGGATAAAACCGAGGTTGCCTTCTCGCAAAACCCAGCCACGGGAGGCGAATCTGACAACGGTTTTACCTTCACCCAGAGCCTCGATTTTCCTACCGTCTACGCCTCGCGCCGTAACCAGCTCAAGGCTGAAACCCAGGCAGAAATGAGTCGCCTGAACGTGGTCAACCAGCAACTGAAGGCTGGAATCGCCAACACTTATTATCAGATGCTTTATCAGACTCACAGACTCCAGATATTGCAGCGAATCGACTCAGTATTAGAACGTTACTGCAAGATAGCCGAAATGCGTTACAAGGCAGGAGAGAGCCGCCAGCTGGAATATCTCTCAGCCGACCGCAAATGTAACGAAAACCGCCTGGAAATGGCTGATGTGAAGAGCGAAATAGAGCGTCTGCAAATCGACCTCATGTCGCAGCTCAACACGCAGGAGCCCGTAAAACCGGCAGAAGAGAATCTCTCGGCAATCGCAGTCCAGAATCTCAATTCCTATAATTATCAGCAGTCTGCCGACGGCATTTACCAGCAGGATAAGCTCATCGCTCTGGATAAGGAAATCAAGGCTGCCAAATCAGGTTTTGCTCCAAGTTTATCCTTATCTTTGCGTACCCAATGTGTCATTTCCAGTTGGAATCCATACAACATAGACCGTTCGAGATTTGCCGAGGGCAATTTCTTCGGTTTTGAGATTGGCGTAGGCATTCCTTTATTTTACGGTTCTACGAAGGCTAAGGTAAAGGCAGCTCAGAAAGACCGCGAATTGGCTGAAATCGAAATGCGCCAGGAGCAGACAGAGAAAGAGCGCGATTTCCGTCTATGTACGAAGCGCCTGCAGGCAGCATCCAACCGTCTGAAATATTACGAGCAGAACAACCAGGCTCATTCTGCGCAAATTTCGAAGTTGAGTGCGATAGAATATGAAAATGGCGAAATTTCGTATGTAGAATA
>CAVBFV010000050.1:0-15541 GCA_963594575.1 Lachnospiraceae bacterium | reverse complement strand
TCAAGAAGGAAGCCAACTATGTGAAGATTGGCGGAAAGAGCATCACCGAACTGGTTGAGATGTCGATTGTGAACCTGAGCGAATGGTTCAGGAAACTGGAACTCTCTGAGCATGAGAAGGAAATCAGCAAGCGTCTGCTCACCGAAATCACCCACCGCCTGCAGTTCCTCCTGGATGTTGGTCTGGGTTATCTTACGCTCAACCGACTCTCCAACACCCTCTCCGGCGGTGAGAGTCAGCGCATCAACCTGACCACCAATCTGGGCTCATCGCTCGTAGGTAGTGTATATATCCTCGATGAACCTAGTATCGGACTCCATAGCCGCGATACCGCCCGACTGATTAAGGTGCTGAAAGAACTGCAGCAACTGGGCAATACGGTGGTTGTGGTAGAACACGACGAAGAGATTATGCGGGCAGCCGACTATCTCATCGATATCGGTCCCGATGCCGGCAGACTGGGCGGAAGAGTGGTCTACGCCGGTCCGTCATCAGAATATTCAACCACCGATAAGGCTGAACAGGAAAAGCTGCTGGCTGAATATCCGGAGAGCTATACCATCAAGTACCTGACCCACAACGAGGAGATAAAGGCGCCAACGAGCCACCGTGCCTGGAACCAGTATATCGAAATCAAGGGAGCCCGGATGAACAATCTGCGCGGCATCGATGTTAAGATACCGCTCAACGTATTCACCTGTGTAACCGGCGTATCAGGCTCAGGCAAGAGTTCGCTCATCAAGGGAATCCTCTACCCTGCCATGCGTCGCCGTCTGGACCTCGTAGCAGATGCCCCAGGCGAATATACATCGATGGAAGGCGACTGGAAGAGCATCAGTCATGTAGAGTTTGTTGACCAGAACCCTATCGGAAAGAGTACCCGCAGCAACCCTGCCACCTATCTGAAGGCATACGATGCGATACGTGCCCTCTTTGCCAACCAGCCACTGGCTAAGCAGATGGGATTCACGCCGCAGTACTTCTCTTTCAATACTGAAGGCGGAAGATGCGAGGAATGTAAGGGTGCGGGATATGTTACCATCGAGATGCAGTTTATGGCAGACCTCACGCTGACCTGCGAGGCTTGTAAGGGCAAGCGTTTCAAGCACGATATCCTGGAGGTTCGCTATGGCGGAAAAGACGTCAATGATGTGCTGAACATGACGGTAAACGAGGCCATCGAGTTCTTCAGCGATGAAAAGTTGCAGCGCAACGAGGGCGACTTCGACAACTGCCGCATCATCGTAAACCGCCTCAAGCCGCTTCAGGATGTGGGTCTGGGTTATATCAAGCTCGGTCAGAATTCAAGTTCGCTTTCGGGTGGTGAGAATCAGCGTGTAAAGCTCGCCTTCTTCATAGGTAAGGAAGAACAGGAGCCTACGCTCTTCATCTTCGACGAGCCTACCACGGGTCTTCACTTCCACGACATCAAGCGCCTGCTCCATGCCTTCAATGCCCTGATAGAAAGGGGCCATTCGCTGGTAGTGATTGAGCACAATCTGGATGTCATCAAGTGTGCCGACTATATCATCGACCTCGGTCCTGAAGGCGGCGATAAAGGCGGCAATCTCGTTGTTGCCGGAACCCCGGAAGAAGTAGCTGCCTGCAAGACAAGCCTCACCGGAAAGTTCTTGCGATAATTGAAGTTTCGCAAGTAAGCCTCCCACATGCCCTGAAAGCCCAAAAGCTCCAGAAGCAGCACGCCCTGGGCTAGGAGCTTCTGCCCTTTCAGGGCGTGTGGGGCAAAACTTGCGAAACGTCGAAAAAAAATCGATATCAGTGGAATCCGGCAAACGCCGGATTCCACTTTTTAATTTAAAAATCCAATTCAAAAGTATTATTTATTAAAAAAGTAACCATCATCGAAGGCTGCTTCGATAAGACGTTGCTTCACTCGTTCGTATTCTTTCGGATCTTCGATAAAGTACCGAAGAGCAGAAACAATCCTCACATAAACACTGAGCCGATAATCGCCCTTACCCTTTTAGATTGCATAAATGTTTTCCTTGCGCATTCCAGCACAAAACATCAGATCAGAACCAGATACATGATGGTTCTCCATCTCTTCACTCAGAACAGCACCGAAACGGCTGTTGTCTGTTTTAAAAAAAATGTTAAACATGACAATAATGTTATTAATTAAATAAAAATTATATAAACGAGTTCCCGACGTCGGGAACTCTCTTTTATTTTCTTTTTAGTATCTTTGCATCGTGTAAAACAGATTCAACAATCTGCATACCTATAAAAGAACGTATAACCGATACATATATTGTATAAACAATATAAAATTTTTAGGAGATTATGAACATAAGTACATTCATCAACATGGCCAGCAAGATTCCTTCATCTGGCCAGTTGGAAGGCCTGGTAACCTTCATGAAGGAAGATGAGAAACTCAGGTTTTTCACCGAGTCTTACCGGAAAACGGGGGATAAGTCGTACAAGCACGATGCACCCCTCTTCGCCGTAGCCTGCATCTTCGAAGGCGGAAAAGGCAAGGACAACATCCGGAGTCTCACACATCTGTCGCTGGTCGACTTCGACCACATCACAGAGAAACCGGATGACGGCACCCTGCACTCGCTCAAAGAGAGAATCTGCCACGATGCCCACACCCTGCTCTGCTACGTCACCATGAGCGGCAACGGACTGCGCGTCATCTACCGCTACGAAGGCGAGGATTATCCCGCCGCCTTCGCCATGGGAAACGACTACTACGCGCAGCTCATCGGCAAGGAAAGCGATCCGCTCTGCAAGAACATCACAAGGCTCAGCGGACTCGCCTACGACCCCGAAGTCTATTTCAATCCTGAAGCCAAAGCCTTCAGCGCCGAGGAAATCAGCCATTTCCATTCAGCTACGCTCAAGACCACTCAGAAGAAAAAGAAACAGGAACGCATCGCCGACTACTATGAGAACATCATCAAACCCAAACTGGAAAGCGAACAGGTAAAGTACGAACCCGGCAACCACAACCAGTATGTGATGCGGGTGGGCTACATGATGGCAAAGAAACGGTACGACAGGAAGGAAGCCACCCAGTGGGCTATCAGGCAGTTTCCAGAATACGACGACGTAGAACAGGTGTTCAAATCGTGCTACGACAACACCGTTCACCCCCAGAAGGCGAAGGCAGAAAACGGAAAGATTCCCTATGCCACCGTAGATGAAATCAAAGACTTCCTCGACGGACATATCCAACTCCGCTTCAACCTCATCACCCTGCGCTACGAGTATCTGAAGGAGAAATGGCGAATCCTCCAGGACCGCGACCTGAACACGCAATGGAGCAACATGTCGCTAACCGCAAGGGTGAGCAAGAGCGATATGATCAATGTCATCGAGAGCGACTATACCCCGCCCTACAATCCCTTCACCGATTACCTGGAGAATCTCCCACCCTGGCAGGAAGGCGACAAGGATTATATCGCCGAACTCGCTGCCACGGTAAAGCTGAAGGGCACCCCGGTGATGCCCTTCTGCGAAGCCCTCAGGAAATGGCTCGTGGCGATGATAGCAGGATGGATAGACGAAGGTGCCGTCAACAATGTCATCCTGGTGTTCATCGGCAGACAGGGCGCCTATAAGACCACCTGGTTCAACTATCTCCTGCCGCCGGAACTGAAGCAATACTTCTATACGAAGGCGAATGCCAGGCGCATGACAAAGGATGATATCATCGCCCTATCGCAGTATGCACTCATCTGTTATGAAGAGCTCGACACGATGAGTCCATCGGAACTGAACCAGCTGAAGGCTGTGGTAACGATGCAGTATACCAACGAACGGGCGGCATACGGCCATTATGCCGAGCAGCGCAAGCATATCAACACCTTCTGCGGCACGGGCAACAATCCCGAGTTTTTGAGCGACCCTACCGGTAACCGTCGCTGGCTGCCCTACGAGATAGAGAGCATCCTCTCGCCCCGTGAGCATCCGTTCAATTACGAAGGCATCTACGCCCAGGCTTACGCCCTCTACAAGAGTGATTTCCGCTATTGGTTCACCGATGAGGAGATAGAAAAGCAGAACCGGCACAACCGCGCTTTTGAGGCGCCTAGACTAGAACAGGAACTTGTGGATCTCTACTTCCGAAAGCCAACGGAGGCGGAGACAGGGGAGTTCGTGTCCATAGCCAGAGCGATGCAGATCATCAGTTGCAACATCTCCCAGAAGCTGAGCAGCACCAAGCTGGGCAGAGCTTTCAATGATCTCGGATTCGAAAAGATGCGCACCACCTACAACCGTGGGTACAGGGCGATTATCCGTACTGCCGAGGAAATCAAGGCATACCAGGTATCCCTCTGCATCAACTCGCAGCATTCCGATGATGATGCCCCGTTCTAGCCGTTCCCAAGCCATCGGTTCCAACTGGTCAGATTATGACACTATGACACTTATGACACTAGTTTTTCAACATTTCGCCTCGCACGCGGGCAGGCAGGAACTTTCGACCTGATTTTTCCTGCCTGCCCGCGCGAGAGCAAATCTTCAGAATTCACTGTCATAAGTGTCATGTGTCATAGCAAAGCCAGTTACTTCCGAAACGGAACCCAAAGACTTACGGTGCAAAAGTCAGAGACTTATGGTTCAAAAGTCAGAGACTTATGGTTCAAAAGTCAGAGACTTACGATGCAAAAGTCAGTAGCTTATGAACCGCACCCTCATTCATAACCCTCATAAAAATCAAACAAAACTATGGATTTAAGAAGTTATACCAAGCAAGAGCTAGCTCTTCTGTATTTTCCCGATGCTACTCCAGCGGTAGCCAGTGCTCACCTGATGCGATGGATCCAGCGCATCCCCGACCTTCTCCAGAAGCTCGCCGCCACCGGTTACGGCAAGAACTGCAAGGAGTTCACCCCGATGCAAGTCTCCTACATCCTCTACTTCCTCGGTGAGCCCTAACCCTGTTCCACCTCATCTGAAAATGAGCCAACAAAAGGAGAACAAGGATATTAAATCCTTTGGCAACTTGCTTTTCACCGAAGAATCTTCTTTATATGAAGAATTTCTATTGCATGTATCTACCATACACAGAAATTGGTCAGCAAGTTGCTGACCAATTGGAAAAAGATATTTTCTCAACTCCTTGGGGGCATCACATGCTGTTGATTGACAAGTTCCTAACAGAGCCACAGAAGGCTTTGTTCTATATACACCAAACAGTAGTAAACGGCTGGAGCAGGAATGTCCTTCACAATTACATTGATTCGTCTCTGTATGAACGACAAGGGAAAGCTTTGAGCAATTTTACCCGCACATTACAGAAAGAGAACTTTATCGACTTGCTCTTTTATAATTTGAACTTGTCATGCTACATAGTTCTGGAAGTCAAGATAGGTTCATTCACCTTTGCTGATGTCGGGCAACTTGGTGGTTATGTAGTAGCTTGTAACCACCTTCTTCGCAAAGAGGGGCGTGACAATCCTACTATAGGTTTACTTATTTGCAAGGAGAAAGACCGTATCCAGGCACAATATGCCCTGGAATCAAGCAGCCAACCCATAGCTATTTCTGAGTACGATCTAGAAAAATTCTATCCTGAAAAATTAGAAGGAACTATGCCGACGATAGAGGAATGGGAAGCTAAGTTGGGGGGTAGCATTGAACACGAATAATATAGAATTATTCAAGTTTCGCAAGTTTTGCCCTACACGCCCTGAAGGCCCAAAAGCTCCCAGAAGCAGCACGCCCCTTACAGGGCGTGTGGGGCTAAACTTGCAAAGCTTGAGTTCTTATAAATTACGAGAACCATGCTGCTCCATAAAGAAACGTTTTTGTTGTTCAATTTCATTGCGCAGTTCTTCTTCTGTTGGCATATAAGTCATATACTTGGCTGCAAACAACTGATTGTTGTCGTGAAGCACAGAATAACGTGCTATCGTATTGTCGGTATCTGTGCAAAGCAGCACTCCAATAGTAGGAGCGTCATCAGCACCTTTGATAAGGTCGTCATACATTCGTACATACATATCAAGTTGACCTATATCTTGGTGTGTGAGTTTATGTGTCTTTAGCTCAAAGATGACAAAACGCTTCATGCGATAGTTGTAGAATACCAAATCAATATAAAAATCGTCCGTATCAGTAACTATGTGCTGTTGACGCTCAACAAAGGCAAAGCCTCGTCCAAGTTCCATGATGAACTTTTCAAGGTTGTCAATTAAAGCTTTTTCAAAATCGCTTTCGTTATAATCAGCATCACGATGAAACCCCATGAACTCTGCCATCATTGGATTTTTGATATATTCCAATGGGTCGGTTGAGTTTTCCATATCTACCGGCAGTGCCGATTTCTCACGTTGCGCAGCTAATCTACGCTCATAGTATTGTGTGGATATGTTACGATCAAGCGCACGAAAACTCCACATGTCTTTATCTGCGGTTTTCAAATACCAAAGCCTGGCATTGGGGTCTGAAACAGAAAGTATGCGGCGTATATGCGACCAACTAAGATTGTGAACACATGTGTTCACAATCTGTATGTCAGGGAAAAGGAGATAGAAACGCTTGTAATAGTCCAAATTGCGTTTATTATAGCTCGCACCATAATCGAGTAGGAGGAAAACGAAGTAGTTATTCTCCTACTTTCGTTTTCCGACCTCTCACACCACCGTACATGCGGTTTCTATTTTGGGTACTTTCGGGGTATGAACCCGTCAATGTAGCATAGCCGAGCATACCAAAAACGCCCTCCCAACAGCCATCTATGGCAGGGGGAGGGGTGAGACTTCTTTTAATCAGCCCAAATGCTGCCACTTGGATCGCGATAGTTGCTAACAGCATCTTCGTTATAATCCTCTTCCTTTGCTTTCTCTATTACAGAGCCAGCGAGGATAGATGGAGTCTCCATTTGGTAGACATTCATCTCTGGCTTTACATATTCTTTATTTTTCATAATTCTCAGTTTTTTATTTGATGATAACTTTCATTGTCTTGCTGCCACGCTTCACGATGTTGATACCCTTCTGAGGAGCGTTGAGGCGATTGCCCTGCAGGTCGTAGTATGTGGCATTGTCGTCAGCAATAGTGTTGAGGCTGTCGATGGCTGTAGTACCGCCACCGATGGCGATGCTGAACATCTTGGCACCAGCGGCAGTAGCAGTAGAGTTGTCTACCATGTAAGCACGGAACGGCTTGCTGCCAACAGTATTATTATTGGTATTCTCCAACAGTTTGGCAGGGTTCATCAGCTTGTCGCCCTTCACGATGTAGCAGTTGTTGTCGGCATCCTTGTCGAACACCTTCTTTGTATAGATGCCCTGGAGTTGATAGCTACCGTTTTCTGTCTCTGAGGTATTTACTTCTTTTGCAATCTCCTTGTTGTCAACAGAGAAGTTGAGCTCGGTGGCTCCTTCGTTCATTTTGATGATGACAGGAGTACCTGCTGCGATGCTTGTCGTAATCTCTTCGAGTTCCACAGTATTAGTTCCCTCGTTAGCCGAAAGCAGCTTAAAGGCACGGAAGTCCTTATTTTCGAGCGATACTTCGAAAGGCAGACAGAGAGTAGCCCATGTTGTGCCAGTCTTCATCTCGCGGCTATAAGAGGCGGCTTTAGCTGTGAACGGTTCGTAAACCACGAAGTCCTTGTTGTCGTCAAGAGTAAGATTATCCGCAGTAAGTATGTCTCCTACAGCTCCTATCTTCTCCTCACCATTCTTGCCTACCAGCTTTGTGAAGTAGCCATTCACGTAGTTGGCGTAATCGCTGCTTGTCAAATTTTCGTCATACTTTGGAAGAGCACCCTTGAGCAATTTACAACCATAGAACATTTTATAACCATTATTGAACTCGGCTATTATAAACTTATCGCTGGCGTAGATTGTTGTGAGATCGGAGCAGCCATTGAACATATAGTCCATATTCGTCACTTTCTCTGTGTTGAAATTAGTGAGGTTGAGCGAAGAGAGTTTCTGACAGAAACTGAACATGTTATACATCTCCCTCACTTTCTCTGTGTTGAAATTAGAGAGGTCGAGCGAAGAGAGCTGACAGTCAGAGAACATCCATGACATATCCGTCACATTCGCTGTGTTGAATTTAGAGAGGTCGAGCGAAGAGAGGTTCTGACAGTGAGTGAACATAGCGTACATATTCGTCACTTTCGCTGTGTTGAATTTAGAGAGATCGAGCGAAGAGAGGTTCTGACAGTTGTCGAACATGTATGACATATTCGTCACATTCTCTGTGTTGAATTTAGAGAGATTGAGCGAAGAGAGGTTCTGACAGTTGTCGAACATGCTTGTCATATTCGTCACATTCGCTGTATTCAAATTTTCAATGTTTGAAATTGTTTCCAATGCTGTGCAGTTCTTAAAGAAATCTTTCAACGATGTAGGAGCGTATGTCTTGAAACTCTCATCGAAAACGATATTCTTGATAGTAACATTTCCTAAAGTTGTGCAAATTTCTTTCACATTATTATATTGGTCTACAATGACACTGTTGTTTACTATATCTGATATATTGGCATCAGTAACTTTCTTGAAAGTCAATGTAGTGTTCGTATCATCGTACTGGGCTACATAGTCAGAAATAGTGGTTGCTGTTTTCAGATTGTATATGAATGCGCGGTCAGCACCTTTCTTATACATACGGTCTTTCTTGTAAGACAAATTCAAAGAATGCTTGCCAGCAGATAATAATGCTTTAATCTCTATTTCCTTAATTCCGCTAATCGTCCCATACGTTTTACTATCTAAAGTAATAGTGGCTTTATCATCTTCTTCTGAAGAAACGAGATACTTAAACGTCAATAATATAAGCTTTTCTACTGTGAACGTGACTACAGTCCTTGATGTAGTAGATTCCTGATCATAATTATCCGACATCAATCCTTTGCTTCCTTTTGGAATATCGAAGCCAAGATTTTTCATTCCATCTGCTTCCAAGTTCAGCATCTGCCAAGGATATCTGGCATCATTGTCAGTAATGGTAACATTGGTTATACCATCCAGGTTATCGAACAAAGCACAGCGATGGTTTACTACACCACATACAGTACAGGTGCCTTCGCTATTGTATTTATGACCTTTTGCGGGAATATCAAGACTGGCAGCATCCGTAATCTCAGTAGTAGCATTAGCGTCGCTGAAGAGTTTATTGCATACACTGCACTGCCAGTATTCTTTTTTACCAGTTGCTGTACATGTAGCATCTTTTTTCTGCACATACGTGAGTGTGTGCTTCTTTAGCTCATCATTATTATCTACTTTTACTATGGAATGACAAATAGAGCATTCGTGTGTGGTATAGCCATGCTCTACGCAAGTAGCCTCAATGGTTTCGATAGCTTTGCCAAGGGCAGACGAACCATCGGCATTCTTGTGCGAACAGGTTGTTTTGAGCTTGAGTTCAAACTCGCCTACCTGCAAAAAATTTCCTTTATGAATAGCCGTGATTTCCCATTTAAAATATTTATAATAAGTAGAACCTTCGCATTTGAAGTCGTACGAAGCATAGTTCTTATCCTCGAGCTTCTCGTCGTTGCTTACCTCCTGAATGAGTGTCCAATTACTATCTTCGCCTGTATTGTTGCCATAGAGCTTCCATGACAACGGATTGCGACCGTTAAAACTTGCATTGTCTTCACCCGTTGTGATGGTGTAGCCCACAGGCACTCCTGCCTTGCTGGCTTCGAAGATGACATAGGCACTGCCATAAAAATAACAGCCCCACATGGAGAAATTACCTCGTGTCTTTTTGCCATCAAAGAGATTATTGTAAGTCATAGCAATACCGTGGCCCACAGGGTTACCTTCTATGGCTGTAAACTTTACAGACGTGTCGTAATCTGTCTGTGCCATCATACGTGTAGGCACAAACAACAACGTGAGTAACATCAACCAAAGCATAGAGAGCTTGCGGCTCTTGACAGCAAGAGTTGAGAAAAGGTCTGTTGTGATAGACCATTGTTTAGAAATTGTAGATTTTTTATTATTCATATCAGTAATTTTTTTTATTATTATTCTACTTTCTTACATATATCCTCTCATAGCCATTATATATACTGTCATTCCCAGGATGATGACGAAAGTCAGTACGAGAAACAGATAGATATAGTATCTCTCCCTCTTGATGAAATCACAGAAGCTGTAGCGAGCCTTGTAGTTTTCATCAAGATATATCCTGTAGTCTTGAACCATGGCATAGCCCATGACTATGGCGAGCAACAGAAGACACAATGCCACTATAAAAATAGCCTGTTCCTCTTTCATGAAAGTCTCTATTATATTTTCCATGGCGCAAAGATAGTGTTTTTCTTCGGAAAAAGGTGTCTACTTCCCCTGTCTATGTGTCTACTTCCTATGTTTTAGGTGTCTACTTCGTAGGAAGTAGACACCCTTTTTAACGATTTATTCCCTTTAGTGATGCGTTTTCCTGGTATTTATCGAAAAATGGTTAGTCCTGCTTTTTATCATCTGCGGCTACATTAGGAGCCATTTTCTCCCGCCATTCGGTAGGAGTACAACCTTCCTTTGTCTTGAAAATGCGGTATAGATAGGTTCGGGCTGAGAAGCCACATTCGGCAGAAACGATGTCATTACTATAGTCTGGGCATTCCAATATCATCTTCTTTGCCGCATTGAAACGTATATCACCGAGCCATATTCTGAATGTGGTTTTCAGATACTGGTCGAAGTATACTGATAACTCATCCTTGGGGATGGAAAGGGTTCGGGAGAGGGTAAGCATGTTTACATTACAGTCCTTATAGCCCGAATTGGCGCACCAGTCATCAAGACTCTTCTGGATGAAATCTCTGTGCTCATCGGAAAGCGGATGTAAAGATTCTGTACTACTGTCAGCGGAGTCATGCTGCTTGGCAGAAGATACCCCCCCATACCTGTATCCAGTCCTAGCCAAGTCATTGTATTCCTCTTCCTTGTCCAGGAGTTCTTCGGTAGGGATATAGTTGCTACCGAGAGAGATAAACGTAAGATTGAAGAACAGCAGGGCAAGCAATACAAACGGACCTATGATAAACAGTAAGGTGGTGGAAAAGATAACTACCGGCATGGTGAGAGATGAAAGGAACAGAATGAAGACACTGGCACGTGAATATCTCACGTAGGGCAACATATCGGTAGCTGCCATTGTCTCCAACATCTTCTTGCGCCTGATCATCTCGCGCACGATCATGGATATGCTGTAGGCTACACTCATGCAGAACAGGGCAAGCATCATATAAAGTCCTTCCTTGATATAAAGGCTGTGATGGAGACTGATGCCCACCAGGAAGACCAGGAGGGTGGCTGCGTTAATGCCGCCACATACAAGGTTCATCTTCCTGCGGTTGGCACGTGTGGTCTCTATGTTATAGATGGCCATGGCGATGAGCGAGAAGCAGGGGGTATAGATGAGGATGTTGACGACCGCCCCGAGAATGTCGTCGGCAGCACGGAATCCGAAAGCCATCTGTATCACATACTGTATCGCCAGTCCTATCATGGCGAAAACGACCATCCAGCGGGAACGCTCATACCGCTTGTTCACCCATCTTACATACAGATGAGAGAGTGCCACGAAGATGGCATTGATGAGCATGAATATGAAACATGCAAACTGAAGTAGAAATAATGAATCCATACGTTTCTTATCTTATGTTTACTTTCTTTGCTATACATTATTATAATGAATACGCTTGCAAAAGTACGATAATAATTTCAGAAGAAGGTATAAAATCCTCAAAATGTTTGCGAAACATGCAAATAATTGGGTATTTCGCAATATTATCAACTGAACTTTCATAAGTTAGCCCCACACGCCTTAAAAGGGCAAAACTTACGAAACCTTAATTACATCATACATAGACAAGTAAGCGGAAGATGGGGTGATTTGAGGTCACCTCATCCCCCTTTGGCTTTCAATTCTTATCATCGTCAAACGGTAAAGAAGAATCGAATCTATCAAAATCTGAGCTGAATAATTTGTCTTGTATCACACGGTACTTTTCAAACTCTGACTCTGCAAAGTTCTTGGCAAATTCAGCAGAAACCTTTCCTGCATCATGTAATACGGCATCACCGCCAGCTTCAAGAATAATATCAATACGCTTAGCCCAATCTTCCATAGTCATTGGTATATGTCGATTTGCCATACGTTCGGCTAAATCAAGTACTGAATTGACAAGTTTTCCCATATCTTCAAGTTCCACTTGTTTTAGATAGTTTTTGGCGATACTCACATCTGGCTTTACGATTTTACCATCAGGTGCATTCTCCCAAGTAGTCAGTCCCATATGCTCTTTCTCTGCATTGGCTCTTTCCACTATAAGTTCTGCTGCGGTATGCCCATGCACTGCATAATGCATTTTATTCTGAACTTTTTTATAAAACATACGTGTGGTTGGTGCATCCTTGTTATAATCAACTGCTGTAGCATATATATCCGTGAGCTTTTGGTAAAATCTTCGTTCACTCAATCTAATCTCACGTATTTCAGCTAACAAATGCTCAAAATAGTCCTCCCCAATGAACGAGCCGTTCTCCATACGCTTCTTGTCAATGATGTAGCCACGCAAAGAGAACTGCCTGATGACATAGGTGCACCATTGGCGGAACTGAGTGGCACGGATGGAGTTGACACGATAGCCCACGGAAATGATTGCATCGAGGTTGTAGAACTGCGTGTTGCGTCGCACCTCTCTCGCACCTTCCTGTTGAACTACCGAGATTTTCTCGGTAGTTGTTTCCTTGTTCAATTCATTTGTGTCATATATGTTCTTCAGATGCAATCCGATATTATCTGTTGAACAGTCAAAAAGCTGTGCCATAGCCTTTTGAGTTGCCCATACTGTTTCGTCTTTATATAACACTTGTACGCCTTGCTCCTTACCTTCTGCCACGAAAGTCAGGAATTCCGCCGTACTGTTTCGTATTTCAAATTTCTTTGCCATAATTATCACTCCCCTAAGTTTAGCATTTTCGTGACCTCACGAAAATGGTCATCCACGTTGATATTCTGCGACTTACATGATTCCACGGCTCTACCTATAGCTATAGTGAAATTCTCCCAACGTGCATAGCCAAGAACCGACTGAAGCTCGCGTGCAAACCAGACTTCAACCTTTTCTTTGCCATTATCGCTCTCAATGTAATGCGTTATCTCGTTGAAAGCGGATGTATGCAGATTTATTCTTTGAATGTCCATATTATAATGTTTCTTTGTTTTCTTTCTCCTCACTAAATGCCTTAATCTCATCAGCAAGGACTTTCTGTAATTTTTCTTTCGGTACTATCAACTGATAATCCGCCACTCCGATAGGCTTTCCCTATAGCGTGGCTTCATCATTAAATCCCTTGCTCAGCAGTAGCAGATTGTGCGACCACGGCAAAAGTGCTACGGAGCGTAGCACTTTTTCATCATGTCCCGCGTAACGTTCATAAAATTTCTTCATGTTCCAAAGTTGACGTGGTGAAACACCCATCTTCGGGTATCGTTCTTTCAGGTCTGCTGACAATCTTCTTACAACGCTGTCACCATACCCACTTTCAATCTTGCGCTCATGAAGCATTTGACCAATCTCCCAATAGGCGGTAGATACGTAGCCATTGACATGTCGGGCTATTTCTGTCCGTGCATGCTCAATTACTGCGACAGCGTGTCGCAGTATCTCAGCATAATCGCTACTTCCTATTGAGAGTTTGTTGTCTTTATTGTCTGTTGTCATTTTATCAGTCTATTATTTGCCATATGCAGATGCATATTTAATTACAAAGGTAATTATAATACATCACTATTCCGCATAAACACAGTGATTTTTAAGTTTATTTAGCAGCTTGATAAAAAACTGTTATTATATTGCACATCACCCCTTAAAAGTGCGATAAGGAGACTGCCATCCATAGCTTTTGCCGACTTACTTGTTTTTGTAAGATTCAAGCAAATGATGATTGATTATAATGGGCTTATAAACTCCAGAGAAAAAAGAATCTATGAAAAAGTATGATAAAACATGAGCAAGTATGAGCAACTGTGAGTTGACCACTCACCGATTTCGTATCTTTGCATTGTGGTTCAGAGATAACATCTCATACCACCAAGAGGCAATGCGCAGCGCCCCCTACAACACAAACACAATTTATTAACCTTAAAATGAAGACACTATGATTCTGTACACATTGAAGAAGTATGTCAACGAGAAGTTGAGCGCCGCTAACGGCAAGTTTTTCGCCTACCCTGTAATCACCCAGACCTATGGTCTTGATGAACTCGCAGAGCACATGGAAAGTCACAACACCCCGTTCTCAAAGGGAGCCATCAAGGGTATGCTCACCGACATGGTGAGCTGCGTAAGAGAACTGGTTCTGCAGGGTATCGCCGTGAAGATTCCCGACCTCGCCATCTTCAGCATCGGCATCAAGAACAAGGAAGGTGCTGCCTCCGAGAAGGAGTTCAGCATCACCAAGAACATTGCCGGACTGAAGCTTCGTGCCGTGGCACCGGTGAGTTCAAGGCAAACAGTCTGAACCTCGATGCATCCCTGAAGAAGGCCACAGCCGTAACAGGAGATGTTACTCCACCAGAAGGCGGCAAGGATAACACAGGCGATACCACCCAGGGTGGCGGCACAAACCAGGGTGGCGACTCAACACAGACTGGCGGATCAGGCAACACCGAGAGCAGCGGCTCCGATGGTAGCGACGGCCTGGAGTAACCCCTTCGCCAGTAGATGAAGAAAGAAGGTTTTAGACAGGATGCAGTCCGGGATTCGGCTATAGCACCCCCGGCTATTCATCCATATAGCAAGCAGCATTGAAACACGCGCTATCAAGCCCATCTGCTCATCCTGTCAGCCTTCCTTCTCCAGTATCGCCCGGATATAGGAAATCCGAGCCCCCAATCCATTTATTAACCTTAAAAATCAAATGAAAATGAAAAGAGAAACACTCAAGAAAATTCTGAATTTCGTCATTACCGTTCTCACCGCCGTAGCCTCTGCCTTTTGTGTGCAGAGCTGCCAGTAGTATCAACCCTTTAAAGATTCAGCACTATGAAAAACACAAGAAAAATATCACTTATTGTCATTCACTGTTCAGCCACACGCGTCACCCAGGACTTCACCTTCGAAAAGCTCGAAGCCTGTCATTTAGCCCGTGGTTTCCGCAGCATCGGTTATCACTATTACATCACGAAAGACGGCGTCATCTACCCCGGACGTCCCGAGTCAGAAATCGGCGCCCACGCCCGCCATTTCAATGCACACAGTATCGGCATCTGTTACGAAGGCGGTCTCGACGCCGACGGCAATCCGGCAGATACCCGTACGAAGGCTCAGAAGCAGTCGCTCCAGAATCTCCTGACGAGTCTGTGCGTAGACTATCCCGAAGCCGAGATCCTAGGTCATCGTGATCTCCCGAACGTCCACAAGTCCTGTCCCTGCTTCAGTGTCCAGGCTTGGCTGAATGAAATCAAATTCCACATTTAGTCCTCTATTCAGTTGATATTGTTCATACTTTATTATTTTTTCTACGCTCTG
Organism: Lachnospiraceae bacterium; assembly: GCA_963594575.1. Classification (GTDB taxonomy): domain Bacteria; phylum Bacteroidota; class Bacteroidia; order Bacteroidales; family Bacteroidaceae; genus Prevotella. Next base: position 54 of record CAVBFV010000050.1, on the reverse strand, counting down.
AGGGTGTGTCATAAGTCCATGACGCACCCTTTTTCTATCTATTAATTTCCATAA
>CAVBFV010000049.1:0-15663 GCA_963594575.1 Lachnospiraceae bacterium | reverse complement strand
CCAAGAACAAGAAGGAGCAGCCGGAAGAGCCGAAACTGCCTGTAAGATGCTTGACGCTGAACAATACGGTGGCGAATCTGGCTGAAAGATTAGCTAATACGGAAGGCAAGCACGCCTTCTCGTTTACTCCGGAAGCTGACACCGTGGCGCAGAAGTGGAAATCGGCGATGAGCGATTTTTCCGTCATGTTAAGACAGGCTTACGACGGTACGAGTTATGAGCGTGAGGCAAGAAGTGCGGATGCGGTGAATGTTCACATTGACAGACTGTTATGGAACGTAGTGATGTGCGGAACGCCTGATGCACTCTATCGAGTGGTAAGTAATTATACGGATGGCTTTCAGAGCCGTATCATCGTGGCAAAAACGCCCGACAATACCTTCACTCCGCTTTCAGACAACATGCATGTAATGAACGAACGCCAGCGCGACCGCATCATTCAGATTGCTCATCTTCTGCCTTTGCTGACCGGTGAGGTGGTTCTGCCCAAGCTGGAGGATAAGGGTAGGGAATGGCTGGAACAGATCAGACTGGAAACGATGAAAAATGACGACAAGGTGAAAGCCCGCCAGCGTTTCCGTATCTGTCCAACCACCATGAGAATGATGACCTGCATCATGCTCTGCAAGGTTCTGGAAACGCTGATTCAGAAGCACGGTTTCAATGGAGCCGAGAAACAGCTGAAGGAGTCGCCTGACTTGTGGAAGGGAATGCTCGTGAAGATGCAGACGCCAGCCATGCTGAATGTCTTTGATGTGCTGGCTGACTATCAGTTGGATAATGCGCTCTACTTCTTCCGCAGCCGTATTGAAGAGGCTTTCTCATCAAAGGATTATTGCTGCCAATCTGCTTGGGACCGTTGTCGTCGGGGTAAGAATGATTCCATCTTCGAGCGTTTGGACGTAACTTTCACCTTCGAACAGGCAGAGCAGCAGAGCGTTGCTGTTAAGGGGGCAAGTGCCACTCATGAATCAGTGAAACAGATGCTGAAAAACTGGAAACGCCAGGGTTTAATCAGCGTATTGCCAGACAGACATTATCAGAAAGTTTCACCTACCATATAATTTCGGGGGGTTATTAAGGGTCAAGGTCACTAAGTGTCATTAAGTTTTTCGATTCTGGAATCAGCCTTAATGACCGGCCTTGACCTAAGATTCAAATATTCATTATCAATTATTAATTGTAAATTATCATGAACATCAATATATTCCGCCGTCGCTTCACTCCATGGAGTGTGGATGGCACAATGGTTATAGGTGGCAAGATTTTCTGCGACACCTTAGAACGTCCAAACCATCATTTGCCAGCAGGACGTTATAAGATTTCTCTCATTCCTACCAAGCAAAAGAAGGTGTCGGAGACAAAGAAGAAAAATAAGTATGAAAGAGGAAAATATGAAATTGTTATCAAGCCTGTTATTCTGTTAAGATCCAATTACGTGCCTCGTTCTGTTGGGCGCAGAGCTCGCTTCGTGCCTGGCAACGGTCCGCTACGTCTGAGAAACAAGAGTATCATTCTGGGCAAGTCTCATTATACCGGAATCGTTACGCAATCAGAAAAATGCTATAATGAATTTTGCCAGTTGTTGGATGAGGAATTCAAGAGGATGAAGAAAAAGCATCTATCGTGCAGAATCAATTTGTTTATCAGGGATTTGGGTGTTGACGAAATCCCCTTCAATTATCTGCTTATTTTTCAATAAATAATATTCAATAGCATGCGTAAGATAAAAGAAATCATCATTCATTGCAGTGCGACCAAGGAAGGCAGAAACTTCACGGTGGCGGATATTGACCGCTGGCACCGGGAGCGCGGATTGCGCTGCATAGGTTATCATTTCGTGATTTATCGTGACGGCAGCATTCATGTAGGCCGTGCGATAGAGGAGGTTGGCGCCCATTGCAAGGGCCATAATTCCATCAGTATAGGCATTTGCTACATCGGCGGCTTATCGAAGAAAGGCAAGCCGAAGGATACAAGAACCCGAGACCAGAAAGCGGCAATGCGCTCGCTCATCGAGCAGCTGAAGGAGGAATATCCATTAGCCACGATTCATGGTCATAATGAATTTGCCAACAAAGCCTGTCCCTGCTTTGATGTAAAGAAGGAGTGGGGGAAGGAGTAGACACAAAAATAGCGGATCTTTCACAGACCCGCTATTTGATATTTAATAAATACTCTGGAATGAATTTTAATCATCACCAAAAATAAAAGATGCCTTATACAATGCCCTGAGCCATCATAGCCTTAGCTACCTTCAGGAAGCCGGCTACGTTTGCACCCTTTACGTAATTTACGTAACCGTCTGGCTCAGTACCATACTTCACGCAGTTAGCGTGAATATCGTTCATGATGTCGTGGAGCTTAGCATCAACCTCCTCACGAGACCACTTCAGACGCTCTGAGTTCTGGCTCATCTCAAGACCTGATACTGCAACACCACCTGCGTTGGCTGCCTTACCTGGAGAGTAGAGAATCTTAGCATCCTGGAATACCTTGATAGCCTCTGGAGTAGAAGGCATGTTAGCACCCTCGCTTACTGCGATTACGCCGTTGGCGATGAGAGCCTTGGCTGCCTCCTCGTTGATTTCGTTCTGAGTAGCTGATGGGAGAGCGATGTCTGCCTTCTCAAACCAAGGCTTAGCACCCGCAACATATTTTACACCATACTTCTCTGCATATTCCTTGATACGGCCACGCTCTACGTTCTTGAGCTCCATGATGTAATCGAGCTTCTCGCGGTCGATTCCGTCTGGGTCGTAGATATAACCGTCTGAATCTGAACATGTAACTGGCTTAGCACCCAACTGGAGCAACTTCTCCATAGTGTACTGCGCTACATTACCTGAACCTGAAACCAAAACAGTCTTGCCCTTGATGTCAATACCCTTGGTAGCGAGCATGTTGCAGAGGAAGTATACGTTACCGTAACCTGTAGCCTCAGGACGGATCAATGAACCACCGAACTCCTGACCCTTACCGGTCAAGACGCCCTGGAACTGGTGTGTCAACTTCTTGTACATTCCGAAGAGATAACCTACCTCACGGCCACCTACACCGATGTCACCAGCTGGAACATCCTCGTCTGGACCCATGTGACGGTAAAGCTCAGTCATGAAAGCCTGGCAGAAACGCATTACCTCGTTGTTGCTCTTGCCACGTGGAGAGAAGTCTGAACCACCCTTAGCACCACCCATTGGGAGAGTAGTAAGAGAGTTCTTGAATGTCTGCTCGAAAGCCAAGAACTTCAAAATACCCAAGTTTACTGACTTGTGGTAACGAAGACCTCCCTTGTAAGGGCCAATCGCGTTGTTGTGCTGAACGCGGTAACCCATGTTAGTCTGAACGTTGCCCTTATCATCTACCCAAGATACGCGGAACTGGATGATGCGGTCTGGAATGCAGAGACGCTCGATGAGGTTTGCCTTCTCAAACTCTGGGTGCTTGTTGTACTCTTCCTCGATTGTACCGAGGACCTGACTAACTGCCTGAATGTACTCAGGCTCGTTTGGGAATCTTCTTTGGAGATTCGCGATTACTTCAGATGCTTTCATAATCTTTAATCTTTTATTGTGTTTAAATTCTTATTTTTTATTTCTGCTTGCAAAGGTACATGTTTTTCTCGAAAACACCAACAAAAAGAAAGAAAAAATGCAGAAAAAGTAGAAAAAAGTCATTTTTTAACATTTTTAGCCACGTTTTGTAGCGCTTTTGTGTACGCACACCTTATTATATAAGAGCCGTTTTTCGGGGTTAAGCCTTTATTTCTGTTTTGGGGAATCTTGCATTCTGACGACTTCTGTTTATCTATCCTGCGCCATAGGGCATAAATGAGCAGGATGATAGCGTAGAGACCGATTACCTGAGGCAGACTGATTCTTACGTTTTCGATGCTTGCTCCAGGCAGCATGCTGATCAGTTTTATGGCTGTATTCAAAAACTGGGTGATGCTGGTCAGGGTGCCTGATGTAAGGCTGATGAGTGGGGCGACAACCGGTGCTATGGGCGCCCATAACGTGAGTGGGGAGAACAGGATTAAGGCTGCTCCAAGATATAGGATGAGGGTTGCTGCGGGAATGGCGATGTAATTGGTGAGAAGTGAATAGCACGATATTCTGCCGAAGGTGTAGACGATGACCGGAAGGGTTCCTATCTGGGCTGCCAGTGAAACGCAAAGGAGTCCCCATGCCCAACGGATGAAACGGCTGCGGATGGGGAGGAGGGAGTAAAGGGGTGAGAAGAACAGCAGAATGGAGGCTACGGCAAGGAACGAAAGCTGGAAACTCAACTCGAAAAGGTAGAGCGGACTGATGAAGAGCATAAATATATAAGCTGAGGCTAAGGTGTTGAGCGGCAGACCGGTACGATGGAAAGCTAAACTTAAGCTGTAGGCTGAAAGCATGATGGCTGCACGGACTGCACTTGCCGGCAATCCTATGAGAAAAACGTAGGTCCAGATGGAGATGAGGGACAGGATGATGGTGTAAACTGAGTACTTTCTGCCGCCTAGCAGAAAGATGAAAAGCTGGAAGATTATGCCTATATGAAGTCCGCTTACTGCCAGGATATGACTGGCTCCGGAAATGGAGTAACTGTTTCGGGTGTTCGAGTCGAGTGCGCTCTTGTCGCCCAGCGCCATGGCTGCGATGACTGCATAGTCTTGCTGTTTTACGTGAAGGGAAACCAGTTTGCTTTCAATATTGCTTTTATAGCGTTCGGTATTGATTTTTGCCCGTGTGAGGCAAGACAGTTCCTGCCAGTTTTTCAGTTGTGTAGAGGTTTGGGAATCTGTTATTTGCTTACAGGTAAGAAAAGCCCCAAGGCTCAGGATGCATAAATGAATCATCACGCATTGGGAGAAGATGAGAAACTGGTGGCTCCTGCTGAAGTAAGTTTTTTGGCTTAAGAACTCAGTAAGGAAAAAGATGATGCTGCCAAGGGCGCATGAAATGATGGAGATGATGAGCCAGAAGCGCATGTTGAAATCATCATAGCCCCATTTGGCTATGATGATTCCGATCGTCAGTGTGAGGCTGATGGTCATGAGCGGGGTGAGGGATAGCTCTTTCATCATTCCTCTTTCCTTTTTTAAAAGATGATTATTTACCTATTTCTTGAATCCGAAGATGCGCTTGATGAATGTCTTCACAGCGTTTTCTTTCTTCTGTGGATTTACGATAGGGGTGTGCTTGCGTGCAGCCGGCTTGTCGCCCTTTTTCTGGGCTACGCCTCTGCCACGGCCGTTGCTGCCTGGGCGAACATTGTTCTCGGTGCCTGGACGCTGCTGGTTGCTGTTATTGCTGTTATTGCGGCGCTTCTGGCTGTTGCTGTTCTTTGGCTGTTCGCCTGGCTGGGCTGGCTTTCTGTTCTGCTGCTTTGCGTTCTGCTGCCTGTTACCCTGCTGAGGCTGCTGTTTTGCGTTCTGCTGCCTGTTACCTTGCTGTGGCTGCTGCTTTGCGTTCTGCTGCCTGTTACCCTGCTGTGGCTGCTGTTCGTTGTTGCGTGGCGCTTTTTCCTGACGCTCGTTTGGCTTGTTTGGCTTGCGCTTGTGAGAAGTCTGGTCGCGGTCTTTCTGTCGGCGGTTCTTGGCGCTGTTCTTTCCGCCCTCGCCGTTTCCGCCGTTACCGCGTCTGTTGTTTCTTCCGTTTGCGCCTTTCTTCTTCGGCTTGTTGAGCTTGATGTATTCAGGACCTTCGCCGCATCCCTCAGGGAGAGGCATTTTGTCTACCACCTTCTCCAGGAACTTCTCTATCTGCTGGAACCAGTACTGGTCTTCTTCGCTCACGAAGGTGATGGCTCTACCATCGCGGTTGGCACGGGCTGTACGGCCGATGCGGTGAACGTAATCTTCTGTATCGTGAGGAACATCGTAATTGATGACCATCTCAATATCATCGATGTCGATTCCGCGCGCCACAATGTCGGTAGCTACGAGAACATCATACTGTCCGCTCTTGAACTTGAACATCACATCATCGCGTTCAGCCTGTTCCAGGTCGCTGTGCATGGCTCCGCAGTTTACTCCAATCTGCTGGAGGGAAGCTGCGAGTTGCTTCACCTTGAATTTACTGCCGCTGAAGACGATGACGCGCTTCAGGTCGCCCGCCTTGAAGATGTCCTTGATGATGGTCATCTTCTGGGTTTCGTAGCATACGTATGCTTCCTGCTTGATTTTCTCGGCTGGCTTGCTGACGGCAAGTTTGATTTCTACCGGATTCTTGAGCAGGGTCTTAGCCAACTCTTCTATCTTCTCAGGCATGGTTGCCGAGAACATGATGGTCTGGCAGGTCTTTGGCAGTTTTGCCGCGATGGTCTTGATGTCGTCAGAGAAACCCATGTCGAGCATGCGGTCGGCTTCGTCGAGGATGAAGAAGCTTACCTTGCTGAGGTCTACATTGCCCAGAGAGATATGGGAGATGAGGCGGCCCGGGGTGGCGATGACTACATCGGCGCCCATGCGGAGGCTGCGCAACTCCTGATCGTAACGGTTGCCGTCGTTGCCGCCGTATACGGCTACGCTGCTCACGCCCTGCAGGTAATAGCCGAAGCCTTGCATCGCCTGGTCTATCTGCTGGGCGAGTTCGCGGGTTGGTGACATGATGACGCAGTTGATGGCGTCTTTCGGATAACCGCCGTCATCGAGCTTGCTCAATACTGGCAGCAGATAGGCTGCGGTTTTGCCGGTTCCGGTCTGGGCTACGCCCAAGACATCGTTACCTTCTAATATCTCTGGAATGCACTTTTCCTGTACTGGAGTGCATGTGTCGAAGCGCATGTCGTATAATGCGTCGAGCACGTTGTCGTTTAAATCTAATTCGTCGAAATACATTCTTCTATAGTTTACAGTTTACGGTTTATAGTTTATAGGGGGGCACGGCTGCTATAAACTATAAACTCTTAATTATTAATTGATAATTACCTCGGTGCCTTGCGGTAGCAGAAGTAGGCTACGATGGCGAAGAGGAAGTTTGGAAGCCACGCTGCCAGAACAGGCGGGAAGTTGGCCTGGATGGCGAAGGTGGCAGAAACCGTCTGCAGCATGATGTAGCCGAAACTCAGCGCAAGTCCTACGCCCAATGCTGCTCCCATGCCGCCCTTGCGCTTGCGGGCTGAGAGGGAGACGCCGATGATGGTGAGGATGAACGAAGCGAAGGAAGAGGCGATGCGCTTGTGGTATTCTACCTCGTACTGCACTACGTTGCCCGAACCGCGGTTGATCTGCTTGGAGATGTAATCGCGGAGCTCAGGACTGGTGAAGGTTTCCTGCTGACCCTTGGAATAGACCAGGTCGGTAGGTTCCATCATGATGACGGTGTCCTTCTGGGCTCCGCTCGTAATATGCTCCTTCATGCCCTGGAGCTTGCGGATTTTCCAGTTGCTCAGTTTCCAGTGATACTTGCTGTCGGAAATGGTGTCGTACTGGATGTCCATCGCTGTAAGGTGGCTTACGAGTTTCTTGTCCTGGAATTTGTCGAGACAGAATCCGTAGCCGCGTTTCATGCTGTTGTCGTAATGCTGCATATAGGCAATCACTCCCTTGTCTACCTGCAGCTGTACATTCTCGGCACTGGTATTCTTCTTCTTGTTCTTGTACATCGTCTCGAAGTTCTGCCTGATGACGGTTCCGTGGGGAATGACGTAGGCTGAGAGTCCGAAGGAGAGGGCTGAGAGCAGCACGCAGGTAATCATGTATGGGCGGAGGAGACGCTTGAAGGATACTCCCGACGCCAGGATGGCGATGATTTCGGAATTGCTAGCCAGCTTGGTGGTGAAGAGTATGACCGCCACGAACACGAACAGCGCACTGAAGAGGTTGGCAAAATAGGGCACGAAGTTGGCGTAGTAATCGAAGATGATTGCGCGCGCCGGTGCATGGTGCTCTGTGAATTTTGACAGGTTCTCGTTGAAGTCGAAGACGATGGCGATGGAGATGATCAGGGCGATGGAGAAGAAATAGTAGCCCAGAAACTTCTTGATAATGTACCAGTCGAGCTTCTTGATGTACCTGAACGGGTTGAGAAACCTGAATATGCGCAGGAACCGGAGCTTGTGAGCCAGCCAGCGCACAGCCCTGATGAGCCACCCGAACTTGCGGGCAGCCCATCTGCCGCTGCGGTAGAGCCGGCGGTGTTTTCTTATTTTCTTAAAATCTTTCATTATGCTTGCTTACTTAAATTCTTCGGCCAAGCTGGTCGATGATGGAATTCTTCCATGCCACGAAATCGCCCTGCTCGATATGATGGCGGGCGTCGGTTACGAGGCGCAGATAGAAAGAGAGGTTGTGGATGCTGGCTATCTGCATCGCCAGCAGCTCCTGTGCCTTGAAGAGGTGGTGGAGGTAGGCCTTCGTGGTTACGAGGTCGATGTCGCAGCCGTCGGGATCTACCGGACTGAAATCTTTCTCCCACTTCTTGTTGCGCATGTTCATCGTGCCCTGATAGGTGAAGAGCATGGCGTTGCGGCCGTTGCGGGTCGGCATTACGCAGTCGAACATGTCTACGCCGCGCTCGATGGCTTCGAGGATGTTCTGCGGGGTTCCTACGCCCATCAGATATCTCGGCTTGTCTTTCGGCAGGATTTCGTTCACTACTTCTATCATCTCATACATCACCTCGGTAGGCTCTCCTACGGCAAGTCCGCCGATGGCATTTCCGTCGGCTCCCTTGTCGGCAATGTATTTGGCTGCTTCGCGGCGCAGGTCCGGGAAGGTGCAGCCCTGAACGATAGGGAAGAGACTCTGCTGATAGCCGTAGAGGGGCTCGGTTTCGTTGAACCGCTTGATGCAGCGGTCTAGCCAGCGCTGGGTGAGCATGAGGCTGTTCTTGGCGTACTGGTAATCGCTCTGTCCCGGCGGACATTCATCGAAGGCCATCATGATGTCGGCTCCGATGACGCGCTCGGTGTCCATCACGTTCTCCGGTGTAAAGAAGTGCTTGCTGCCGTCGATGTGGGAGCGGAACTCGCAGCCTTCTTCCTTGAGCTTGCGGATGCCGGTGAGCGAGAAGACCTGGAAGCCGCCGCTGTCGGTGAGGATAGGACGGTCCCAGCCGTTGAACTTGTGCAAGCCGCCTGCAGCCCTGATGACGTCAAGACCTGGGCGGAGGTAGAGGTGATAGGTGTTGCCGAGGATAATCTGTGCCATGACTTGCTTCTTGAGTTCCTCGAAGTGGACGCCCTTCACGCTTCCCACGGTTCCTACGGGCATGAAGATAGGGGTCTTGATCTGTCCGTGGTCGGTGGTGATGATGCCTGTACGCGCATCGCTTGCTTTATCTGTTACTTGTAATTCAAATTTCATTTCTATTATTTTTTATCATTTTCCTGAATGCTGAAGTCTGTAGGGTTTTTCACCTTCTCGTCGGTCAGCGCAAACTGCCAGACATCAGCTACGTTCTCTACATAGTGGAACTCTACGCCCTTGAGATATTTCTCCGGTATTTCCTCTACGTTCTTCTGGTTTTCCTTGCACATCACGATGTGTTTGATTCCAGCCCGCTTGGCTGCCAGAATCTTCTCCTTGATTCCGCCTACCGGGAGCACTTTGCCGCGGAGGGTAATCTCGCCGGTCATGGCTGTGTTGGCACGAACCTTGCGCTGGGTGATGGCTGAGGCGATGCTGGTGGCGATGGTGATTCCGGCAGAAGGACCGTCTTTCGGGGTGGCTCCCTCAGGCACGTGGATGTGGATGTTCCACTGCTCGAAGATGCGGTAGTCTGCCTGCAGCAGGTCGATGTGCGACTTGACGTATTCCAGTGCGATAATGGCTGATTCCTTCATCACGTCGCCCAGATTTCCGGTGAGGGTGAGCTTGCCTGCCTTGCCCTTGCTGAGCGAGGTTTCGATGTAGAGAATTTCGCCGCCTACTGAGGTCCAGGCGAGTCCGGTTACCACTCCTGCGTAGTCGTTGCCCTGGTAGATGTCGCGGTTGAACGGCGGATTGCCCAGCAGGTCTTTTACTTCGTCAGGGGTGATGGTGTAGTTCTTCAGCTCCTGGTTGCAGGCCAGTTTGTAAGCCATCTTGCGCAGACTCTTGTCTATCTGCTTCTTCAGCTGTCTTACGCCGCTCTCCCGGGTATAGTGCTCGATGATGAATTCGAGGGCATTCTTGTTGAAGCTTACCTTTGGCGAAACCTTGTCGAGACCGGTGCTTTCCAGCTCTTCCGGTACGAGATGGCGCTTGGCAATCTCTGTCTTCTCTTCGGTAATGTAACCGCCTACTTCTATCAGCTCCATACGGTCGAGGAGCGGACGCGGAATGACGCTCAGGTCATTGGCGGTGGCGATGAAGAGCACCTTGGAGAGGTCGTAATCCATATCGAGATAGTTGTCGTGGAAGGCATTGTTCTGTTCCGGGTCCAGCACTTCGAGCAGGGCTGAAGCTGGATCGCCGTTGAAGTTGCTCTGCGCCACCTTGTCAATCTCGTCGAGGATGAAGACCGGATTGCTGCTGCCTGCCTTCAGCATGTTCTTGATGATGCGGCCCGGCATGGCTCCTACATAGGTGCGGCGGTGACCGCGGATTTCGGCTTCATCGTGCAGACCGCCCAGCGACATGCGAACATACTTGCGCTTCATGGCTGCTGCGATGCTCTTGCCCAGACTGGTCTTGCCCACGCCTGGAGGACCGTAGAGGCAAAGGATAGGACTCTTTCCGCCGCCGTTCAGCGCTCTTACGGCGAGGAATTCCAGGATGCGCTCCTTCACATTCTCCATGCCGTAGTGGTCGTGGTTCAGAATGCGCTTGGCACGGGTCAGACTGAGGTCGTCCTGGGTGTAGGAGTTCCAAGGCAAATCTACCATGGTCTGCAGGAATCCTATCTGTATCGAATAGTCAGGACTCTGCGGGTTCAGGGTGTCGAGCTTGGCAATTTCTTTCTTGAAGATTTTGGCAGTTTCCTCGCTCCAGTTCTTCAGTTTCGCCTTCTCCAGAATCTCCTTCTTCTCCGGACTGGCGTTGCCTTCTCCCAGTTCTTCCCTGATGTTCTTAATCTGCTGCTTGAGGAAGTATTCCTTCTGCTGCTCATCAAGGTCGTAGTGGGTTTTGTTCTCAATCTCAGTCTGGATGCGTAGCAGATGGCGCACCTTGTTTAGAGATCTGATGGCAATCATGATGCGCTCGCTGAGATTTTCCTCTTTCAGCATCTTGATTTTATCCTCGATGGAGAAAGGGAGGAGGGAGCACATGAAGTTGCACTGCATGTGAATGCTCGAGAGTTCGTTGATGGCCTGGATGGCATCATCATTATAGTTGGCGTTTGATTTGATATAGTCTGTCGCTTCGTAATGGAAGTTCTCGTAGAGCATTCTGAAGAGTTCATCGTTGTTCTCGTCAGGCCATTTCTCCGGAAGACTTTTTACGTCAATTACTGTGTAAGGCTCTTTTTGAACGAGATGTTTCATCTGACATCTGCCCAGACCCTGGATGATGATGCTCATCTGGTCTGTGCCAGGCATCTTGATAACCTTAATCAGTTTGGCGAAGACGCCTACAGGGTAAAGGTCTTCTTCGTTAGGCGATTCTATGTCTTTATTCTTCTGGCAGAATACACAGAATGTTGTATCTGGCTTCTTTTCCAGCATCCGGACGAGATTCAGACTTTCCTTTCTGCCCACAACGATAGGGGTCATGTTGGTAGGGAAAACTACAATATCTCGCATGCAGAGGGCAGGGTACAAACCTTCTTCCTGGTCTTCGATCAGGGTTTTCGGGTCGCCCTCGTAATCTGCAATCATTTGTATTCGGGTACTTGTTCTTCTATTATCCATTTTTTTTGTTATGATTTCTATTTTCCGTGCAAAGGTACTCATTTTTTGTGAAATATCGTGGAAGATAATAGATTATTTCATCATAAAAGTGCTTTTTCTATATATTAGTACCCGTTTTTATAAATGTAAGTAGCTGCTTTTGCAGGTGGAAGTGGCATTTTCTGCTGTTTGCGATAAAATAAATCGGCGGCGGCTGCGTTTTCTTCTGTAAAGAAACAGAAGAATTTATGGGTAATTTTCGATTTAAACAGTTTGAAATAGAGCAAGACCGTTGTGCCATGAAAGTGGGAACTGACGGCGTTTTGCTGGGTGCATGGGCGCAAGGTGGCAGGCGGATTCTGGACATTGGTTCCGGAACGGGACTGATTTCGCTCATGATGGCGCAGCGTTTTCCTGAAGCTGAGGTAGTGGGGATTGATATGGATGCTGATGCCTGCGGACAGGCGAGGGAGAATGTGATGGCAAGTCCGTTTCGCGACAGGGTGGAAATAGAATGCTGCAGACTGCAGGATTTCGGGGGAACTTCGGAAACTGCTGAGGCTTTGGAAACTGCTGAAGGTTTGAAGGCTGCCGGTGTTTTTGATGCGATAGTGAGCAATCCTCCGTTCTTTGTTGATAGCTTGAAAAATCCGGACAGTAAGAGGACGATGGCGAGACATACGGACAGTCTTCCGTTCCGCGATTTGTTTGCGGGTGTAAAACGGCTGCTTTCTGATGATGGTGTTTTCTCTGCAATTGTTCCCGTAGAAGTAGTGGAGCAGTTTGTTGCAGAGTCTTGTATATTAGGCTTTTATCTTATTCGAAAATGTGGCGTAAAGACGGTGGAACGCAAACAGCCAAAACGTTTTATGCTGAGTTTTGCCAAGCATCGTGTTTCGCCTTATGAAGAGCATGTTGAAACAATGATGGATTCGCATGGAAAACGTTCGGAATGGTATAGGAAAATAACGGAAGAATTCTATCTTTTCTAGGAGTGTTGAATGTTGAGTGTTGAATGTTGAATGAACACTCCCTCTAAATTCAACACTCAACATTCAACACTCAACATTCCCTCTAAATTCAACACTCAACACTCCCTCTAAATTCAACATTCAACATTCAACACTCAACATTCCCTTAAAGGTTCAGCTTCTTCTGTACCAGTTTGCTGATAGCTTCTACTCTTTTGCTCTGGCGCTGGATGTCTTTATGAATATCATCGCGCACGGCATTGATGTCGTTGAAGAAATCGGCAAAGGCAGACTGGATCATGTTCGGCTTGCGGTCGTTCTTGTTTGCAAACGGGTTCACTACCATCTTGATTCCCTTTTCTTCCAGATGAACATCAATCTCTGCACCCGTCATTACAGGGTCGCCATCGTAGTGGATTACGCCAGGCTGACTGCGGGTGATGTGGAGCTTCTTGCAGCGGAATGACTTGATCTTCGAGTTCTTGTCCAGCGTCTTGTTGAACATGTCGAAACTTACCTGAGGCGCCTCGATGACATCAAACGGTTCCATGATGACAACATCCATCAGTCCGTCGCTCATGGATGCTTGCGGGGCAATATAGGCATTGTTGCCATACTGCGATGCGTTGGCACAGGAAATGAGGAACGCCTTATACTGCTTGGTGCCCGTCTCGTCCTCCAGGGTGTAAGTCTCAGGCTTATACTTCAATCCCTCGCGCAGGATGTTTTCAGCATAAGTGATAGGACCACGCTTTCCGCTCTCGGCAAACTTCATGCTGACGAAAGCGTCAAAGCCCATGCCGCAGGTGCAGAAAAACGGGTGGTCGTTGATGACACCAAAATCCAGATCTCTAATCTCGCATTGGTTGATGACCTCTATGCATTTCTTCAGGTTCATCGGGAGCAGCAGATGTCTTGCCAATCCGTTGCCCGAACCGCAAGGCAGAATGCCGAGGGCAGTATCGGAGTGAACCAGCGAGCGGGCCACCTCGTTGACGGTTCCATCGCCGCCAACCGCCACAACCACATCTACATGGTTGTTCTTCGCTTCGGTAGCAATTTCCGAAGCGTGCCCAGCTCTTTCAGTCATTCTTATCTCGTACTCAAAAAGCTCTTTGTCCAAACCAGAATCTATCAGACTGGGAACTGCCGCCTTGCTGGCTGTTCCTGAAATCGGATTCATGATGAAAAGTATCTTTTTCTTCATTATATAGTCAAGAGTTTGTAAAATTTAGGCTACAAAAGTAATAAAAATACCCAAAATAACAAGAAATATCGATTAAAAAAACTATAAAAGTAAACTTTCTTATAAAAAAAGCCGTTTATTGAGTTCTTTTTTGTATCTTTGCACCCTGAAACTTAGAAAAGAATAAAAATAGAAAATAAAGTACACCTATTAATAATGGGACAATTACAAGAAAGATACAAGAATTATCGTGAACCTCAGAAGTATATGGCTGCCGGTGTGTATCCATATTTCCGCGAGATCACAAGTAAGCAGATGACAGAGGTAACCGACATCGATGGTCATAAGATTCTGATGTTCGGTTCTAATGCTTATCAGGGTTTGACTAATGACCAGCGTGTTATTGATGCAGCTAAGGCTGCGCTCGACAAGTATGGTTCTGGTTGTGCAGGAAGCCGTTTCCTCAATGGTACGCTCGATTTGCACGTGCAGCTCGAAAAGGAGCTTGCTGAGTTTATGGGCAAGGATGAAACTTTGTGTTTCTCTACAGGATTCTCTGTTAACCAGGGTGTCTTGGCTTGCGTAGTAGGTCGTAACGACTATATTATCTGCGATGACCGCGACCACGCAAGTATCGTAGATGGCCGCCGCCTCTCATTCGCTACCCAGCTTCACTACAAGCACAACGATATGGAAGATTTGGAGCGCGTGCTCTCTAAGCTTCCTCAGGAGGCTATCAAGCTCATTGTTGTTGACGGTGTGTTCTCTATGGAGGGCGACTTGGCTAACTTGCCTGAGATTGTAAAGCTCAAGCATAAGTACAACTGCTCTATCATGGTAGACGAGGCTCATGGTCTTGGCGTATTCGGCAAGCAGGGTCGTGGTGTCTGCGACCATTTCGGTCTGACCGACGAGGTAGACCTCATCATGGGTACATTCTCCAAGAGTCTGGCTTCTATCGGTGGTTTCATCGCATCAGACAAGGATACTATCAACTTCCTCCGTCACAACTGCCGTACTTACATCTTCAGCGCCTCTAACACTCCAGCTGCTACAGCTGCTGCTCTCGAGGCTCTCCACATCATTCAGAATGAGCCAGAGCGTTTCGAGAATCTCTGGGATGTAACTAACTATGCCTTGAAGCGTTTCCGCGAGGAAGGTTTCGAGATTGGCGAGACAGAGAGTCCTATCATTCCTCTCTACGTACGCGATGCTGAGAAGACATTCGTTGTTACCAAGATGGCTTACGATGCAGGTGTGTTCATCAACCCTGTTATTCCTCCAGCTTGTGCTCCTCAGGATACATTGGTACGTTTCGCACTCATGGCTACTCACACAAGAGAGCAGGTTGAGCAGGCTGTCCAGATCTTGAAGAAGATTTTCGTAGAAGAGGGAATCATCAAGTAAAATCAGATTTGCCGGTCTTCTCGGTTTGACAGATTCGGGCAGTCGGTTTCTGATTTAAAAGTTCAGCAAGTATGGTTGCGGTTTTAGCCGTCACTATATATAATAAGGTATAAGGGCAATTCCGGATAGGGGTTGCCCTTGTTTTTTGCCTGTTTCCCAGCTATTTTGCATTTAAATGCATATTTTTTTGAAAAAAGTTAGGTAAAAATTTGGTGGAATCGAAAAAATGTAGTACCTTTGCACTCGCAATTCAGAAATGATGCTTAAAGCAATGCTTAATAGGTATCGTAGAGATGAGTAAGCGGGGTGTAGCGCAGCCCGGTAGCGCTCCTGTTTTGGGAACAGGTGGTCGCA
>CAVBFV010000048.1:0-15852 GCA_963594575.1 Lachnospiraceae bacterium | reverse complement strand
GTCATACATCATCTGCTGATCCATATACGAGAAATTTTCGGTCTTTTTCTGGATGTACTCCATGATTTTGTTTATAACTTCTTCCATGATTCATTCATTTTTAGTCGTCACCCCAATATCTGTTCGCTCCTTCGTCCCAAATGGTGTATTCACCCTTTTCCCCGATGAAGCGACCTTTCGAAAAGGCTTTGAAGCCTTCCACCCATATCTTCAAGGTGGCATCGTACATCACGCTTTGCGCTGCGCTGCCTCTTGGAGCCTTTCCTTGCGCATGGCTGATGAAGATGATGAGCTTGTCACGGTGGGCCTCCTTGAAGCGGATGTATTCCCTGTAGTTCATCTGTGTGTACTGGAAGGAATCCACCACCACGATGTTCACGCTCTTGCGCTTGTCAAGGCGGTCGCTCAGTTCCCTCATGTTCTCACCGTTCAACAGGTAGAAGGATTTGTTCACCTCGCTCATGCCGTATCTCTTCAAGGTGTTCTGCATGGTGAGCGAGTCGCCTTCCTCCAGGCTGTCGTATGCCACACGCTCAAACTCACACAGGTACTTGCAAAGCTGCATCACAAAGCTGCTCTTGCCGTTGCCGCTGTTGCCCCAGATAAACCACACGCCTGTACGCTCTGGCTCGCCAAAGGCTTCCTTCCACTCGCCCTTGAAGGCAAAGGTGCGCTTCTTCTGCTTCAACACCTCTTTCACAGTCAATGCTCTCATTTCTTGATGCTTTTGATTTTCTTCACTCTTCTCACGCTCTTCTTCACTCTTCTCAGGTCGTACTCACAGCCGTCGGCCTCGGTTATCACTTCCTCGATGTCCTTGCGGTCGCTCAGTCCGTTTGCCGTACAAATGGCATACACATCCTGGGGTGTCGTGTCGTCAAGCTCGAAGTACTTGCGGCCGATACGGCTGTAAAACTCCTTGTAGCCACGCTTCTTGCATCTGAGGCCACGGCTGATGCGTGTCTTGATGTAATCGGTGGAGAGGAACACCACGCCACACTTGTCCTCTATCTTGTTGTAGAGGCTGATGAAGTACTGGAAGACGCTCTCGATGAGCTTGTCGGCTTCGTCGAACACCAGGAGAGGGGCATCCATCTGAATCAGCTCGTTTTGGATGGTTATCCATAACTCCCTAACCGTGTACCCATCGGTGCGGATGCCCATCTTGTGGGCTATCTCTCTCACAAAGTCGCCCTTGTGGAGGTCTTCTGAGCAAAGGATGTAGAACACCTCACGGTTTTCCTCGCCAAAGATCTTTGCCGTGGTGGTCTTGCCACTTCCTGCTTCGCCCACCACCCAGGTCACGTTCTTGTCATTCTGGGCATCACGCATGGCAAGGGTGATGTCATGGAAGGCATGTGTCTCCACAATCTGCCAGCCCTCATCGTTGCCACCCACCGTGCCAACCTGGTCGCTTACCTTGCGCCACATGTCTTCGCTGATGTTCTCCCACTTGCCGTTGAGGATGTTGCTCACGGTTCCTGCACTTGTGCCCTTCATGCTTGCCACGGCCTTGTTTTGGCTCGCAAACTTTGACACATACATTCTCAGTCTGCCTGTTATCTGTTCCTTTTCCTTGTTTGTAAACTCCATGATTCAGTTCCTTTCTTTATTTTAAATTGTTATTACATTTTTCCCATTGCCTTGGTATCGTCAAACTCCACCACCTGGCAAATATTATCCCAGTCGATGTTGCTCACTTTCTTGGTCACCTTGCCGATGCTCAGTTCTTCTGGCTGACCTCTGTATTTCCTTGTGCGTCGGTCTATCTGTCTTTGCACCTCCTTGCTCACACCCTTCAGCTTTGGTGTGCGTAGGCCGTGCTGTTCAGGAGCCACGCCCTCGTCATACTCGATTTGCCTTGCCTCCACTTGTCGCTCTATGCGACTTTGCTCGGTTGCCTCACGCTGCTGCCTGATGAAAAGAGCCTCGCCCTCGGTCTGTTCCTGTATGGCTCGGTGTATCACCAGGTATGGCTCAGCCACTCTCTCAAATCTAAGCTGTCCTGCTTTGTCCTTCCAGTAGAGGCGAATGCTTGTGAAGTCGTATGGATCATATTTCACCACAAACTTCTGGTAGGTATGCTTCCTTCGCCATTCTATATCCGGTACTCCAGGACTGCTCATTACCTCATAGGTTCGCTTCTTGCCCTTGATGGTTATCTCAATGCCACTGGAGGTGAAGGTGCTCATGCGGTCTGCCTGTACCCAGAACATTTCCACCATGTCGCTCACTGTCACCACTGGGGTCTCAGGGTTCACGCTCTTCTCATACATGTCGATTCTCCTTTCACCAGTGGCAGGGTGTGGCATTTCGTTCCATTCCTTCCTTGCCTCCAGATAGATGGCTTTCAGTTCGTCGTATGTTGGAAGGCTGTCCTTGTTTGCCTCGATGAACTCCAAGTTCGGACGGCTTGTTTCCTTCTTGGTGGTGATGTTCTGTCCTGTAAAGTTCCATTCCTTGTGAAGTACCTGGCTCTGTAGCCTGTAGAAAAGATTCTCGATCGTCTTGCTCGCTCCATTGTATGGGGTGGTGGTGCGATGTATGTGACAGAGCTTCTTGAAGAACTCCTGGTTCTCCAGCTTCTTGTGACCGCCCTGGTTGTCATACACGATTTCGTAGGGCTTGTGTCCGCTCACCTGTATGGCCATCCTGTAGCTCATGTACTGGGCTTCATAGTCCTCGCTGTCACTGATGCAGAAACCAAGGAGACATTCTGAGTAAGCATCTATCACCTCATACACGCTCGTGGTTCTCACCTTGCCATCCTCATCCTTGTAGTAGAGGTTGAGCTTCGTGCCGTCACCATACCAGAGGGCATCCCTCATCTGTGGAAGTTGGGTCTTGTGTCTGCGGTCAAACTTTTGGTGTGCCTTCTGCTCGCCATGTACGGCATCATACCACAATGGCTGCACGGCTGCACTGTCAAGCCATATCTTCAAGCTGCGGATGCTCTTCAGGGGCTTCCACCCACGGCTCTCACACTCTTGGTTGAACTGGGTGAAAATCTGAGAGTCTGTCAGCACTGGCACACGGCTTCTTTTCAGTGCCACGAGTCTTCTGCCAGCTTCCTCTGTTATCTTCACCGTGTTCTTATTGCCTATCTTGCCACTTATCAGTGAGGGATAGCCATCCTTCTTGAAGGTGCTCATCTTCACTTTCAATCGAGCGAGGTTCTTGGGGAGTGTATGTCCAAAGGCTTCCCTCATCTTCTCGCTTTGCTTGAACACGATGCTCCAGAGGTCGCTTCTTCTGCCACCACCCAGGGCATGTGTCGTGGCTTGCAGGTCATTCATCCTGGCAAGGAGCATTTTCAGCACGCTTGCGTTCTGGGTGTATTCGTCGATGAGCTTCTGTGAAAGTCTTGTTTGAACACCATTCAAATCGTATTCAAACGACTCGTAAAACCTACGAGCTTCCTCATCCACCTGCATGTAGTCCTTCAACTCTTGTCGCTCCAACACGTCCTTGGGGTCGCCATATTTCTCCACGAATCTCATTCTGTACTTCTTGGGAAGGGAGGCATATACATACAGGGCATAGTTTCCTTCTCCTCTTGCTTGTCGGGCACATTGGATGTTGCCACGGCAAACATTTTGTGAAAGAGTGTTGCCTTTGATGACAGGCTCGTCACCACCAGTTAGCTCCTCGAAGGTCACACACAGTATCTTGTTGTAAAACTCCATTCCGTTATTTGTTTAATATTCTTGTATGTTTTTACTCTTCTATCCCATCACCAGGCACACCTCTCAAGGCGATGGCACTGGCAAGGAAGTTCACAACCACGGCAAACACACACAATACGTCATTTCTGTCAAAAGACAATGCGCAAAGCATCACAAAGCTCACCAAGAACCAAATCAATCTCAGTTTCATGGCAAGGGCAAGGCTGAGAAACCATTTCCATTCCTTACCATATATCAGTCTAAATGCTTCCTTCATAATTCTTTATTTTTGAGGATCCAACTTATCGCCTACAGGTATGCCACCAAAATCCTTGATGGCCATGTATCTCACCCTTCTTGCCAGGTGAGAGTCCTTCTTGTAGTTGAGCGATTTACTAACCATTTCGGGTGTAATACCCATCAGTGTGGCTATTCTTTTGCCAACACCATGACCTACGATGATTCTTTTATTCATGCCTTTTTATGTTAAATTCCTAATATTTTTACCTTTTCTCGCCAATATTTTGTATCTTTGGCGACGTGTTCAATTATTAAACACGCTGCAAAGATAGAATATTTTCTAATATCTACAAAATATTTATTAGATTATTTTCTATTTTACGATAAAAATAATTAGATTTTAAACTAAATTAGTATGATATTAGACAGAATTAAGCTATATATAGACACTAAAGGCATAAGCATTGCTGCCTTTGAAAAGAGCGTAGGAATGTCAAATGCCTCTTTTAGTAAGTCTCTCAAAAATAATGGAGCCATCGGAACTGATAAATTAGAAAATATTCTAAGCATTTATTCAGATATTTCCCCTGAATGGTTACTGACAGGGCAAGGAGATATGCTAAAAGAAGAACCATCTTTATCTGTTAGCATGAATCCCCAAGAAGGAACACCATATTATGATGTGGATTTTTTGGGAGGTTTTGATTTGCAAGAAAATAGCCAGGCAATGGTTCCTGCACTAAATATAGTTGCTAATATTTGCCCACGTGCCGAAATGTGGTGCAATATTACAGGGCATTCCATGGAACCCACGATTTCTCATGGTGATATAATTGCATTGCACAAATGTTCCGTTGAAGACATTCAATATGGCGAAGTATATGCAGTTGTCCTTGATACTTTTAGAACAGTGAAAATACTCCGTAAGTCTTCAACTCCTGGTATGCTCAAATTTGTCCCAGTAAATAAAGAGGAATTTGATGAACAAGAATTTTCAATTTCCCGAATATTACAAGTGTATGAAGTTGTAGGAAGTATTAGACGTTTTTTCTGAAAAGTATGACTCTTTTATATACTAAAATGTGAAAGTCCTTAGTTTATAGGGCTTTCACTTGAATTTTGCCCCTTGAATATTCACAAAACACCGTATTTTGCACCCCAAAAAGCTAAGATAAAGCCTATATTTCGCTTATATCGTACCCTTTTCTTGCTTAAAAACAATATTTTGACATTGGTATTTGTCATTCCTAATGTCATTCCAAACTAAACATTTCGTTTTTCCGTGCTCGTATCTGTCACTCCTAATGTCATTCCAAGTGTCATCCCTAACACGATTTTTACGGTAAATTAGCCAATTCGTTATTGACTAAAACGAAAAAACGGCTTCACAAGCTATTCAAAGATAGTTTGCAAGCCGTTCAAATCCTTTTAAATGAGCGTTTTAGCCGTTTTATTCCTTGCCACCACTTCGTCTTAGATGGCTCTGTATGATCATGGCTTTGCCATTCATCAGACAGCCTCCATCCGTCAATCCTGCATGGAGCAAGCTGCTCTTGGTGTAGCCTATCTGTTCGGGCGTTAAAACGTCAAATATGGCCGAAATAGAGCCGAAATAGTAGTTCTTCCTACCTGATAGCAGGTGTACATGTATTACCTTCGTCATTGCCTTATAATTTTGTCGTAACATGAATAATTTATCGGGTGCAAAGATACCAAATATTTATTATATGGAAGAATTTAATAATATAAAACTTCTAAATATTGCTTATTTGGAATTTTCCAATAATCAAGAAATACAGTTGTCAAACTTACTTTTAAAGCCTATAGATGCCTGACGAAGGAACAATCTCTGTTATCCATTCCAGCCATCAAAGCCCAAAGAAGGCGATATGAGCCATCAGGAGCCTCTTACGCATAAATGGATGATAAACCACCCACCAACTCCCTCAAAAAGCCCTCATATCTCCTTCAATGTAACATTTTCCTTTTGAACGCTCTTCAAATGTTCGTTGAATGTCACATGAATGTTACATGAATGTTACATTTCGTTTTTGTTTTCGTTCACCCCTCAAATCTCTCAAACTCCCAGTGTTTAAAGGGCTTTCCACTGATTTAGGGTCTCATTCATTTTTACACATTTCGTTTTACCCCCTATATCCCGATATCTTTGAAATTACATGGCGATGTAGAAATCTGTGCGTCGTGACATAGAACAAAATGCATCGCCATGTAGTAAACCTATACATAAAAGGGGTACTTTCACAAGCACCCCTTTTCATATTATACAAAAACATTATGAATTATTTCTATTAGCGAACAAGATTTTAATTTCTATCTTTGTCTCAATTATCTAAAAGTTTCAAACGTTCACCAGAATTGCTTTTGGCAAGGGGCAATTCCTACTCGTAGGATAACCTCAGTTCTGATGTTTATCATTTACGGTTGCAAAGGTACGAAGATTTTTATAATTGTGCAATACCTAAAAATGGGGGTTTTGATGAATACCTAGAAATGAGGAATAAAAATAGGAGAGAGGGGATATGAAAAAAGGAAGCTCTTATTGAAGAACTTCCTTTTTTATGAGGTGTCTAGCGGAGTCGAACCGCTCTACACGGTTTTGCAGACCGTTACCTAACCGCTCGGTTAAGACACCTTGTGTAGAGTAATCATTTCTGATTTGCGAGTGCAAAGGTACTACTTTTTATTGGTTCTACCAAATTTTTATGCAACTTTTTTAGTAAAAACAATCACTTTCTTTGTATCTTGCTCATAATGAACAGGTTCTGAAAAGCGTTATTTTTGTCTGGTTTCTTCTCCTCCTGCCAATAAAAGTAGTTTTTGCTGCTCTTTTTATGAAAGGTGCTCTTGTTCTTTCCGCAGAGTATCTTCTTTCTTTTTATTCTTTTGGCATTTCTCTACGAACGGGCAGCCGGAGCATTGATAGTTTTTACACTCTTGGGCTTTTCTGATGGAGCGGTAGATACAAATGGCGGCATACGTGATGCATGCCGCCAATATGATTGCTATGATGATATACTGTATCATAAGCATAGGTAAATAAGACGATACTAACCTACGGCGTTATAACCGTTGGTTGAGTTCTTGCGCATGATGTCGCGGATGTTCATTTCCTTGAAACCCTCTGCGCGCTTCTGCTCTTCAAGTTCCTTCTCTTCCTCGATGTCCTTTTCAGAACGGGTGAAAGTGAAAGCCTTGTACTTAAATTCTGCAATCGCCCAACCTACGAGGCCAACAGCGATCAATGCAGCAAATCCAATTAATGCGTTCATTTTTTCTTTATATTATAATAATGTATAAACTGAATTAATAATCATCGTCGGCTACGTCTTCAGCATCATCAAGACCAAGGTTCTCCGGGTCTTCGAAGGTGGTGCGGTAGCTTTCCTCTGTAAGCTTGTCGTCATCGAATGCATCATCGTCATCGTCTGGATCATTGTAGTGATCCTCGATTTCTGGTGCATCCTCGTCTTCGTCCTCATCAGGGTCGAGCAAGTCATCGTTGCGCTTCAAATCATTCTCATCATCGAATCTCATGCGAACCTTTTCTACCTTAGGCTTCTCCTTGGCAAAGATGGCTTCTACCCAAGAACCCTTTGGCACTACAAGTACTTCATAGTCATCAGCCAGTTTCTTTTCGTACAGGCCACCTGGCTTTTTCAGGCGGTCAGCAGGAAGGGTGGTTGTGCTGATGTCGAAATTACTTTCGATGATGTCCTGGATGCTCTGAGGCAGACTCTCCCAACCACCACCAAAGTTGCGCTCCAAGAGTTCGATGAGCTTATTGGCGGTGATATGACTTACATTTTCGTAAGTAAGGTCAGTAACACGCATGATAGGGCGCTTTTTGATGGCATACTTCTCCTTCTTGTCGTTGATGCGGAAAGTGCCAATCTTGAAGCCGCGTGCCATCA
This sequence comes from Lachnospiraceae bacterium, assembly GCA_963594575.1. Classification (GTDB taxonomy): domain Bacteria; phylum Bacteroidota; class Bacteroidia; order Bacteroidales; family Bacteroidaceae; genus Prevotella. Next base: position 8,015 of record CAVBFV010000048.1, on the reverse strand, counting down.
GCTTGTCAATCACTTCAGGACGGTCAACCGTCACTGGTTCCATTTCGAATGCGCTGCGGATCACTGCGATGTACTTGTTCTGAAAATCCTTGAGGTCAGTATCCTTTTCTGCTGCTTCCCAAAGACGGAACACATCGTTCTCCTGCAATTCCCAAATGCTACTTTTTGTAACATTCTTCAATGTTAATATTTTATCTTTATTCATCTTCAATTGTGTTTGTGTGTGCAAAAGTAAGTACTTCTTTTTATATATCCAAATTTTCTTGCTATTTTTTTGTGTTTTTGGTCACTTTTTTATTTGGAATTCGATTTTTTTCATTACCTTTGCACGTACTATGAGTGAACCGTTAGCTGAAAGAATGAGACCTCACACGCTTGCTGACTATGTTGGTCAGCAGCATTTGGTAGGTGAGGGGGCCGTGCTGCGCAAGATGATTGACGCAGGGCGCATATCCTCTTTTATCCTCTGGGGACCCCCTGGAGTGGGCAAGACTACCCTTGCTCAAATCGTGGCACAGACCATCAAGGTGCCGTTCTTCACCCTCTCTGCGGTGACCAGTGGCGTAAAGGATGTCCGCGAGGTGATAGAAAGAGCGAAGAGTGGTAGATTCTTTAATTCGGCTTCTCCTATATTATTTATTGATGAGATTCACCGCTTCTCCAAGAGTCAGCAGGATTCGCTTCTGGGCGCGGTAGAGAAGGGTATTGTTACGCTGATAGGTGCTACTACCGAGAATCCTTCGTTCGAGGTGATTCGACCGCTGTTGTCAAGATGCCAGCTTTATGTGCTCAAGCCGCTCGAAAAGGCTGATCTTGAAGGACTTCTGCATCGTGCCATTACGCAGGATGTAGAACTCAGAGAAAAGAATATTAAGCAGGAAGAGACTGGCGCGCTGCTGCGATATAGTGGTGGTGATGCCCGCAAACTGCTCAATATCCTGGAACTGGTGGTAGAATCTGCCGGCTCTTCTGAGATTGTGATTACCGACAAGATGGTAGAAGAGCAGCTGCAGCAGAATCCGCTGGCTTACGATAAACAGGGTGAGATGCATTATGATATTATCTCAGCCTTTATCAAAAGTATTCGTGGAAGCGATCCCGATGCTGCGCTTTATTGGATGGCGCGAATGATAGAAGGTGGAGAAGACCCGCAGTTTATTGCCCGCAGGGTTGTAATCAGTGCCTCTGAGGATGTGGGACTTGCCAATCCGAATGCACTCCTGCTTGCCAATGCTGCCTTCGATACGGTGATGAAGATAGGGTGGCCCGAAGCGCGTATCGCCCTTGCTGAGGCTGTGGTTTATCTGGCCACGAGTCCGAAGAGCAACAGTGCTTATCTGGGCATTAATGATGCCCTGGCTACTGTACGGCAAACGGGTAATCTGCCTGTTCCGCTGCACATCCGCAATGCTCCTACCAAACTGATGAAAGATTTGGGCTATCATGACGGATATAAGTATCCTCACGATTATCCTGGACATTTCACTGAGCAGCAGTATCTGCCAGACGAACTGAAGGATGCCCGCTTCTGGCATGCGCAGCATTCGCCTTCCGAGGAGCGCCTCTACAACTGGATGGTTACCTGTTGGGGAGAAAGATTCAAGAATTAGTGATTTAGAATAGATATATAGATAATTAGAAATTGACATTTAGTACAACTAACTGATACGAGAAAATGATGATACATGGCGATCCTGAATTCGTGCTCACGCTTCATAGCGTGATAGAATTCATCGGTACATTTGCTTTTGCCCTTTCGGGCATTCGCCTGGCAGCAAGTAAGCATTATGATTGGCTGGGCGGTTTTGTTTGTGGTGTGGCAGTAGCCATAGGTGGAGGAACCATACGCGATGTGATGCTTGGTGTGCGTCCGTTTTGGATGTTGAGTCCTATCTACCTGATTTGTACGCTGTTTGCGCAGTTGGTAGTGATTGCTTGCCACCGCTATCTTAAGCGTCTTGACAACACCTGGTTTCTGTTTGATACCTTGGGTTTGGCGCTTTTCAATATTGCGGGCATCCAGAAGTCGCTCGAATGTGGTTTCTCTTTTTGGGTAGCCATCATCATGGGCTGTATTACAGGTGCTGCAGGCGGTGTTATCCGCGATGTGCTTCTCAATGAAGAGCCGGTTATCTTCCGCAAGGAGATTTATGCGATGGCTTGTGTTGCCGGTGGTTTGACTTATTGGGGATTGAGTTATCTGGGTGTGAGCCTCTATGTTACGGTGGTAGTTGCTTTCATTGTGGTTTGCGCCATCCGATTGCTCGCCGTAAGATACCATATCTCGCTCCCGAAGTTGAGGGATGAAGAATAACTGCGGACTGAAGAAGTAAAATGAAAATTGATAATTAAACAGATAATAGATGAAAAGACTTAAAGCGATTTTGATGCTCGTTGTTGCTCTGATGCTGATGTCATCGGCAACGTTGATGGCTCAGAACAAACGAGAGTTTCGTGGAGCTTGGATACAGTGCGTTAACGGACAGTATCTTGGCAAGAGTACACAGCAGATTCAGGCGATGCTTACCAGACAGCTGGATGAACTGCAGAAGGATGGCGTTAATGCGATTATCTTTCAGGTTCGTGCCGAGTGTGATGCTCTGTACAAGAGCGATTTAGAGCCTTGGAGTAAGTTTCTTACGGGGGTGCAGGGAAAGGCTCCTTCTCCTTATTGGGATCCGTTGCAGTGGATGATAGAGCAGTGTCATAATCGTGGCATGGAGCTTCATGCCTGGATTAATCCTTATCGTGCCAAGCATAGCGTAACTTCCTATGAGCAGGTTTCGCCGAAGAATATCGTGAAGAGGCGTCCTGATCTCTGTTTTCAGTATGGCAAGCTGACGCTGTTGAACCCTGGGTTGCAGGCTGCAGCCGACTATATTTGCGAGGTGGCTGTGGACATTGTAAGCCGATATGATGTTGATGGATTCCATATTGATGATTATTTCTATCCATATCCAGAGGCCGGACGTCAGATTCCTGATCAGCAGCTCTTCCGCCAGCAGTCGCGCGGCATGCGAAACATAGGTGATTGGCGCCGTGATAACGTGAGCCGGTTTGTAAAGCAGCTCAGCGAATCCATTCATGCCGTTAAGCCTTGGGTCAAGTTTGGTGTTTCTCCATTCGGCATCTACCGCAACAAGCGTACCGATCCTAATGGTTCAGAAACTTTCGGCCTCCAGAATTATGATGATCTTTATGCAGATGTATTGCTTTGGGTGAATAATGGTTGGATAGACTATTGTGTGCCTCAGATTTATTGGGAGATAGGCAATCGTGCTGCCGATTACAAGACGCTCATAACCTGGTGGAATAAGCATGCTGGCAACCGCCCATTATATATAGGTGAAGATATTGAGCGTACAGCCAAGTTTGCTGACCCAGTCAATCCGCGCAGTCATCAGTTGCCTGCCAAGCACCGTTTGCATCAGCAGATGAATAATGTGAAGGGCACTGTGCTCTGGTATGCGCAGACTGCTGCCGATAATGTAGGTAATATCGGTCATACACTCCGCAATAATTATTGGAAGTATCCTGCATTGCCTCCATCTATGCCTTTCCTTGACGATAAGGCACCAAAGGGTGTAAAGGGCGTTAAACTGATGTGGACTGAGAAAGGTCCGCTGCTGGTATGGAAGGCTCCTAAGGCTAGCAAGAAAAAGTGGGGCGATCAGGTGAACCGTTTTGCTATCTACCGTTTTGAGAAAGGAGCTAAGGTAAATCTCAATGATGTTTCTGCACTCCAGGCAGTAACTTATGATAATTTCTATCGCATCCCTTATGTGAGTGGCAAGAAATATGTGTATGTAGTAACTGCTCTCGACCGTGTAGGAAACGAAAGTAAAGGTAAGAAAAAGAAAATTTCTTTCTAGATGGGTTAGATGATATAAACGGAAAGACCGTTAAAAACAGAAAAACCGTTGTACTCGATAGGAGAGAGTACAACGGTTTTTTATTTTGTTGGGATGGGGGAGCGGGTAGTCCTTACATCCTGTATTTTTTTTATTCTTTCAGCAGGTCGTTCAGGAAGTTATCCAGGTCGTTGTCCAGATTCTCCATCAAGTCACCACCTACGATGATCGTATCATCGTCAGCAAGATAGAGCTCGCCAATATGCTCTTTATCGTCATCTTCGAGCACAAAGCTGTATGGCTTGAGGATGCCGAGATGATCTATGATATCAGCCTGTTTGCGCAATACATCGCGAAGCAGCTTTGCTACCTCGTCGTAGAAGTCTTCATCCTTGTTTTCTATCCATTGCTCAACAACGCAGCGGGTAATCTCGTTGTCATCGTCGTCAAAGGCCAGGAGTTCGCCACTGTCTTGCGAAACCCTTACGTGGATGTCGGTCATTTGAGAAGTCTCGTCGTCAGATTCTGGCGCTGGGAACTTTTGAGCTACTTTTCTGATAAAGCGCTCTACTTGCATGATTGTTTGCTCTAATGTTTCCATATCAATTCTTTAATAATCCATGCAAAGATACATAAAAAATTGATATCACCAAAAGAAGTTGCTAAAAAAAAGCATTTTTGCTTTTAATTTGTTCTCAAACTGCCTGATTCCAGGGTATAGATAACGTTTACGCTTCTTTTTTTATATTTTCTTTTCGATTTTGTTTGCCATTTCTAAATAATATAGTATCTTTGCACTTGAATTGCAAAAATGCAATCTCAACATTACAAATGAATAACAAGATAAAACATTCTGGCATCGTAGAAAGCGTAGAAGAAGGTTGTGTGTGCATTCGCATCGTACAGTCGTCAGCCTGCAGCGCTTGCAAGGTGGCTGCTCATTGTACTGCATCTGAATCGAAAGAGAAGATGATTGAGGTTTCTACCTCAGAGGCTTCTCTCTACCACAAAGGCGATAGCGTGGTGGTGACTGCTGATTCGGCTGTAGGATTCAGAGCCAGTTTCTATGGCTATCTCTTGCCGCTGATACTGATGGTGATCGCTTTGGTCGGTGTACTGAAAGCTACTCACTCAGAGGGAGCCGCAGCGCTCTCGGCATTGGGCATTCTCATTCCGTACTATGTGGTGCTCTACTTATTCAGAAACAAACTTAAAAACAAACTGAGCTTCTCTATTGAATCATAGGGTACGTGATGTGCTTCTGTATTTAAGTGGAGAACTCTTATTTTAAAACAAAGAAAATAACAAAACAAAACACAAAAAATTATGAATTTTATTTTGATTGCTGTCTTGGTTCTCGGAGCAATCGCGCTGATTGCAGCGCTGGTTCTCTTCGGAGTATCTAAGAAGTTTGCCGTCGAAGAAGACCCTCGCTTGGGCCAGGTAGGAGAGATTCTGCCAGGTGCCAACTGTGGTGGTTGCGGTTTTGCCGGATGTTCCGGTATGGCTGCAGCTCTGGTGAAGGGTGCTGATGCCGGTTCTATCGATGGACTGATGTGTCCGGTAGGTGGTGCCGACGTGATGGGCAAGGTAGCCGACCTTTTAGGTATGGCAGTAGCCAATACCGAGCCAAAGGTGGCTGTGGTTCGTTGTAATGGTACTTGCGAGAATCGTCCTCGCATTGCCGAGTATGATGGTTTGCACACTTGTGCAGCTATGAATTCATGTGGCGCTGGCGAAACAGGCTGCGGGTTCGGCTGTCTGGGTTGTGGCGATTGCGTGGCTGCCTGCCAGTTTGGCGCAATCTCTATCAATCCTGAAACTGGCATTCCTGAGGTTGATGAAGAGAAGTGTACGGGTTGTGGTGCTTGCGCCAACGCTTGTCCACGTCATATCATCGAGCTCCGCAAGAAGGGTCCTAAGGGCCGTAGAGTTTACGTTCAGTGCGTAAACCACGACAAGGGTGCTGTTGCCAAGAAGGCTTGTAGTGTTGCTTGCATCGGATGCGGTAAATGTCAGAAGGTCTGCAAGTTTGATGCTATCACCATTGAGAACAATGTGGCTTATGTTGACTTCAATAAGTGCCGCATGTGTACCAAGTGTGTTGACGAATGCCCAACAGGTGCTCTCGTAAAAGTAAATTTCCCAGTTAAGAAAAAGGAGGAATAATCATGAATTTGAGAACTTTTAGAATTGGTGGAGTTCACCCAGAAGAGAATAAGATTACTGCCGAGATGGCTACTCAGGTAGCTCCTCTCCCTAAGCAGGCTATTTTCCCACTTGGTCAGCACATCGGTGCTCCTGCCAAGCCTGTAGTTGCCAAGGGTGACAAGGTGAAGGTGGGTACACTCATCGCTGAGGCTGGTGGCTTTGTGAGTGCTCCTATTTACAGTTCCGTATCAGGAACCGTGTTCAAGGTAGATACATCTATTGATGCTACCGGTTATCGCAAGCCTTGCATTATCATTAATGTAGAGGGTGACGAGTGGGAGGAAAGCATCGACCGCTCTGATAAACTCGAGACTCTGGAGGCTCATGCTGAGCTGACTCCAGAAGAGATTGTCAACCGTATCAAGGTGGCTGGTGTCACAGGTATGGGTGGTGCCGGTTTCCCAACTTTCATCAAGCTTTGTCCTCCTCCTGGTGCCAAGGCTGAGTGCGTCATCATCAATGGTGTAGAGTGCGAGCCTTATATCACAGCCGACTATCGCCTGATGATGGAGCATACCGATGAGATTCTCGTTGGCTTGAACCTTCTGATGAAGGCGGCTAAGGTAGAGAAGGGTTACATCGGTATCGAGGACAACAAGCCTGCTGCCATCAAACTCTTCGAGGAAAAGACAGCCAATGACTCTCGTATTGAGATCGTTCCTCTGGCTAAGAAGTATCCTCAGGGAGGTGAGAAACAGTTGGTGGACGCCGTCATTCGCCGTCAGGTTCCAGCTCCTCCAGCTATCCCGGTCAACGTTGGAGCAATAGTTCAGAATGTAGGTACTGCCTTCGCTGTTTATCAGGCAGTTATGAAGAATAAGCCACTCTTCGAACGCTATACCACCGTTACCGGTAAGCAGGTGAAGAATCCTGGTAACTTCCTCGTGCGTATGGGAACCCCATTCTCTCAGATGATTGAGAATTGTGGCGGTTTGCCAGAAGGCGACAACAAGGTGCTGGCTGGTGGTCCGATGATGGGTAAGGCTGTCATCAGCCTCGATGTTCCTGTAACCAAGGGTACCAACTCCATCACTGTATTGACTGATGCGGATGCTCATCGTAAGAAGGCTCAGCCATGTATCCGGTGTGCCAAGTGTGTGGATGCCTGCCCTATGGGCTTGGAGCCATATTTGCTTGCTACCCTGAGCGTTGTGAAGGATTATGAGCGTCTGGAGGCTGAGGAGGTAACATCCTGCATTGCCTGCGGTTCATGCCAGTTCACCTGTCCATCTCATCGTCCTATCCTCGATAACATCATCAATGGTAAGGCTGCGGTGATGGGCATCATCAGAGCACGAAGTGCCAAGAAGTAAGCGTTCACATCAAGAATGAATTTCATTTAAGAAAGAATTTAAAAGATAAAATGGGAAAATTAATCGTTTCATTATCGCCACATGCCCATGGAAATGAGAGCGTGGAGAAGAACATGTACGGAGTAATCATTGCTCTTGTGCCTGCCATCCTCGCATCTTTCTATTTCTTTGGCCTGGGTTCAGCAGTCGTACTGCTCACCTCTGTGGCAGCCTGCGTCTTCTTTGAGTGGGCAATTACAAAATATCTCCTGAAGGAGGAGACCAGCTTGCTCGATGGTTCAGCCATCATCACCGGTCTCTTGCTCGGCATGAACTTGCCAAGTAACCTTCCTCTCTGGATCATCATCATCGGTGCCTTGTTTGCCATCGGTGTAGGTAAGATGAGCTTCGGCGGTCTGGGTAACAATCCTTTCAATCCTGCTTTGGTAGGCCGTTGCTTCCTGCTCGTCAGCTTCCCTGCCCAGATGACTTCATGGCCAGTGGCAGGACAGATGCTCAGCTATACCGATGCTACAACCGGTGCTACTCCGCTGGCTATCATGAAGACCGCCATCAAGACTGGCGATGCTTCAGTTCTCAACCAGTTGCCTGATGCGATGAGCATGCTCTTCGGTGCTACAGGCGATACTTTCGGTGCCGG
>CAVBFV010000047.1:0-16188 GCA_963594575.1 Lachnospiraceae bacterium | reverse complement strand
AATGCGTAATATTGTGTCGATGCTTGGCGGAACAATCCGTTTACTGGAGCGAAAGTACGTATTTTTTATAAGTGATTGAGAATGAGATAAAAACTTATCTCATTCTCAATCACTTATAAAAAATACGTACTTTCTCCGCTTGAAACGAACAGTTTCATGGTATGAAACAAAATATTTCATGCCATGAAACCGTAACCTTTCTCAGATGCCATCCATCGTAAGTGTTTCAACAAAAATATGCAGTATCTGATAGAGTGTAGTGAGAAAATCGTGATGGATGATAGATAATTACATAAAATTTGTTCATATGAAGGCTGCGCTGGGTTACTGATATGGCTGCATCGGGTTACGAATATGGCTGCATCGGGTTACGAATATGACTGTATCGGGTTACGAATATGACTGCATCGGGTTACGAATATGGCTGTATCGGGTTACAGATATTACTGCGTAAGCTAACGGAGACGTATCTGTAAGCTTATCGAGACGTCTGCATCAGCTAACAGAGGCGTCTGAACTCGCTTACTGAACTACTTGAGTTGCTTGACTGACAACATAAAACATATAATTTCCGTCTCTGTCTGCATTCTTATCATATCACAAAAGGGCTGCAAACGGCATTGTTACCGTCTGCAGCCCTTACTTATGTTAGAATCAGAAGCGTATAATTACACTCCCTCACCTGGGTAGTTCGGATCATTCGAACCGAAGCCTGGCCCCCAACTATCCCATTCTTCTTGCGATATTCCACCTCCGGTACTTCCTCCACCGGTTTCTCCTCCACTTCCTGCCAGGATGCAAGGAGTATTCATTTCAAAGACCTGAATTGCAGGTGATATATATTCTTTCTTCTTCATAATTCCTTGCTTATTTATTATTTAACACTAAATTTCTTTCCATTCTTGATATAGATGCCCTGGCGAGGTGTTCCCATTACGCGCTGGCCCTCTAACGTATAGATGGCTGATGAACCAGTCTGTTTGCCATCTCCTAAACTGATAATGCGGATACCAGTGGTAGAACTATCATCAGGCAATCCGATGCTGAACAGCATGGTACGTGAAGAAGCCGACTGCGATGGCTGGACGTTCAGATACATGCGATAAGGAAACAAATCACCTGTGTGGATACCAAACTTACCGTCTTCACGGAAACTGTAGCTTCCTTCTGCCATAGGAGTGGTAGTATAAACACCACCTATTGAGGCATTTGTCAGTTCATGGCAGAGAGTCATAAAGCCAGTCTTGCCATCCCAATCTCTCAAAGTCAGCGACTTGGCTGCTGGATTTGCAAAGAAGTTGGCGCTGTACTCTACATTCTGTGCCGTTACAACCAATTTCTGAGCTGTGCCCTCAGCACCAAGCTTAACAATCATTGGTGTACCAGCCTTGATGACAGACTGCTCATCGAGCATAAGAACGAATTTCAATACACTTGCATCATTTGTAGGCATGTGAATCATCATATCTCCTACCGGATAGCATTTCTCTGCACCAGTAACATCAGCAACATTGATATCGAAAGGAAGACAGAGTGTTACATAACCCGTCTGTCCCTCACTGAGCTGACGGCTATACTGAAGGTCCTTCACCACGAACTGAGCCTGGGTGTTGATGGCTGAAGCATCGGTAAGGTTCAGTTCCTCTACATAGAACTTGCCGTCTGTTGACTTTGTTGCCTCCAGCTTTCCATCTTCATCTGCTACATACTTATGCTCAGGGCAGTTCTCGTTGCGACAGCCCTTCTGGTAAATGTGCTTGTCGGCATCAAACTCTACTCCTTCAATGTCATCATGATATGTGATAGACTTCAGAGTAGGATCATTACCATACTTAGTAAACTTGTCATCTTTATAACAATAATCGTAAGCTGCAAAGTATACAGTATTGCCCTCCGCAGCAACTAGCACAGGATAAGCATCTGCATCAGTTTCAGAGAGTTTCTGGTACCACGCCAGTTCACCTTCTGATTTACTTCCGTTGAGCAGGTAAGCCACCTCGCCGCTCTTCAGCTGCTCTGCGGTGAATGCCTTGACCACGTCAGCTTCATTCTTACCGTCAGGATAGGTCAATGAGCCTTGTCCGATAGCCTTTACAGCTTCACCTGTCTGCTCAATTCCATTGATGGTAAGCTTAGCACTACTGTTGTATGCCAAGATGCCAGAAGCGGTGCTGGAGGAATTGACTATGCGTCCAACAAGGAGACCGGCACGCTCTGTATCAGAAGTAGCTGTAACATTACCAGTGCCAAGCACATTGTTCAGATTGCATTTATTAGCATCTCCTATCAAGTTTCCGACATTACAAAATCCAATTACATCGCCATAGTTGGCACAGTTCTGAATGGTTCCTGAGGCAAAATGTCCAGCCATGCCGCCAACGTAGAATCCCGTGCCTGTTACGACACCATAATTGGCGCATGAAGTGATGGAATTGCCGGAACCTTTATAATGACCAGCAATACCTCCTACAAAATCTGTACCCATCACCATTGCATGGTTTTCGCAGTTGCTGATGTCGCCTCTTGCATCTCCTGCTATTCCACCAACGGATTCTTTTCCTTCTACCGAACAGTTTGCCAAGGTCTTGATATTTTCAATCATACAAGACCCTGCGATTCCTGCCAAAATTCCAGTATTATCACCAGTACTATTCACTTTCGCATTGCCGAAAGTGATGTTCTTGATACTGCCATAACCAAGACAGCCGAAGAAACCGGTATTATTAGAGGTGGCATTGATGTAGAGATTTCTGATGGTCTTACCGTTGCCATCGAATGTACCTTGATACGTATTATTATCTGAGTTACCGATAGGAGTCCAGCTGAGCTCTGCTACCTGCTTTTCGGTATCAGCCTTATGGCATATACTGCTCATATCAATTTCTTCCACATCATCAGCTATCTTTGCACAGGTGCTAGGGTGATCATCATTCACGTAGTCACGGAACCATGCCAGATGCTCTGCCGTCTTCAGCACGAAAGGTTCCGCATCAGTTCCTTTACCAGTCATGCCTGCTGGTAATTTGGTCAGTTTTACATTGAGCATAACATTGCCTTCGATGGCATCGCCATAGTATTGTCTTGCACCGATATAATAAGTGCTGCCTTTCGTTACAGAATAGGTGATTTTGAAGTCTGGGCTATTGCCACTATCGTCTCCAATCAAGTAAGATGCAGCCGTGCGGCTCCCCCACAAGGTGCCGTAGGTATCTTTGCCGCTAGCAGCCGTCACCTCCAATGTGCCCTCTTCTGGGGCTGTAAATTTATAAAGATTGTAACCGCTGATTTCTTCCTTCGTGCCAGATACCTTTACGATTGTTATGGGATTGTTGCCCAATTTTACGAAAGGCATTTCCTGCTGACACTTCGTGCACTTGTCGTTCTCATCATATTCATGTCCTGTTGCTGATATTACGAGAGCGCTCACTTCTTGTGTCATATGCTCGTCCGAGAAAGACTTATGGCAAAGATTACATTCCCAATATTCCATTTTGCCATCTACGGTGCAGGTAGCATCCACGGATTCGTGATGTACGGGACTATCGCCATGCTTAATCGTTAATGTGCCCTCTTGTGCTGGCTTGGTATTGGTAAATGTAAATGTACCTGTACCTACCAACTCGCCTAAACAATTCATAGTCATATTACCATCCAAGTAAACCTCATCAGCAGAGCCAAGTAAAGGATGAGCGTCGGTGTTCAGTTTTTGTCCCCATTTTGCACTTCCTGAAACATTTTTCTGGAGTAAAAAAGCAACCAATCCACTCTTCAACTGTTCTTCAGAAAATGCCATTATTTTTTCAGCAGATGTCAATGAGCCTTTTCCGATAGCCTTGACAGCATTACCTGTCTGCTCAATTTTATTGATGGTAAGCTTTGCGCTGCTGTTGTATGCCAAGATGCCAGAAGCGGTGCTGGAGGAGTTGCCTATGTATCCAACAAGGAGACCGGCATATTCTTTATTCAAAGTAGCTGTAACATTACCAGTGCCAAGCACATTGTTCAGATAGCATATTTGAGCATTTCCTATCAAGTTTCCGACATAATAAGCACCAGTTATATCGCCATAGTTCGCACTGTTTTGAATGGTTCCAGTGGAAAAATGTCCAACCATGCCACCAACTTTGCTCGTGCCTGTTACAGCACCATAATTAGCACATGAAGAGATGGATTTGCTGGAACCATCATAGCAACCAACAACACCACCTACAGCATATGAACCCTTCACCATTGCATGGTTTTCGCTGTTGCCGATGATGCTGCCCTTAGCATCTCCTACTATTCCGCCAACGTAGTCTTCTCCTTCTACCGAGCAGTTTGCCAAGGTCTTGATATTTTCAATAATACAAGACCATGCGTCTCCTGCCAAAATTCCAGTATTATTACCAGAACTATTTACCTTCGCATTATTGAAAGTGATGTTCTTGATACTGCCAGCACCAGCATAGCCGAAGAAACCGGTATCATCAGAGGTGGCATTGATGTAGAGATTACTGATGGTCTTACAGTTGCCATCGAATGTACCATAATACTTACCGATAGGAGTCCAGCTCAGTTCGTTTATCTTTTTAGATGCATCAGCCGCATGGCAGAACTCAGACAAGTCGATATCAGCAGTCAGCGTGGCTGATGCTGATGGGTGAGTAGTTCCATCTTTTTCGCCTTCGTTCACAATCTTTCCGTTCACATAGTCGCGGAACCACGCTAGTTCGGCTGCTTTGGATATCTGAAAAGGATTGTCTACATCGCCATTACCTTTGGCAGGCCGTGTTTGTGCCCATGCCCCCCCCCATAAGGCATGAGGATAGCCATCACGAGCAGGAGCATCGTGATGAGCCGATTCGATTTGTGTAATTGTTTCTTTTTCATACACGTTTTGTTATAAATGATTAATGTTAATATTTTTTCTTATATATCTGCTTGCCAATTTATCGCAAAGACCAGGAACTTTCCTCTATGATGGGATAGGCTTCGCCATCATGCTCATTGGATCATCAGAACGAAGATCATTCCTGGAAACATAAGAGGCTTGCCTGTATGATGAACAGGTGTGCCGGACAGCATTCCGGCATGACTCCAATCTCGCAACCATGCTGCAAATATACAAAAATAATTTGGAAAAAGGTGTCGCATTCCCCTGCCTAGGTGTCGCATTGCTATCATTTAGGTGTCGCATTGGTGGGGGAATGCGACACCTGAAAGGGGCTATTCCCGATAATAATGGCTCTTTTCTCTGGTATTTTACAAAAAATAGTAATTCCTGCTTTCAATCATCCAAAGCTGCATTTGTAGCCGGATAGTCACTCTCTTCCGTCACCCAGAGTCTCCCGAAAGTCCGTTTCGGGTGATGCAGATAATACGGAAAAAGGGGCAGCATATTCGTTATGCTGCCCCAATATGTAACCTTTGTTAAGCCTGTTTTGATTCAAATTTCTGCACTCTTTTGGAAGATATAATTGTAAAGATACTGTACCGAATGAAGCCTTGCTAACCTTGGCCTCTTACGTCTGACGTTGCTATTAATCCCCTTTCGATACAACGCTTAGTTTGCATAAATTACTCATTGCATAAAGTGGGATTACATCTACGTGGCGACAAGCATTTTGAGATTCTTTATCAATGTATTCAAACTCTCCAAAATTCTCTAAGGATGTACGGACAGCATGATGAAGTGCTTTCTTCCTCATGAATAGCCATAAACTTTGCATGCTGCCCCTGGTAGTAGCTTTCACTTCTATCGGTATAACCGCACCATCCTTCGCTTCCAGATAATCAATTTCTGCATTGGCTCCTTTTGACAGATTCTGCCAATAGTACATCTCTGCCTTTTGGAAACAGTCGTGGTTCTTGACGAGTTCCAAGCCTGCGAACATTTCTGAAGCCGCCCCTTTATTGACAAAATCAACATCCGAAGCCAAAAGGACATTAGCTGCAGGAGTACCCAACATGGTTTGCATCAGCCCTAAATCTAAGAAAAGGTATTTCCTATAGCTGCAATTCTCTTCTGCACCAAGTGGAACTCCATTTCCATCAGTATGGGTTACCGGCTTTATGAGTCCCGCCAATGTCAATAGATGAAGTGCATCTTTGATGACCGAAGAATGAACATCATCGGCAACCTGTCTATAAACAAACTTACTGCCAGCCTGCAAAGCAACGGAACGCAAGACCTTTCTCAATAAAGCTGGAGATATGCGCGACTTGTACTTGGCAAAATCATCCTGATAGGTATCCAGGATATCATTTTGGACATGAGCGCATTCCAAATAACTTTTGGTCTCAATCCATTCTGTAACTGCAGCAGGCATACCACCCACCAGATAGAAGGTCTTCAGCTGGTCTACCAGTTTGTTATGAACGGCATCAGGAAGTGGAGATGAGGGTGAAGCCTGCTGCTTGTAGCTTATAGTGGTATCCAGTCCCTGTGCCATGAGAAATTCATCAAAGGAAAAAGGGTACATATATAGTGAACGTATTCTCCCCACTCCAAAGGAAGGAAGTTCCTCTAAGGTAAATTCCAACAATGAGCCGGCAGCGATGACATGTAGTTCCGGATAATCCTCTTTAAAATAACGGAGCGACATGATTGCTTCCTGACTAACTTGTATCTCGTCTATGAAGAGCAGAGTATCTCCAGGTATTATTGGAATTCCGGTAGTTGCACTTATGCCTTCACACGTTCTATGCACGTCAATATCCTTTGAAAAGAGTCCTCTTATGGATGGTTGGCTCTCTAAATTTATCTCTACAAAGTATTTAAACTCTTTGCCTAACTGACGTACAGCAGAAGATTTTCCTACTTGTCTGGCTCCACGTATAAGCAAAGGTTTCCTTCTTTGAGAAACCTTCCATTCCAGGAGTTTTTTATCTATGTTTCGTTTGTAATATGTCATTTTGCGTAATTTATTGATTTTCAGTGCAAAGATACAACATTTATCCAAAAGTCAAGGCAAACAATAGTTAATTTTATCCAAAAGTCAAGGCTATTGATGGCTATTTTTATCCAAAAGTCGGGGCTAAGCTTCGCTGCGTTGGTATGTTTGAACTCCTTAAACAATAGGCAGACTGATACCGTTGATCTTCTGATAGATGTCGAGCGCATAGATGTCGGTCATGCCGCTGATGTAATCAATTACCGCCATGATGCGCTCCTCCAGATTCTCGTTCTCTATATCGTACTGGCTGCTTACCCGGCGCAGGAGCTGTTTGGAATTGAAACGCAATGGGTTTACGGCTGCCTCGACGAAAACCTCCATCAGGGTTGCCATGATTTTATAACCCGACAGTTCTATGTCGAGCACCGGCTTGCTTTGGTAAATCTTAGAGTAGGAGATCTTCTCACATTCCTTGTATGCCTTTTTCTGGCGCTCGGAAATGTGGTCGATGAGGCTTCCCTCGAAAGTTCCGGCGAGGATTTCCTCCTCGTGCGCCAGGAAGGCTGCCACACATTCGTTCTCCAGTTTGCCGATGACGCAGGCTCTCATGTAAACCACTTTCTCGTTTTCGTCACTCAGTTCTTCGTCGATGATGCGCTGGCGTATCTTCTGCTGGATATCTTCATCGAAGAAACTCAGCAGTAAGTGCTCCGTCTCGGAAAAGGAAAGAATCTTGAGCTTATGGGAGTCTTCGATGTCCATGATTTCGTAGCAGATATCGTCGGCAGCTTCTACCATATATACAAGTGGATGGCGGGCGTATTTGAGAGGCTCACCCGGTGCAGATTTGCAAAAAATGCCCAATTCATCGGCAATTTTCCTATAAGATTCCGTTTCTGAAGCAAAGAAACCGAATTTGCCGTGGTTGCCGGCAAGACAGCTTGCAAACGGGTATTTCACGATGGAAGCAAGCATGGAATAGGTCATGACGAAACCACCCTGACGGCGCCCCTTGAATCGGTGGGTCAGGATTCTGAAGGCATTTGCGTTACCTTCGAAATGCGTAATATCATCCCAAAACTCCGATGAAACCATTGATTTTATCTTTTGACCCGGTCCTTCAGAGAAGAAAGTCTGGATGGCTTTCTCGCCGGAATGACCGAAAGGCGGATTGCCCAAATCATGTGCCAGACAGGCTGCACTTACGATGGTACCTATCTCTTCGACGAGCGTATCCTTCAGTTCAGGCCGCTTCTGGATGACACGTCGGGAAATGTCGTTACCTATCGACATGCCCACACTCGCCACCTCCAGACTGTGGGTGAGGCGGTTGTGAACGAAGATGCTGCCCGGCAAAGGGAAAACCTGCGTCTTGTTCTGCAGGCGGCGGAATGCCGATGAAAAGATCAGACGGTCGTAATCGCGCTTGAATTCAGAGCGATCATCATGGCGCTCGGCATGCTTATGCTCCTGTCCGAAACGCTTGTTGGATATCAGTTGTTTCCATTCCATATTATTGTATTACTTGATTCTGTAGCGCAAAAATACACTAAAGTAAGCACAAATCAAAATAAAATATGATAAATTACATGTTTTTATCCTCAAAAATTCATTTATTCCATCAAAATTGCTTATTTTTGCAGATTATTAAACTCAGACACAGATAAAAAAGAAGAAGTCATGATAAAAGTACAGATTATCAACAAGGGGCATCAGCCTCTACCTGCGTTTGCCACACCTCAGAGTGCCGGCATGGATTTGCGTGCAAACATCGATGTGGCAATCGTGCTTCATCCTATGGAGCGACGACTGGTGCCAACCGGTCTTTATATGGCTTTGCCTGCAGGTTATGAAGCGCAGATCCGTCCTCGCAGCGGTCTGGCTTTGAAGCATGGCATTACCGTATTGAATACTCCGGGAACCATCGATGCCGATTATCGCGGCGAAATCATGGTTCTGCTCATCAATTTCTCTACAGAGGATTTCGTCATCAATGATGGCGAACGTATAGCCCAAATGGTGCTTGCTAAGCACGAACAATGCGATTTCATCGAGGTTAATGAACTCGATGAGACCGAGCGTGGTGCCGGCGGTTACGGTCATACGGGAGTAAAATAACAGATTATTAAAGATAGAAAAGATTGAATAGAAAGGATTAGAATCGTGAAGATGAATCTTAGAAATATCAGTTGGGCAATGGGCCTGGTCTTGCTGGGTTCGGTAGCCATGCCGTCGCTTGCCCGTAAAAAGAAGGTGCAGCCGGTTCAGCAGCCGGCGGTTCAGGAGGATTATCTCTCTCCGAACGACCGCCAGCGCTACAACTATTTCTTCCTGGAGGGAGCGCGCCAGCAGGCTGCCGGCAATTATTCGGCAGCTTTCGACCTCTTTGAGCATGCCCGAAAGATTGACCCGAAGGCGGCTGAGACCTATTTCTATGAATCGCTTTTCTATTCTCAACTCAAACAGGATTCCCTGGCACTTGCCTATATGCAGAAGGCGATAGAACTGAATCCGGAGAATCAGACCTATGCCGAGCAGTTGGGCAGATATTATATAGGTAGTCAGAATTACGATCTTGCCATCGATGCCTACGAGAACCTGTATGCCAAGAACCACGATAATACCGATGCCCTCCGCATTCTGGTTCAGCTTTATTCCCAGAATAAGGATTATAAATCGGTACTCAAAACCATTTCGCGTCTTGAGGTGGAAGAAGGTGAAAGCGAACAGTTCACCCTCTCTAAAATGAGAGTTTATGAACTGATGAACGATAAGAAGGCTGCCTATCAGGAACTGAAGTCGCTGGTAGACCAGCATCCGCTGGATATGCAGTATAAGACAATGCTGGGCAACTGGCTCGTACAGCACAACCGCCAGAAGGAAGCCTACAAGTGCTTTACCGATGTACTGAAGGAAGAGCCTGACAACTCCTATGCCCAGATGTCGCTTTACGACTATTATAATGCCACCCATCAGGAACAGCTTGCCGAGCAGATGCTCGATAAAATCCTGATGAGTCCGAAATCTGACTTGGATACCAAGGTGATGATGTTCCGCTCTTTCATTCAGAAGAACGAGAGCGAAGGTGGTGATTCTACCAAGGTGATTGCGCTGTTCGACAAGGCGCTCAATGTGGCTCACCCGTCAGCCGAAGTGGCAGAGATGAGAGCTGCTTACATGAGTTTGAAGAAGATGCCAGCCGACTCTGTTTGCCGTGCCTTCGAAAAGGTGCTTACCATAGCGCCGGATAACGTGAATGCCAGAATGCAACTCGTACAGATGCTCTGGAACGAGAAGAAATATGACCTGGTTTCCCAGCAATGTAAGGCGGCTCAGGAGTATAATCCCGAAGAAATGGTGTTCTATTACTTCGGTGGAATGGCGTATTATCAGAAAGATAAGGAAGACGAGGCGCTCCGTGAGTTCCGTCTCGGATTGGCGCAGGTGAATGCACAGTCGCCTGCCGACCTGGTTTCTGACCTCTATGCCGTAACCGGCGATATCCTTCATAAGAAAGGTGAAGAGCAGGAAGCCTTTGCGGCTTACGACTCCTGTCTGCAATGGAAAGATGACAACGTGATGGCGCTGAACAACTATGCCTACTATCTGAGCGAGAAGGGCGTTGACCTGCATAAGGCTGAGGCGATGAGCTACAAGACCATCAAGGCAGAGCCGAACAACGGTACTTATCTGGATACCTATGCCTGGATTCTCTTTATGGAAGAACGTTATGCTGATGCCAAGACCTATATAGACCAGGCACTCAAAAACCGCGATTCCACCGCAGATAACAGTACGGTTATTGAACATGCCGGAGATATCTATTATATGAATGGTATGCCCGATGAATCCGTGAATTTCTGGAAGGAAGCCTATACCGGCGAGAACCAGACAGAGGTGTTGGCATGGAAGATTAAGAACAGACAATATATTACCGAAGAAGAACTGAAAAAGCGTAATGCGCCCAAGCAGAAAGTTGCCGCTACGAAGAAGTCAGTAAGAAAAGGTAAGAAGAAATAAAAAGTAGAAAAATCAAGAAAGATGAAATATATAATGAAGAAGAATAAGATGATGCTGCTTGCCGCAGCCTGCAGCATCCTGCTCCTCGGTTCTTGCGGAAGCAGCAAGAATTTGCAGGGCTCTGGCTCCTCATCAGCCAGTCATCAGAAAGAGAATGCCACCAAGGGTTCTGTCTCTCGTCAGAGTGAGACGCTCAAGAAGTTGGCTTTCGTACAGAAGGTTTCAGACAATCAGGTGTATACCAGGAATATTGTAGGCAACATGTCGTTTACTCTCCAGGCTGGTGATAAGGACATTACTGTGCCGGGAAAACTGAGCATGCGTAAGGATGAAATCATCCGCATCCAGTTCTTTATTCCTATCTTAGGTACAGAGGTGGGGCGTCTGGAGTTTACTCCCGACCATGTACTTATCATCGACCGTCTGCACAAGGAATATATCAAGGCAGATTATACCCAGGTAGACTTCCTCAAGAAGCAGGGCATCTCCTTCTATTCTCTGCAGGCTCTCTTCTGGAACCAGCTTCTCCTGCCGGGCGAACGGACCGTGAAGGAATCAGACCTGAAGAAGTTTGATGCCACCTTGGATGTGGCAGGAGACAATGTGCCGGTTAGTTTCAGGAACGGCAATATGACCTATTCCTGGACAGCCAACCGCACTACCGGCCGTATCACAGCTGCAGATGTTGTCTATAAGAGTGCGCAGAACGGCACCTCCAATCTCCACGTCGACTACGGCAACTTCAAGAGTGTAGGCGTCAAGATGTTCCCTGCCTCCCTGAATCTGGCGATGACCACTACTGCTACCAGGAAAAAGCAGGAGGCTAAGATCAGTCTGGAATTGAATCAGGTGAAGACCGACAGCAAGTGGAGTACTCAGACCGAGATTTCCAGCAAATACAAGCAGATTTCTCCAACAGATGTGCTCAGCAAGATATTGAGTATGTAGATGCTCATCAAGAGTTTGTAAGTATAGAATATGAGTTTTTAATATAAGAAATGAAGCGAATCTTATTATTCATCATGGCAATCACCTTCTCGCTCGCACCTTTTGCGCAGAAGCATTCTGCCCAGAAGAAGCCGGTGAGAAAGACTGCCGTAACTGCGAAAAAGAA
Organism: Lachnospiraceae bacterium; assembly: GCA_963594575.1. Taxonomy (GTDB): domain Bacteria; phylum Bacteroidota; class Bacteroidia; order Bacteroidales; family Bacteroidaceae; genus Prevotella. Next base: position 4,179 of record CAVBFV010000047.1, on the reverse strand, counting down.
GGCTGCTACTCCTGCCAGAAAGACGAACAGCAGAAGTCATGCGGCCAGAAAGACATACAAACCAGCTGCGCCAACCAGAGCAGAACGCAAGGCAGCAACCTATAGCAATGCCTCTATCCGAGGTTTGCAGGGACAGCGCGCTTCTATCCAGAAGAAGATCAGAGAGCAGGAGCAGGCTTTGCAGAGAAATAAGGCGGATGTGAAGAAACGTCTTGAAGACCTGATGGCGCTGAACGGAGAAATAGACCAGAGCCAGAAGAAGATTGACGGCATCCAGAAGGATATCCATCATATTGACGGCAATATCGGCATCCTGCAGGCGCAGTTGAAAACGCTTCAGCAACAGTTGCAGGACCGCAAGAACAAGTATATTCGTTCCATGCGCTATATGAGCCGTCATCATACGGTTCAGGACAAGCTGATGTTCATCTTCAGTGCCAAGAATCTGACACAGATGTATCGCCGCCTTTCCTTCATCCGCCAGTATTCTTCCTATCAGAAGGTGCAGGGCGAGGCTGTAAAGGCTAAGCAGAAGCAGGTGAACGAGAAGCACCAGCAGTTGCAGCATGTTAAGGGACATAAGAACACCTTGTTATATAAGGGTAAGCAGGAGAAGACGGTTTTGGAAGGCAAGCAGACCCAGCAGCAGGAAATGGTGCAGGGACTGCAGAAACAGCAGAAGACCATTCAGGCTGTGATTGCCGACCAGCGTCAGAAAGATGCGGCAATCAACGCACAGATTGACCGCTTGATTGCTCAGGAAGTAGCCAAGGCTCGTGCCCGTGCTGCTGCCGAGGCTAAGAAGAAGGCCGCTGCCGCTGCTGCCGCCAAGAAACGTGCCGAGGAACTGGCTCGCAAGAAAGCTGCTGCCGAGGCTGCTGCCAGGGAGAATGCCCGTCGTATAGCCGAAGCCAAGGCGCGTGAGGCTGCTGCAGAAGCTGCCCGCAGAAAGGCTGCCGAAGAAGCAAGACTGGCTGCCGAGGCTGCAAGAAAGGCTCAGGAGGAGGCTGCTGCCCAGGCTGAGGCTAAGGCGAAGGCAAAAGCGCAGGCTAGGGCGCGTGCTGCTGCCGAGGCTGCCAAGCGTGCTGCCGCAGAGCAGGCTGCCCGTGAGGCTGCTGCCGAACAGGCTGCAAGAAAGGCGGAGGCTGAAAGACAGGCTGCCGAGTTGAAGGCGAAGATGGATGCGGAACGCAGTACCCGTGAGATTGCCGCTGCCAAGAAGGAGGCTCAGGAGGCTTCTACCTTGAGTTCGGTAGACCGCATGCTGAGCGGTGGATTCGAGGCTAACCGTGGTAGATTGCCGATGCCTATCAGCGGCAGTTACCGTGTGGTGAGTCATTTCGGTCAGTATAATGTAGAAGGCTTGAAGGGCGTAACGCTCGACAATAAGGGTATCAATATCCAGGGCAAGCCGGGTTGTGTGGCTCGCAGCATCTACGATGGTGAGGTGAGTGCCGTCTTCGGTTATGGTGGCATGTGGAACGTGCTGGTCCGTCATGGTGCCTACATCTCTGTTTACTGTAATCTGAAATCGGTCAGCGTTCATAAGGGTCAGAAGGTAAGTACCCGTCAGGCTTTGGGTAGTGTTGGCTCTGAAAACATCCTCCAGTTCCAGCTTCGCAAGGAGACTGCCAAGCTCAATCCGGAGGCTTGGCTGAGCCGATAATGTATGAATGAGCCGATGAGCAGAAGCTCCTAGCCCTGGGCTAGGAGCTTTTGGGCTTTACCTTTCCCTTCGGCCGGTGATCGTTGGTTCAGCCCGACCTTGCTGCCATTATCTGGACTTATGACACACCCTTTTTCCTTTATGCCCCCGGCTCGCCCAGGTATTCGAAGATGGTGGATACCTGGCGGGGAGGAAAATACTGGCTATGCTCCTGGTAGCCTAAACGTTGCAGCTCGTTCCAGAGGGGCTCACAACGCTTAATCCATCCCATGATATGACGGCGCGCTGTTGCCCCGTCGGTTGTGTCGGGAAAGTAGAGCAGACCCAGCTCGGTCTTGCTGTACATACGTTGGGGATAATTCATAAGCTTTATATTTTTTACAATCCTTCTACACCATGATCCTTAAAGAAACCTATCATCGCTGTGGTCATATAGCCACCCGTGTTCATCTTCTTGTTCGAACGCCTGCAGTTGGCTATGTAATAATCCTTTCGCTGGAAGAAGTCCTCCAGGTCGCCAATCATATCTAGCCTGAGATAGCCGCTCAACTGCTCAGCCTTCTTCTCGTTTACATCATAATTGCATTGCAGCCGGAGTTTCAGTTTGCTCCGCTGCCCTCTCAGTTCGCTGCTCACTTCTCCACCCTCCGCAGTTTCGCCAGAAGTGCGACGGTCGTGCAGGGTAAAGGTGATGTGTTCGGGCAGGTGATGCTTCTCTTTTTTACCCTCCTCCAGAAAGAAAGGCTTATAGGTAAGATACTGGTCGATGATGTGGTTCCGGTAAAGGCGCTTGAGGTCTTTGCAGGCAAAAGTCAGACATTTGTTGTCCAGTGCCGACCAGGTCTTGTAGTAATCTTCCCTGCCATGCATCAGTTGCTGGATATGTGCCGTTTTGCTGATGGTGAATCCCTTTACAGCCCAGCAGTTCATGATGAGATATAACTTGATGCTCGATGCACTGCGGCATTGGTTGATGGCATTGAGGTCGATACGGCTGACTCCCTTGTCGTAATTGTAGAAAAACCGTATCACGTTGTTGTCGAAGCGGAATTTTACCATCCAGTTCTTGTGCCGGTCTTGGTATATCTCACTCTTAAACAGGCATGCAAATTTCCGGTAGTAGGTCTGGTCGCCCTGCTTGAACGGCAGCTGGATGGGCTTGGATTCTATACGCTGGATGGCATCGCGCAATTGCGGATAATGTCCAGCTCCAAATTTAAACTCCGACAGTTTCATGATGACATCGGTGTGGCCTGCAGCTCTCTGTTCTGCGGTGAATCCATTAAAAGTCTGTGAAGTTACCTGATAAGGGATCACATAGCCCAAGATGGCTTTCTGGGCATGCTTGATAATCTGTAGAACGATTTTGAGTTCTACCACAGAATAGTTCTGGTAAGACAATCCCTGTACGCCAAGGATGGCTATCAGTTGTTTCTCTTGTTGATTTGTCTGAGGGAAGGCCTGCTGCCCGCCCGGATGCTGTTGATTAAATTGTTCCATTGTCGGTTTCTTTTATAATTGTTAGTGGCCTACCGATTGGGGCAAGTCTTGTTATTGTTTATTGAAAACCGGCATGGAATTGGAGTAAGGATAACAAAACAAGATAAAAATTCTCAATCCGTGATGGAAGGAGTTTCAGCCTTTTCTCTTGCTTTCAAACTTATTTCCTTACTCTGCATCCATGCCGATAAATTTTCATCAAATTTATCAGGCATAGAATACCCTGTAAGGATTACAGTTTGATCACTCACCTTTTGGGGCTGAATCCTACTCAATGAGCTATGTTCTAATCCTTAACCGAAAGCATTTCCCGGTGTCCTTCATCGGGAGGAGAATCGCATTCTCCGCGCTTTCATGTTGCAAAAGTAATATTTCTTTCAGACTTATGCAAATTTTTGAAGAGAAAAAATGCATTTTAAAAGCTGATTTGTTGAAAAAAAAAATCTTTTTCCTCCCGTATTACGTATAGTGTAAAAGATGTAAATGTATATATATAATATACTTGGTATAGTGTAGGGTAGAAAAATCTGCCCATAACTGCTTGATATTCAGTATTTTGTATTTTTAAGATTCTCCCTGGTAGTGATTCGGGCATATTCTGAAGAACCATGTTTCTCCCTGATGGTAGCTATTATTAGCCCTGGTAGTCATCAAAAAAAGGTAATTCTCCCTGGTAGTTATTGAGCACTCAAATGAGGTAAACAAACGATGTACTTCCGTTTACCAACTAAAGCGGCTGCGTCGGGTTACAGATATGGCTGCGTCGGGTTAAGGATTCGATTGCATCGGGTTAAGGATTCGACAGCATCGGGTTGCAGATATGGCTGCATCGGGTTAAGGATTCGACTGCGGCGGGTTACAGATATGGCTGTATCGGGTTAAGGATATGGCTGAACTGGGTTACGCAGACGGCTGTACTCGCTGATTGAACCACTTGAGTAAGCTGATTGAGCCACTTGATTCCTAAGACATAGCCAAATTTTTGAGCAACTTTTTATGTTAATAAATACAAA
>CAVBFV010000046.1:0-16546 GCA_963594575.1 Lachnospiraceae bacterium | reverse complement strand
ACTTGCGCCGATGGTACTGCAATGCAATGCGGGAGAGTAGGTAGCCGCCTCCTTTTATCAAGAGCCTCAGATTTCGAAAGATTTCTGAGGCTTTTTTTGTTTTCACGCGGATTGTTTTTTTTTAGTCACGCAGATTTGGCTTTCCCTTTGGCCGCCGATTTTCAATTCGCAGATGACGCAGATTTTTCTTTGATGCTTTTTCTTTTTCCCACAGATTTACACAGATTTTTGACCTGTTCGGTCTGGGATTTCACAGATGGTCGCAGCTCCTTTTACCTTTTTACTTTTTACCTTTAAATCCCTTTTTACTTTTTTACCTTTTTACCCTTTTACCTTTATCAAGTGTATAAAATGTTGCTAAATTGTGGGTTTTACATTTATAAAATCGGCAAAATTACGTACTAAAATGTTTCTTTCCACTAAAAAGTTACAAAAAATACCCCCCCCATATTTACTTTTTTTATTATCTTTGCCCCCAGAAAATGCGAATTATCATGTATTACGGTTAATTATTATAATTACCTATTTATATAAACGAAAAAAATAGAATAAACTTAACTATTTATTAGATGGTGAAACGATTAATTTTAGCTTCAGTGTTACTCATATTTGTATCGCTAGCTAATTATGCGCAAAACACGGGAGTGAAGTCCAATCTCTTATATTGGGCTACTACAACTCCTAATCTCGGTGTCGAGACTGCCTTAGGCAAGAAGCATACCGCTCAGGTATTCTTTGGCTTCAATCCTTGGAAACAGTCCGGTGGCGACCAGTCAAGCCTTCGTCATTGGCTTTTGCAACCAGAATACCGTTACTGGTTCTGCCAAAGCTTCAATGGCTGGTTCTTGGGTGTTCATGCCATGGGCGGACAGTTTAATGCTGGAGGAGTGAAGTTACCCCTTGGCATTTTCAAATCTCTACGCGACCATCGTTACGAAGGATGGTATGTAGGTGGTGGTGTGACTGCTGGTTATCAATGGCCTCTTTCCAAGCACTGGAACCTGGAAACCTCTGTAGGTTTCGGATATGACTATATCCAGTACGACAAGTTCAAGTGCGGTGCCTGTGGCGAGAAGGAGAAGTCATCTCATGACAACTACGTGGGTCCTACCAAGGCTGCCATTTCTCTTATTTATATGTTGTAACTCATTAAACATAATCTATGAGTATGAAAGATTTTAAGAACTACATATTATTATTCAGCTCTCTTTTGATGGCTATGCCTCTTGCAGCCCAGGATTGCAAGAGTCTCAAGTTGGCTGCCGATAAGATAAAGGTATCTAATGTTCAGATGTCTCACCACAATGACCTCATTACGGTTGCGATGGATCTGAATCTCGATTCCCTTGATCTCCCTACCAACAACCAGCTTGTATATACTCCGATGATCAAGCATAAGGGTGAGTTGCTCAAGATGCCGGAGATTGTTATCAACGGCAGAAGACAGCAGATTATGTATGATCGTGGAATGGGAAAGAAACAGTTGCAGCTTTCACCTGAAGCATTGGTGGTGAAGCGAAACAATAAGAAGCAGCAGACTGTGAAGTATCTTGCCTCAGTTCCTCTCTCTTCTAAGGAAAGAAACTACGATTTGGATATTCACGAAGACCTCTGCGGTTGTGGTGATCTGCAGGATGGTACTGATTTTACCATCACTCGCCGTCGCCAGCCAGTAGCATCCTTCGTCCGTCCTGAGGTAGAGGCGGTTAAGGTCCGTCATCTGGATAAGCGTGCTTATATCGATTTCCCGGTAGACCGCATAGAGCTGCATCCTGATTACCGCCGCAATCCAGAACAGTTGGATAGCATTATCCGTACCATCAATGCATTGAAGGAAGACAAGAATCTCGAAGTGAGTGGCATCAACATTCATGGTTATGCTTCCCCAGAGAGTCCTTATACTCACAATGATTATCTGGCAAAGAATCGTGCCAAGACGCTTACCGATTACGTCCGCCGCATGGTGAAGTTGCCAAACAGTCTCTTTACGGTTTCTTCTACTCCAGAGGATTGGGACGGACTGATTGCTTATATTAAAGGTAGCAACCTGGAGCATAAGAGTGCCATTCTGGCGATTATTGATGATAAGAGTCTGAATCCTGATGCCCGCGAGTTGAAGATCAAGAAGCAGTATCCTTCACAGTATCGCTTTATGCTTGATACCTGGTATCCGGCACTCCGTCATTCCGACTACCACATTACTTATAAGGTGAAACCTTTCGATGTGGAAGAGGCAAAGGAGATTATCAAGACCAAGCCACAGCAGTTGAGTCAGGAGGAGATGTTCCTGGTGGCCCAGACTTACGAGCCAGGCAGCAAGGAGTTTAATGACGTGATGGAAGTAGCAGTCCGCATGTTCCCTGAGAACGAGACAGCGAATCTGAATGCAGCCATTACCCGTTTGAATGCCGGTGATGCAGATGGTGCGAAAGAATATCTCGACAAGGCAGGAACCAGTCCGAATGCCCAGAATGCCCGAGGTGTTTATGAGATACTGAAGGGCAACGAGAAGCAAGCTCGTTATTATCTGGAGCAGGCTGCCAAGGCTGGTGTTGCTTCTGCAAAAGAAAATTTACAGAATCTATAAAGTTATACATACTGTCTGTTTAGGATAATATAGCTATTCCTTAGAGACAGGGCACTGCCCTGACTTGGGATAGTCTCCTGAACCAGGCAAAACCTTTCTAAGAACATCTTCAGAAAGAGACTCAAATATAACCAATTAGATGATTTGTAAACCAAATATATAAAAATGTAATATAATTAGATTTTTAAGAACGGTTATAAGTAAAGAAATAAAATATTAATAATAAACAAAAAACTAACAAGATGAAGAAAACTTTATTATTTTCCGTTGCATTGGCGGGGCTGATGCTCGGTTCTTGTTCTAGTAGTGATGAACTGAATGGTGGTGGTAACACTGGTTCTAATCAGAGTGGAAGTGGTTACATATCGCTTTCATTGAATTTGCCAACCCGTAGTGGTTCTATGAGTCGTGCTGAAAACGACCAGTTTGATGATGGACTTGCTGACGAGTATGCTGTACAGAATGGTACCTTGATTCTGTTCGAGGGTGCTGATGAAGCTAGTGCGAAATTTGCTGGAGCATACACATTAAAGAATTTGAGTATGAATTTGGTTGGTACTACTGATGATAACATTACAACCACAACCAAAATTACCCAAAAGATTAATAGTGGATTAGCAGATGGCACTAAGAATTTCTATGCAATTGTTGTATTGAATAACAATGGAACACTTACAGTTGATGAAAATGATGCTTCACTGAAAGTAAATGGTGAAGATTTTCCTTCAACTAAGAAAATTTCAGATTTGCAAGACTTGGAATTGACCAAGGATGCTTCTGCCTTTAAAACAACTGGTTTCTTGATGATGAATGCTCCTTTGTCAAGTGTTAAAGGTGGCGAATCTGCGCCAACTGGTGCAAAAATCTCCGTTGCATCTACGATAGATAAGGATCACATCTATGCTACAGAGGCTTTGGCTAAGGCTAATTCTTCTGCAACTATTTATGTAGAGCGTGCTTTAGCCAAGGTAGATGTTACAGCTACTAGTACTACAGGTAATTTGACCGATAGTCCATCTGTACCATATACTATTAAGGGTTGGATTTTGGATAATACGAATAAGAAGACCTATTATTTGAGGAATACTTCCAATTCTTCAGATTGGCTTTCTCTTGCAACTAATGCTGTAGCTCCGGATAAACCAGTTGAGCCTTATCGCTTTGTTGGTGATACTCCTATGGAGAGTGGTGTATCATTGTATCGTACCTATTGGGCGAAAGACCCTAACTATAGTACGACTCCAACTACTCTGTCAACAGATTTCAGCACCATAGGTAAAACAGCACCTGCAACTTTGAAGAATCTTAAAGAGCATGATTATTGCTTGGAAAATACTTTCGATGTTCCTAACCAGAATCAAAATGTAACAACACGTGTTATCGTTGCTGCGCAGCTCCAAGATGATGGTAAGACTTTCTATATTGTTAATGATGACGAGGCTCACCTTCTCACTTCAGATGGTATGAAGAAAGCTGTCAAGGCTGCTTTCTTGAGTAATACTGATGTACAGGCTTGGCTTACAACGAAACTGATTTCTAGTGGGTCATTAAATGAAGATGATTTGGAGGTTGCCGACATTACAGCTGCAGGTAACAATACTCCGACTATTACATTCAAGACTACCAGTTCAAGCAAATTTACAAGTAGTACTCTTCCTACATTTACCACAGATATTGATAATATTGTAAAATCCATCAAAGTAGCTACCTACGCAAGTGGTATTTCATATTATCCTGTAAGAATCAAGCATTTTGGTGATGATTTGACACCTTGGAAGAAGTCAGAGACTCCAAAACCTACTGTAAGCGGCGGTGCCTATCCTAATGCTAATCAGGCAGGAAACTATCTTGGACGTTATGGTGTACTTCGCAACAACTGGTATACTGTTAATGTAGAGGGTATCAAGAAGATTGGTTCTCCTGTTGTTCCTGAGGTTACAGGAGATCCTGATGATGAATTGGCAGCTTACATCTCTGTCAAGATTAACGTCCTTTCATGGGCTAAGCGTACACAGGGTGCAACTCTCGGTGAGTAATATAAAACGATAAATATAGAAAACTATAATTGATTAGCGATATGATAGCGCAGAAGATAAATAAATGGTTGAAGGGTGTCATGGCAGCTGCCATGACCCTGGCCGTCGCGACCTCATGCCACGATATGTGGCACCAGGATTACAGCGATTGTCCTAATGGTGTATATGTGAAGTTTAAGTATGATTATAACCTCCAGCGTGCCGACATGTTCAATGACCATGTCGGACAGGTAACGCTGTATGTATTCGACGAGAACGGAAACTATATAACCCAACAGACCGAGACGAATTCTGCGCTATCATCGCCTCTCAAAGACCCAAATTATGTAATGCACGTCGAGAACCTACAGCCAGGTAAATATCAGTTCCTTGCCCTTGCCGGACAGAATGCATACGCCGACCAGTTAACTTCAGGCCGTGCCAAGTTCGTTCGTACCGCTCCATCGGCTACAGATGATAAGATGCAGAAACTGGAAGTGAATCTCGACCATGAAAACAAAGGTGAGTATGATGAGGTTGTCAACAACAGCCTTCCGCTTGATACCCTCTGGCATGGTAAACTTCTGGAGGCAGTAGAGGTATCATCCTCAAAACCTTCTTATGCAACCATCCCTCTGGTGCGTGATACCAAGAAGATTAATGTGGCGCTTCGTGACCTAGACTCTCCACAAGATATGGATGTCAATGATTACACGATGACCATCGAAGACCATAATGCCCGCATCCTTTGGGATAACTCTCTCGATGAGAGCCGTAAACTCATTTATACCCCTCATGCTACATGGAACACGGTAGATGAAGACGAGCAGGGCAAGATAGCCCATGCCGACTTTATGACCTCCCGCATTCTGAAGCACGAAGATTACAACCAGGATGGCCGCCTCATTATCACCAATAAAGAAACCGGAACAAAGGTTGTGAATGTAAATCTTCCTGACCTCCTGAGTCGTCTTCGCACCAGTGAGGAGTACAGTTACAGTGCACAGGAATTCCTAGACCGTGCCTACGATTACAAACTTCAATTCTTTATCCAGGGCGGCAAGCTCAAGTATTGCTTCATCACCATCAGTGTGAATGTACTGAGTTGGAGTAAGCGCATCCAGTTCGAAGAACTCGGAAAATAAGTTCTACTAGGCTTCATAGTAAGTCTATATAAATAAAGATAGTGTATGTTAAAGATGAAAACGATAATCCGCTCATTGCTAGCCCTTATGCTGGTGATGTCGTTCGCATCCTGTGCGAGCGACAACACTTGCGACTTGCCTATTGCGAACAATAATAGCAAGGTGTTTTTATCAGTTTCTGTAAACGTAGCTGGTGAGGACTCTGAAACAACAAGAGCAGAAGATTATTATTTTGAACCAAATCCTAATGGTGGAGAAAATGGAAATGGTGGAAAGCAAGGAGAGACTTATGAGCAAACTGTTAGTAATATGTCTATGCTCTTCTTCCATTCTGAAAGAACTGATTTGACAGATGATGAGACTAGAATAGAAAAAGTAATCTATTTCCCTACAGTCAATGCTAAAGATCATCGTACGATAGCCGTCAAGGTTGATCCGAAGTTTTTGAAAGATGCAAAACTCCGCTTTTTAGTCATAGCCAATGTTGGTGACTTATCTGATTATCGTGGTCGTAAATTATCAGAGGTGCGAGACCAGTTGATTACTAATGTTTTTGAACGGGCAACAGATGCTAAATATTTGGAAAGTGGAGATTTAGTAGGCTATTCTGCATTTGTTATGTCTTCTTATGATCAGAGTTCATTGGAGATAAAAACTGGTACAGGTACAGAGGAAGATCCTTTTATTATCAGTCATAAGATAGAGCGTTTAGCTGCAAGAATAGATATAATGCCTCATGTCAATCGTTATCAGTTAGATTCTGAAGGTCTTAACTGTAAGTATTGCTATAATGTCACTCAGGGAACAGATATTATTGGAGGTTTTGTACTAGAGTATGTCCGTCCTTATAATATAATGGATTCTAAGGAATATGTCTTTAAACGTACGGCCAAGAATGTTTCGTTGGAAGATTTGCAATACCTCGGTAAGGAAACGGAAGATGCTTCTAAAAACAGTACAAATTATGTGGTAGATCCAACATCTACTGATAAGAGTAAAGCATCTTATCAATATCCAAAGAATACAGTGGAGTATTGGGCAAAAGATACTTATGATGATTTCTATAGAACACATAATGCAGGTAAGACCCATACGTTTTCAAAATCTACAAAGGCAACTAGTAGTACTAAGGTGTACAATCCTGAGACTGCCTTTTATATCCTGGATTACGTAAAAGAGAATACCTCTTTTGATAATGATGAGCAATATGCAACAGGTCTTGTCTTTAAGGGTAAGTATTATGATAAAAGCGATTGGGTGGTTGCAACTGATGCAGAGATAAAAGCTGGTGGCTCTTCTCATCCTAAAGCTGGTGCTGTTGGTACAGACAAGGCTTACACCTACGTCATTCGCCATAGCGACCCTACAGGTAATGGTACAACTTCCGACCCAATGCATTACGGCATTGTCCGCAATAACATTTATCGAGTTCGTATCGATGGAATTACCGGTAAGGGACCGGATGGAATGAAGATTACCCTCAACGTGAGAAAATGGGCAACCTATACTCATGAAGAGACTACAATGTAGAAACAAAACAAACTGATAAACAGAAAGTATAGTTTGAAATTAAACTTTCAGAGAAAATGAAAACGATGAAAACGATACATACGGCATTGATTCTGATGGTGCTAGCCTTTATGACGGCTTGCTCCACAGATAGTGCTGACCCTATACAGGGAGGCAGTGGAGGCGACAACCAAGGCAACAAGGTTACCGTCCACATGACTCTTTCTACAGCTCCTTCTTCTGGAACCAGAGCTACGTTGTCATGGAATGATGGCGTAGATGCAGAAAACATGAAGAGCTGGGTAGTAGCCTTTGTAAAAGACAACAAGGTTGTTTCTTATGCAGAGAATACGGATGTATCGGCAGATAAACGAATCCAGGATGATGTCATTATCAAGAATCTTGATAAGGGTGAAACCTATCAGGTTTATTCCTTCGCCAATCTTACAGCTACAGAACTAGGAATTACCAAAGATGCAACTGTAGACTTCGACAGCAAGAACTGGAAGATGAATGGTAATGGCTTTGATGTGAATGCAACAGACTGCAAAGGCATTCCAATGAGCAATAAGCAGGAAATAACGATAGATGCTACTGGCAATCCAACCCAAAAAGAGCTTTGGGTAGTAAGAATGCTGGCAAAGGTTACATTAAAGTTTAAGAATCCAAGTAAAACGGATTTGGTAATCAATGATATTACTATCAGCGATATTACAAAGAATAGTAGTGAGAATGGAGATAAGGAGAATATCAAGTTGCTCCCGAATCATACCGATGCTGATAAGGATCAGGTGGTATGTTCCCCAAATCTGGTAGAGCAGGCAGCAACAGATAGTTATACATATACATTGTCTTCACCAAAGACGATTGCAGCGAATACATCAGATTATACAAAAGAGAATGAGATTTCATTCTATGTGAATGAAAGCAAGGCGGGCAATACTTCCAAGTATTTCATCATCAACCTGAATACATCAGCAGGAGTCAAGCGTTACGCCCTGTTCCAGGATTGGACAACGATAGCTCGCAACGACCATCACATTCTCCAAATCAAATTAGATGATTACAAGTTGAAGTTTGATGTTCAGTCCTTCTCTGCCATCGGTCTCTATCCATCCATAACAGATAACGGAACCACTCTTTCCTACACCTGTTATTACCCAGAAGAGGAATTCCATATCCAGCCAAAGGTAGTGCATGCCGATGACACCGATGTGTCAGGAACCATCGATTATGCCAATGTAAAGTGGGAACTAATCCGGGAAGGTATGGCTGATGAAGCTGCTGCCAAAGATAATGCCAAGAAGGTGTTTAAAATACTTCCTAAATGGGATGCTACCACCGGCTATTTCGAAGGTACCTTCAATGATGACAAAGCCGACAAGCAGAGTGCCCTCTATCAGGTCACAGTCCCTGTACCGGGTAAAACGGACAAGTCTCTTATATACAAGATACTTTTCACCAAGGATTTAAGCAGCTTTGCTGCTCGTAAACATTATACACGTAAATACTATCGCTATGAATAAGATTAAAAACATATATCGTTCTCTCATCCTCCTCCTTTCATTGGTTCTGATGCCAGTGGAAGGATGGGCTAGTGATGGCTACTTTGCAGGTACAACACCTATCGTGATAAAACTGAGAGATTATATTATGGAGCATTACGATTATGCATGCTTCTATTTTGATAGGGGTGGTTCTAAACTTAATATCGATGGATGGAATATATACAATGACCGTTCGTTGGATCACGAAATAACGGGTTATGATTGGGCAGGACATAGAAAAGATAATAATTATGTGTATTATAATAAATCTGAAGCTTTAAAAAATTATTTATCAGCTGTCTATGAGGAACTTTTTCAGTATAAAATAAACTCTAATAGTGAGAATATCCATCAAACAAAACTCGTTCTCCTCCTTTCTAACAATCCTGATCTCGAAAATCAGAAAGAGAATCTTGCCGGCGTCAAGAAGATGGAGTTCGATCTTTATACCGAAGAGGGTTTGAAGTCTTCTGCGGTTAAATATGGCAGTAAGTCAACTGACTTTTCTAAAGCAGAAAGTACTTCTATAATCCCTAAGTCTGCGACATCTACCAATGTAACTTTGCCTGATTTCAATGCCAAGTATTTGCGTTGGCAGTTGTTTGATTCTGAGACTGCTACTACTCCTGTTGCTAACATAACAGATATATTGAGTAATTCTTCATCATTAGTTAAAGGTTCGGATTTGATTTACTATGCAACTGATATTGCTGGTGAAGCTGCCCGTACTGTGACCTTTGATTTCTCAAAACTTGCAGAAGGAGCTAATGTAGAGAATTATATCTTGAAATGTACCTGGGCAAATAATAACGATGATGATGCCAAGGTGGTAACATATAATGGAAAAACTTATATCCTCCAGGAGCCAACTCTTAATGGTGAATATACCTTTAAGTTTGTAAGGCAGGAAACTGTAGATGAAACTTCTCTGGTGCTTTCTGCCGATAATGTAGGTGCAGATCATACCCATCAGGTAGATGCAATTTATATTGATGGGAAACTTGAGGTAAGTCTGAAAGATGTAGTTCCTGATATCCTTTCTGATTTCGGAGTTGCTGATAAGAAAGATGTCAGCGACTTCTATATGCGATGGGTATTGGCAGATAAGGATGGCAAAATCCTGAGTGCTACTTCAAGTAATAGTGCTTTGGCTTTGCGCAAAACTTCAGATGGTAAAGAATACTATACTTTATTGTCAAAAAAAGGTTCTTCTTTGTTGCCTACTGGTTTGAATGTAACTTTCGGGTTGCCTTCCAGTTATTCATGGTCTTCAGACATGCAGGTATATTGCTTGTTGACTAATGATCTCACTGGTCATGAAGCGCAATATGGCGTCATTACAAAAGAACCATCAGCTTTTAAGAGCAAGATAAATGTAAAGCTCTACTCGCCAGCAGATCTCCCATTCAAACATTACGAAGGTATCGCCAATAAAAAGGGAGACTGGGATAGGGTGAATGGCCTTACCTATCAGAAGACCCATGAATGGGAGTATTATTACTATGTAGATGGGAATGAAACTGACAAGCAGGTTATGTTAGAATTGCCTTTCCAGTATTATGGAGGATCAGGTAATAATCTTGAACCTCGTGGTTATTTCCGTTGGTATAATTATAATACTGATCAAGAATCTGAACATCTTACGCTTTGTGGTGATGAGACACATACAAAATTATCCAAGAAGGGAAATTGGGGATTATTCGCCAATAATATCGGCGCAAATCCTACTAGCGCCCGGATAGGTGTATATTACAATACTTCCCATGTTACTGATTCATGGACGGGGGAGACTATTGCCTGTGATGTAAGTAGATATATTGATGGAATGGATGAGTCAAAGACTTATCTGCTCCATGAACCTACTTTGTCTATCCGTTATATCTTCCATATTCTTCCTAAAAAGAAGTTGGCAGATGATATCAAGGCCGCATTGTGCAATCATGATGATGGAAATTACACTTATGAAGATAATAAAAAGGTAACATTCGGTTATAAAGATGAGAATTCTGTCACTACTTTGCGTTTGCAGTTAAATAAATTGGAACGATATGCATTTTATCCGATGACATCTGATGGCCTGAAAAAGGTTGTATATAATAATGATATAACTGATGCAGATTTTGATATGTCAAAATATGTGTCTGTTCCTGCGTATGCAAGCATTGAATGGCGTGTTTATGATATTACAAAAACAAAATATTGCAAATTGTCTGGTGTGGGTCGTTTCCTTGATTTAACTGTCAAGAAACTGAATGATGCTGATTGGCTTAATTTAGACGATTCGAAAGTTGATGCTGCAGCTAAGCCGGTTATAGGTAAGGGTATCCCTGTTTATGTGGTTGCTTATTTGCAGGCAGAAGGAAAAAAGTGTCCTGTAGCTAACTTTGATGTTCGTTTTATGGATTTCCATCCTATGACTCACGATCAGATAACTGCTGCGGGTTATAATAATAGAACCATATCCTATCTTGACGAACATTATAAACCAGCGACGAAGCCTATTTCATTTGACGATGATGATGATGAGCAAACTTTGGCTAAGCCAACATCTCCTGATGATAACCAGGACCGTTTGCCATCAAGATGGGATCGCCGTGCTTATAGCTTTGTTTATCGTGATTTGATAGACTATGATGCAGCTGTTACTGGTTATCCAGGTATCGGTCATTCACCGCTCCATGGAGATTATGGCTTGTATAAATCTGCCAATCTTTCTGGTATTTCAGGAAATGGTAGTGGAGGTACCGATGGTTATGTATGGTGGGACAATGGTACCTTGTATGATCGTACATACGAAATGACGAATGGGTCTCAGTATGGACATTTCCTTTATGTAGATGCTTCTGATGAGAGCCGTCAGATTGCAGCAGCTGATTTCAAGGCAGATCTCTGTACGGGTATGCAGATGGCCTTTTCTGCTAATGTTGCAGATATGACCAGTGATTCTGGTGTACTTCCACAGGTTATGTTTAAACTCTATGGTATGGATTATGATGCAGAAGGAAATATAAAAAGCCAGAAGTTGCTTCATTCTTTCTCTTCGGGTGATTTTAAGACCAATGTTGATAATCCTAAAAAAGGCATCTGGTATCAGGTTTATGGTAAAATCATTATTCAGAAGGAATCGGGTGTCGAGAATTATTCGGAATTTAGAGTTGTCATTGATAACTATTGTCAGAATACAGATGGTGCTGACTATGCCATAGATGACATACGTATCTATATCGAATCGGCCAAGGTACAGGTGATTCAGGAGAAGCCTATTTGTGATGGTGCTGCAACGGGAACCATCAAGCTGAAGATTCGTGCTATCCACGAGACTTTGAATGCAATTTTGGGTCATACAGATACAAATATCTATTTCAGATTTGTGGATGAAGATGGAAAGGCAGTAACAGACGATGGACTTTATTCATACACCTTAACGGATAAAAAGAATGGTACAACGAAGAATGTTCCTGGTTCAAAATATGGTACAGTAAACGTATACGATTCAGAGGAAAAATGTAAGAACTTTGATATCGATGGAACTAATATGATTGAGCAAGATAGTGAAGGTGAAACCTATATTGTTATCAGCAATAAGGAATTTCCTTTGACTACGGGAAAGAAGTATTACGTATCTGTATCTACAGAAGATCCTGCCAAGGGAAATGCTAATTGGGGCACACCTGCTGAGGTCTGCTCGTTGTACAGTAACTGGTTTGAAATGGTTAGCCAGCATCCAATCATTGCAGATGTCAAAGGTAATGTCGTAACGGATTATAAGATTCCTTGCGATCAAGCTGACAACTATGAGGTTAAAATCAAGGGACAATTGACAACAACTGACCCTTATAATGGTGGTAAGATAACATTGGATGGTGTTAAGTTCATCTGGTATATCGATGGTACTGGTGAAACAAATAAGGTGGATCCTTCTGCACCTGCCAGCAATGAAATCATCATCAGTAAGGATAAGCTTACTTTGGGTACGACTCATCATATATATATGAAGCCTGAAGGAACTCTGAATGATGGCTATATTGAATATATTGCGCCTAATGGTAAAAAGTATCTGTTGTGTACTGGTGCAATACCAGTCCCATTGCGTGTGATGCTGGATGGACCACAGCTTAACTTCGGTTTCAACGATGTGGATTATCCATTCAATGATGGCAGTTATGAGGCTTCGCTTCGTATCGGTTTGCCACAGCTGGAGAAGTTGAAGGCTTCTAATGGATATTTGAAGGTACCTCTTCATAGTGCTACGATGAAAGATGGAACAGCTATAACTGAGCCACTTACTTTCATTGATGATAGTAAAGCCCCTGCTGTTAAGTCGAAGAGCGTAATTGTTGCATCTACAAACGATCCTTTATGGGAAACGAAGTTGAATACTCAGGTTGCAATATTGGAGAACGAAGAGTTGCCTGCTTTTGATAAAAAGACTCAGGCTACTCTCAACCTCAAGTTTGATGATGCTGCAGTTGCTGACTTCCACGAAGGATACTACTATGTACTCCGATTCGCTTACGAGAAGAGAGCTGCTTCTGCTGCAACTACCAACTGCCCTGGCGAGTCTTATCTCAAGGTGAAGATAGTACCGGAGTTCATTACCTGGACGCCTACGGCGGATGGCGGTATGAATGCCAACTGGAACAATGATGCCAACTGGCATCGCTCTTCATCTGCAGAATTGTATGATGATAAGTATACAGATTATCTGGCTTATGGAAGCATTATGTCGGGTACGCCAACTTCTGCGAAGGATATTCCTACTCAGAACAGCTATGTGCCAATGAAGTTTACCAAGGTAACCATTGGCAATCTGAATGGTTTGCCATTCCCTGACCTCGGTAATATCGTTTACCGTAGCACCAATCAGATAGCTACCAAACTGACCAATGGCAAGGGTAATGAGGCTACGAAGTATATCCAGTACGACTTCATGGCTATCTGGAATGAGGCAGATGCCAATAAGGGATTGGATACAGAAGGTAATCTGAACTGCGAGAAGTTCTATGGCAATACCTGTCATCAGATTTACTTCAAGCCTCAGGGTGAACTTCGCGACCAGTGCTATCTGGTATATGACAAGGCTTGGGTAGAGAAAGAGCTGGAGCCTAACAAGTGGTACACCATGGCTTCACCTCTGCAGTATATCTACGCCGGCGATATGTATGTGCCAGCAAAGGATGGACGACAGGAAACCAAGGCGTTTACGGATATCACGTTTGATGATAAGGTGGCTGGTACCAGTACTGCTGCATATAGCCGAAGCAAGTATCCGGTTTATCAGAGAGCTTGGATGAAGAGTGATGTGAAGGAAATCACACCTAAGAGTGATTATCCTGCATCTCATTACCCAAGTGTAGCTGCTCCAGAAAATGTTGATATGAATCTCGGCTACTGGAGCCATGTATATAATAAGGTAGATGAAAGTTATGCCGCAGATGGAACCTTCGGTGGTTTCTCTATCAAGGCGGGTAATGCGCTCCTGCCAAAGGATCAGACTAAGAAAGCGCTCCTCCGTTTACCAAAGGCTGATAACGAATATCAGTACTTGGATTATAAAGGAGCAACCACCTCTTCAAGGAAGACTCAAGTTGCGAAGGATGCTAAAGGTCATGGTAAACTTCTCGTTGCTTTCAATAACGATGAGAAACATCTCGCTGAGAAGTTTCAGGCTTTGGGAGCAGATAACACCAGCGGATTCTATCTCGTGGCGAATCCATATACCTGCTCTATCTCGATGGCTAAGTTCTTCGAGGCAAATACGGACTTGCAAAAGGCAATATGGATGGTAGAGGATGGCGAGGTGAAGGCGATTTCCGGTGCAGAACTGGATATGAAGAACTACGCTATCCAGCCTACCCAGTCGTTCTTTGTTAAGAAGAATGCTGGCGCTACTATTGGAGAGGTAAGATTCACTTCTGCGATGTATGTTGACCGCACTATCACTCCTGGCCTTCTGATGGCATCAGACTATGTCAAGAGCATTGAAGCAACGACAGAGAATTCCAGCGGCCAGACCTCAAAGGCACGCATCGCTTTGCGTCCGGAGGCTTCTGCCGACTATGATGACCAGGAGGATGTGGATCTGCTGTATGACCAGAACCTGAAGGATGTTCCTCAGGTTTATACCGTTGCCGGCAACGAGGCGGTGGCAGTGAATGCGGTTCCGGAGTTGTCCTGGATTCCGCTCGGCATCGTGAGCCAGCAGGCTGAAGAGGTTTCACTTACCCTGAATGGTGTGAACAAGCTCGATGCTCCTGTTTATCTCTACGATGCTGCATCGGCAAGCTTTACCGAACTTCATGAGGGCGAGGCTGTGAAGGTGAAGGCTGGTGATCATGGAAGATACTTCCTCACCCAGACCCGTACCACAACCGGCATCGACCGCATAGAGGCAGAAGAGCAGAGTGCACCGGTGAAGGTTTATTCACCAGCTGCCGGCATGATTGTTGTTACTGCTTTGGGTGGTGAGAAGCTCGACAGGGTGCAGGTATTTACGATGGATGGCAAGATGGTTCACAGTTATCAGTTGCCTGATAAGCAGAGAATGATTCTCCGTGTTCCATCCGGCATTTACATCGTGAAGGCATCTACCCAGTCCTGTGCTCAGGCTAAGGGTCAGAAGATTTCAGTAAGATAGTATATTCTGGTTTTTAAATATCAATACATATTTTTTGATAATCCTTTTATACCCATATTATCTGATACCTTACTATATACAGGGGCATCTTTGTTTCTTTGGTAGAGACGAAGGTGTCCCTATCATTTTTATTATTTTTTTTAACACGCATAATTTGCTAGTTTCCAACAATTATCTTATATTTGCAAAGAGTTTCTGTGTCTCTTATGTAGAGATTCAGATGAACGACATCAAATAACGAACTTGATTCGCATGATGAAAGAGACAAATATACACCCACAGGTAACGTCCACTATTGCAGGGGACGACGGCGAAGCCGTGGCAAAAAGTGAAGAAAACGCTAAGAAAAAGGTTCCGGAAAAGCCTAATGAAGGGCTTGAAAAACCAGCTGATGCAGGATGGTATGTGGCTGTAGTGAGAGTGAACTGTGAAACGAGAATAGCTGATTCTATACGAATCAATCTTAATCACAATCATGTTTGGTTTGATTACTGGATTCCCAAGGTAAAAGTAGTTTATATAGACAAACGTTCCAATAAGCGAAAAGTGAAAGAAAAGCTATTTCTTTCCACCTTTATCTTTTGTAACGTCTCTCCGAGACAACTTGACAAAATCCGCTTCCGTTCGGATGTGTATAAGATGCTGACGATGCCAGGTCAAAGGAAAATATACCAAATTCCCGACCAGGTTGTTGCCAACTATCGATATTTTGTAGAGAATGATGAAGAGCCTGTCACCGCTGCCCCTGTTCCTTTGAAGAAAGGAATCAAAGTGCGAGTGGTAGCAGGTAGCATGAAAGGTGTGGAGGCATACGTACAGAGCTATAATGGCAAGAAAGCCGTCATTGGCAGCGAAATCAAGTATATCAGTGGTGCAACGCTTACGATAAGTAGAAATTTACTCGAAGTCGTTGAAGAAGATTAAGTTGTAGAATGAACTTGTTGCATTAAAAAACTATGAGTTATCTGAGTAAAATGTTATAGTAAGTTATAGCAAAGCGGTCCCATCCCGCACAACCATGGCGAGGGCTTTGATGCCCCGCCAACCTTATAGCGTAGCGGTTCTGAGCACCGGAGGGCGGTTACATCCTTCCTTTCTGAGAAGGG
>CAVBFV010000045.1:0-16670 GCA_963594575.1 Lachnospiraceae bacterium | reverse complement strand
ACAAGAGTATGGCAGGTCCAGACCTCATCAAGAAGCTGCAGGATCATGTGAAGCATGAGACTGCTCCTTATAAATATCCTCGCATCATCGAATTCGTAGATGAATTGCCAAAGACCATCTCAGGCAAGATTCGAAGAGTAGAGATTCGAGAAAAAGACAATAAAAAATAAAGAAGAATGCGCTGGGAGGGCAGGTTTTGTTTCCTACCCTCACCCAGTATGTCAACATAAAAGAATTTATGAGACGAATAGTAGTAAAGGTGGGCAGCAACGTACTGACCCGAGAGGATGGACATTTGAACGTAACAAGAATGTCGGCTTTGGTAGACCAACTGGCTTGGTTGAGAAGGCACGACTACGAGGTGATCCTCGTATCTTCTGGTGCCGTAATGGCAGGAAGAGGCGAGCTTCAGGTAGACCACCAGCTGGACAGTGTAGAACAGCGACAGTTGTTCTCTTCGGTAGGTCAAGGCAAGCTGATTAGATTGTATTACGACTTGTTCAGAGAATACAACATCAAGGTGGGACAAGTATTGACCATGAAGGAAAATTTCCTCGCCAAGGAACAATACCAGAACCAAAAGGCTTGTATGGAACTGATGTTGGAGAACGGCGTTCTCCCTATCGTCAACGAGAACGATACCGTATGCCTCACCGAGTTGATGTTCACCGATAATGATGAGTTGTCAGGCTTGATAGCCAGGATGCTGAATGCCGATGCCCTCGTCTTGCTCTCCAATGTAGATGGCATCTACAATGGCGACCCTTCCCTACCAACCTCTCGCATCATCCCTTCGGTATATTACGACAGAGACGTGAGCGAGTATGTGAGTGACGAGAAAAGCAGCCATGGCAGAGGTGGTATGATCTCCAAGTTGAAGACCGCACAGGATGTAGCCAATGCGGGCATCAAGGTCATCATCGCCAACGGTAACACGCCCAACATCCTCATCGACTTGAAGGAGCATCCCATGGAAACCTTACATACAGAATTTGCACCAAGGCCTCAAATATAAATCTATATTTGGGGCCTTGCCCTTTTATCTGACATAGAGGCTTGTCACGAGTAATCGGATGGTGCCATCCCTTTCATCTTCTTAAACACCTTTGAGAAATAATTAGGGTCAGAGAAGCCACAAGCGTATGCTGTCTCCGACACATTATAACCCTCGGAAAGCATGTGGCAAGCACGTTCTATACGCTTATGACGGATATAGTCACCCATAGAGATATTCATGAGGCTCTTCATCTTGGTATATAAGAGACTCCTGGAAATGCCCATACTAGAAGTGATGTCGTCTATGGAGAAATTAGCATTTTCCAAGTTTACTTCCACCATATCGCTAATGCTCGTGACAAAGTCCTTGTCCAGTTGTGTCAATGTATTGTTGGCTTCAATGGCCTCCTTGCCTCCCTCAACGATCTTCTCTTGGCGATTACGCACCAATCGAAGGATATTACCAATCTGATAACATAGGGCAACAGGGTCAAATGGCTTGGAGATATACACATCCGCACCATCCTTGTAACCGCTCTTGATGTCATCAGGGTCGCTCTTGGCAGTCAACAGAATGACAGGAATATGCGATGTAGCCATATTACCTTTCAGCATGTTGCAAAGTTCATTACCTGTCATCCTAGGCATCATCACGTCTGATACCACCATTTCAATGTCCTGTCGAGAGATGGCAATATTCCAAGCCTCCTGTCCGTCTTTCGCCGTAACGACATGATATTCCTTGCCCAACAAATCAGCCAAGAACTTCAACATGTCCGCATTATCCTCCACAACCAATAAGGTATGCATGCCTTCGCCAACTTCTTTTTCTTTTGAAAGCTGTGTCACAACACCATCTTGGGAATCTACACTCAAAGGCTCTGCCTTGCTGACATAATCCTTCACGGTAACCAATTCTTTGTCAGATGAGATCTTGTCTTTTTCAGTAAATGCGTCTTCTGCCACATCAATCCATACCGTGAAAGTACTACCCTTTCCCAATTCACTATCTACAGCAACACTACCCTTATGAATCTCTGCCAAGCGACGAACCAAAGACAAGCCGATACCCCAGCCTTTACTATTGGCATTAAAGCCACGCTTGGTTTGATAATATCGCTCAAAGATATTAGCGATTTCTTCTTTCATGATGCCAATGCCCGTGTCGGCAACTTCCATCTTCAGGAACAAGTCGGGAGACTCTAGCTTCCGCACCATCTCCGCCCCAATGGTAATGACACCACCAGTGGAAGTAAACTTCATCGCATTCGACATCAAATTGTTGAGGATATGCTCTATATAAGAAGGTGAGAACCATCCATCCTCACCATTATCAATGGTATGAATCTCCAGTTTGAGCTGTTTTGCGGAAACCACCTCCTTGAAATTGGCAGCCACCATGGCTACAAATTCCACAGGATTGCCTTGTTGTACATAAAATGGGAAGTTGTCGGACTCTATCTTGTTGAATGTCACCAACTCATTGATCATGTGCTCCATCTTGGTAGCATTACGTATCGCCATATCGAGCGAAGTCTTAGCCTCATCACTGAGTTGTGAGACGGCAATCGTCTTCAAAGGGGCTTTAATCAGTGCCAACGGCGTCTTCAACTCATGAGAGACCATCGTAAAGAAGTTGGACTTCATCTTATCCACCTCCTTCACCTTTTCCTTCTCCAAACTCACATACTTGATTTCCGCCTTTTCCTTCATTCGCATATTATAGAAAGCGATAGTTCCAATAGCTACACCACACAGAAGAAGCAAATAGATGAATATCGCTAGATTGGAGCGATAGAACGGAGCCTCAACAACAATATCCAAGACCCGCTCACTCATGTTGTCTTCTTTCATGATGCCATTGTTGGCCCTTACATGGAGGCGATAGTTGCCTGGCTGAAGCAGATAACCATTAAATCGGTGCTCCGTACCCACATCTCGCCAATCCTTGTCTATGCCATCCACCTTAATCTGATACCTCACATTCTCCATACAGCCTGGCATGACGACACCATATTCTATGGAGAACGACTTTGCCTGGTCATAGCTCAAGACGATCTCGTCGGTACAGTCTAGGCGAGTCTTGAGTGGGGAGTCTTCACTTGCCACACTCATGAGCTTGTTGTTGATGTAAAGCTGCTTGAAATGTATTTGATAATGAATGGCCTTATCCACTATCTTTTGAGGATAGAAAGTTAGCAGTCCATCAAAAGTACCCATCATCATAAAGCCCCGTGGAGAGTAATAAGATGAGGTAAAGTTAAACTGATTGACTGGTAGCTCTGCATTCGCAGAAAAGCAACGCGTGCTTCCATCCACGAGATGATAGCGATAGAGACCGCGATCCGTACCAATCCACAAACAATGATTGGCATCCTCGACAATGCTGCAAATCGTGCATTCCTGCGGAAGTCCACAAGAAGCATGCTTTATCTTCTGCTTGTCGTTAACATTTAGATAAAACATTCCGCAGTTGTTGCTGCCAATCCAAATTCTCTTTTGAGAATCTTCAAATACGACGATAATATAATTATCCGTCAACCCACAATGGCTTTCCTTACTGTAGCGTATCACCTTGCCATGGTCTATGCAGAAAAGGCCATAAGAAGTAGTTGACGCCCACAAGCGATGCTTGCTATCCTCAAAAAGCGAATAGATGAACACATGGTCAAGAAGTTGATGACCTATCTTGCGGAAGACATTGTACTTGGCATCATAATAGCGTAGACCATCCATGGTAGCGACCCAAATCCTACCATTCGAAGTCTTACAGACATCAAAGATTCCCGCCGATGTGATGCCATTCGTATAAAAATATTGCGAATATTGATGTGTTCCTAATTGATAACGGAACAATCCATTGAAGCGTGAGCCTATCCACATGTCACGAGACACAGGGTCATAATAAAGACTATGCACATTGGAACCTAGCGTTGGGATGCTCGTAAAAGGAGTAAAGACATGGTTCTGCATATCATAGATGAAGACACCATTATCCTCAGTAGCAATCCAAACCAATCCGCCCTCCGCCTCAACTATTGAGCGAGGAATACGTGCATTGAATGCCCCAGGTTTGCCATTGGCATAATCATGTATAAACCAAGAGTTGCGCTTGACCAAGTAATCCACGCCTCCGAAATAGGAGCCAATCCAGATATTATCCTCCTTGTCCGACAAGATACTATAGATAGCATTATCCGTCAAACTGTTCGACTTATTAGGCTCTTTTTTGATTCTCTCTATATGCCCATCAGGAGCAATCACGGCAATACCCATCTCCGTGCCTAGCCAGATGTTATGGCGCTTGTCCTCGGTGATGGTTCGCACAATTCCTCCCGTAAGCCATTTCGCTTCATACTTCACTTCCTTACCAGTGGCAAGAGTGACGCATGCCAATCCCCCATTGTCACATCCAATCCACAAGCGTTGACGAGAATCCACATAAAGTGGCTTGATGGTGTTTAACTCTATGCTCGAATTTCCCAAACCATCCAATTTGTGAAGATTTATCTTGGATAGCGTTGCATTAAAAGAAAAGACAGCCTTGTTGGTAGATACAAAGATATTACCCTTACCGTCCCTTGCCATGGAGGCGATGGCTCCATAGTTGAGAGACGGATAAACGGAGAAGGCATCCGTTTTCTTGTCATAGACAAAGAGCTTGTCATGGCCCGTTAGGATTCGACCATCTTTCGTTTCCACGAAACTTGTGCAATACCCCTTGACATTACCATAATTTTGGAAGTCGTCCGTTTTGGAGCGATAACGGCTCACACCATTTTCGGTAGCAACCCACAAGTTCTTCTTGGAATCCAAAAACATTCCATGAACGAAATTATGTATCAACGAATGTGCCATTCCTTCTTGATGGTGATAAGTCTGCACATTATAACCATCAAACTTGGCCAACCCATTTCGGGTACCAATCCAGATATATCCATCGGCATCTTGCACGATGGCTTCCACTTGTTGATTAGGCAAGCCATTAGAGGTATTGAGATGTCGAAAGCCGAAGTCCAAGGCCCATGTTGACCATGTATTGACTACAGAAAAAACTAATGTCAAGAGTATTTGTTTCATCTATGTTACTTTTATTTCAAGTGCAAATATAACCTTTTTTATTGGTAATCCTGCACTTTTTACAAGTATTTTTGACCAGACTAGACAGAATTACCCATATCCAAGACGATATTACCCATGATGGCTTAAAATATTATGTACTTTTGCAATCGAAATTAACAATCTAATTATTTATAACGATGTACAAAAGAACAACCATCCTTTCAGCACGGCTACTCTCTACATGCATGGCCTCCCTATTCATGATACCATCTTGTAGTTCAAACGAGCCACAATATCCTGAGATCAACAATAAAGATAATAATAAGGAGAAAAAGACTATCTTGACAGAAGCCGACCCTACCATCTTCAGAGACACCGATGGCACCTATTATTTATATGGCACAGGAGCTCAATCCGACAAAGGCTTCTATGTCTATCAGTCGAAGGATCTCAAGGAATGGTCTGGACCTGTTGGCAAGGAAAACGGCTTTTGCCTCACGAGCAACACTTCGTTCGGAACCACAGGTTTTTGGGCGCCACAAGTAGCCAAACGAGGCGACATCTACTATATGTTCTATACAGCCAATGAGCAAATTGCTGTAGCCACAGCCCCATCTCCATTGGGACCATTCAGTCAACCCAACAAGCAGATGATTCAAGCACCTTGCAAGACTATTGACCCCTACGTATTGTTTGACAACGACGGAAAGGTGTATCTTTATCATGTAAGACTTCAAAACGGCAATCGCATCTATGTAGCCGAGATGACAGACGACCTTAGCTCCATCAAGGAAGAAACCGCCAAGGAATGCATCAGCGCCAGCTTGCCATGGGAAGATACCGAACAAGTGGCATGGAAAGTGACAGAAGGCCCAACGGTTTTGCATATCGGCGACACCTATTATATGTTCTATTCCGCTAACGACTTTCGTAACATTGATTATGCAGTGGGCATAGCCACAGCCGATAATCCATACGGACCATGGACCAAGCAGAATGCACCTATCATCTCACGAACTAACATCGGGTATTACGGAACAGGACATGGAGATGCTTTTCTAGATGATGCAGGCAAGTGGAAGTACGTATTCCACACGCACCAAAGCTTCACGGAGGTAGCTCCTCGCAAGACCGCTCTCGTAGGATTGAACTTCAAGAATGGTAGTTTTACCATCGAAGAGAATACGTTCACCTATTTATATAAGAAATAACTCTAACTATTATACAACTATGTACAGACGAACATTACTTACAGTGGCACTCACAGTTGTCACACTATGTTCCAATGCTCTTGATGTCAAGACGAAGATTAGCATCAAGCAGCCAGGCAATCCTGCCGTCACCTATTCACTGAAGGAGGATGCCGGACAATTGGTATCAGCAAATGGCTCTGCCTTGCCTATCGAAATCAAGCAACAAGTAACCAATGACGGCAAAGACCAAATCTACCAGGTTACGCTGACGGCACGACAAACAGCCTTCTACAACTTCGAAGCCAGCCTCAACACGGGTTTGCCTTCCAATGGCAGCGAGTTCTACTTGCCTGGTTTCTGGTATCACCTAAACCTTCGCTCCCCTAAGGAGGCGCCAGCCTTCCACACCTCGAAGAGTTGGAATTTCAGAGAAGATCGCCTATCATCCCCGATGACCAGCGCCTTCAATGAGAGTGAGAAGAAATCCATAGCCGTCATGCGCTGCCTTGACAGTTCCAGTGAGACCCTGACCACCCATACAAGCGGGGAAGTCATCCTCAGTGGAGAAACCTCCTTGGGATATCTCGGTTTCGACAGCGAGCACAACGACGTTGCCCTTACCTTTGGTTATCCCTATATAGAGACCCCAAAGCGCTATATCCGAAAACTAACACTTATCGCTCCAATCTTCACATACGCAAAGCTAGAAAAAGGAAAGAGCAAGACCATCTCTTGGAGAATTATCGATGGCTCTGCCAACAATTATGGAGAACATGTAACCAACATGTGGAAGAAATGCTTTGACATCTACAATCCACAACCTCTGACTCCGCTCTTCGGACCAGACGAAATGAAAAAAGGATTATGCAACTATTTCAGACGCTCTTACATAGACCGTTATCCATTGAAATATCATTCAGGACATACATTGCTCACTTATGATTGCAAGCCATATCCTGCCATGCAGATTGGTTTCTGCGGAAGAGTATTGCTCAATGCCTTCAACGCAATAGAATATGGAGAGCAACATCAGGAGAAAGACTTGGTGAACATGGGAAATGAAATTCTTGAGAGTTTCCTACAACATGGTTTCACCAGTGCAGGCTACTTCTATGACGATGTGAACTTCAACAAGGGTTTCCCTACCGAAGAGAAAGTTGTTCACTCCATTCGTCAACAGTCAGAAGCAGTATATGCCATCCTCTTGTACCTGAAATACGAGAAGAGCCAAGGACGCAAGCATACAGAATGGGAGAATCACATCAAGAAGATCCTGGATGGTTTCATCAAGCTACAGAAGAAGGACGGCAACTTTGCCAGAAAGTTCCACGACGACGGTTCCGATATAGACGCCTCAGGTGGAAGCACTCCTTCTGCCACATCAGCCTTGGTGATGGGCTATCGTTACTTTGGCAAGAAGCAATACCTTGAGGCAGCTCGCCGAACCATCGACTATCTGGAGAAAAACATCATTTCAAAGAGTGACTATTTCTCCTCAACCCTCGATGCCAACTGCGAGGACAAAGAAGCTGCCATATCTGCCGTCACTGCCAACTACTACATGGCATCCGTGACCAAGGGTAAGGAACGTCAACGCTACATCGACCTTTGCCAGAAAGCAGCCTACTTCGCCCTGTCATGGTACTACCTATGGGATGTACCTTTTGCGCAAGGTCAAATGCACGGCGACTTAGGTCTCAAGACCCGTGGATGGGGTAACGTATCTGTAGAAAACAACCACATCGATGTATTCGTCTTTGAGCTGCCTCACATCGTCAAATGGTTGAGCAAGCAAGTGAACGAGCCAAGATTCCAGCAGATCTACGATGTCATCTTCACCTCACTCTCACAATTGATGCCTACCAAGGAGCGCAACTGTGGCATTGCCGTACCAGGCTTCTATCCAGAGGTGGTACAGCACACAACTTGGGACTACGGTATGAACGGCAAGGGATTCTACAACAATTACTTCGCCCCAGGCTGGACAGTAGCATCACTGTGGGAAATGTACTCACCAAACCGTACTGACAACTTCCTCAAAAAATAAGAGGAAGTCCATCATGTATGAATTATCTAACGTTTAAGACCTGCTCAAAAGGCAGTCACTACCAAATACAAAAAGAGAATATGAAAAAGAATTTGTTACTAACAAGCATTGCTCTCATGTCTATTGCATCCGCAATGGCAGAAGGAGCATCGACGCCAAACAAGTATTTTACACATTCTGCAGCCATTCTTCAGCAGAAAGCAACGGCAAGTGGAAAAGTTCTCGACACCAATGGAGAGCCTCTCATCGGCGTAACCATCATGGAAGAGGGAACACAAAATGGAACTGTAACAGGACTAGATGGCAGTTTCTCTCTCAACATGACGAAAAGCAATGCGATGCTTAAGTTCTCGTATATTGGATTCACGGATGTCAAGTTGCCTGCTGCCAACAACCTAACTGTTACCATGAAAGAAGAGCAGAATGCTCTGAATGAAGTCGTGGTTGTAGGTTATGGCACCCAAAAGAAAGTAAACCTTACAGGATCTGTTGTATCAGTAGATCTTGCCAAAGAAACCAACTCCCGTCCTGTCACCACCGCAGCGCAGGCTCTGCAAGGTATGGCTGCCGGTCTCGATATCATCCAAGGCTCAGGAAAACCTGGTGAAGAAAACTTCTCTGTCAACATACGTGGTGTGGGAACCATGAATGATGCCAGCCCATTGGTATTGGTGGATGGTATGGAAATGAGCCTCTCTGAGGTAAACCCAATGGATATTGAGAGTATCTCTGTATTGAAAGATGCTGCCTCTTGTGCCATCTATGGTAACAGAGGTGCCAATGGTGTCATCTTGGTTACCACCAAGAGCGGAACAGAAGGTAAGATCAACCTCAGCTATTCTGGTCGTTTATCCATCAACTCACCTTCCAAACTCATTCGTTTCATGTCCAACTATGCCGACTACATGTCTATCGTCAATGAGGCTTGTGAGAACATTGGCACTGCTGGCAAATATCCAGAATCTGTGATCCAGCAATGGCGTGACGCAGAGGCAAATCCAAACGGATTGGCAGAGTCGGGCTATCCTAACTACGTGGCATACCCAAACACAGATTGGTATGACGAGATCTATCAGACCAAGGTGATGCAGGAGCATTCCATCTCTTTGTCAGGAAAAGACACACGCACTCGCTATAACTTGGGCTTGACTTATCTTGACAACCCTGGTATGATTGTACGCTCAGGCATGAAAAGGTACTCCATCAACTTGAAGTTGATTTCAGACGTTACCAATTGGCTTCAGATTGGTGCACAGGTATGGGGTTCTCATTCCGATAAGGATAGAAACAACGTAGATGCATTAAGCAGCTGGGAATTCTTGAAGACCGTACCTGGCATTTATCCTTATTACGATGGCAAATATGGTGGCATCGAGACTTCCATGGAAGATGGAGCCGCTCACAACCCATTATTATTGCTCAATGGCCAAGGCGACAGCTACAAGAAGACGACACATGCCTACTCCACTGCGTATGCACAAATCAAGTTCCTCAAGGACTTTACGTTCAAGACCAACTTTGGATATGATTTCTACAATACACGCCATAAACTGACAGAGGGTAGCAATGAGAGCTTCAGTTTCAGCAGAAACGAAGTGGTTAGCTCTGCCACATCATTGGAGACTTTGGCTGGATACATGTATTATAACCACTACTACAACTGGAAGTGGACCAACACCCTCAACTGGAACCACACTTTCGCCCAAAAACATGACGTAGGTGCACTCGTCGGTTTTGAGGAAGGCAAGAATAGCAATGGTAATACTGATGTAAAGAAGATGGGTATGATAGACCAAACCATCAGCGACCTGAACACCCTGACTTCAGCAGAATACATCAAAGGTTCTTTCACTGGATATACTTATCGTTCATGGTTTGGACGTCTGAACTATGCCTACGATTCTCGTTACCTCTTTGAGGCCAATGCCCGCTATGATGGTTCATCTCGCTTCTCTCCAGACAACCGCTGGGGTTTCTTCCCTTCAGCATCAGCTGGATGGCGTATCAGTGAGGAAAACTTTGCCAAGAATTCTTTCCTCAGTGCATTTGACAACTTGAAGCTCAGAGTATCATACGGTAAGTTGGGTAACTCTTCGGTTGACAACTATGCATACCAATCTTGGTATGAGACTGGTTACACAATCATGGGCGGCAAAAAGGTTCCTCGTTTCTACCTGAACAAGTTACCAAACATGAATGTGACATGGGAAACAACCAAGACCTTTAATGTGGGTATAGACTTCGCCACCTTGAACAATCGCCTGTCTGGTGTACTCGACTACTATGACAAGCGAACCACTGGCATTCTCTATCGACCAACCATCGGTCTCGTATTTGGTGACAAGCAAGCGCCATTGCAAAACCTTGCCAGTGTAAGCAACCAAGGTTTCGAGGCTACACTCCGTTGGGAAGACAAGGTGGGCAAAGTAACTTACGGTGTTGCAGTAAACGGCTCCTGGAACAAGAACCGCGTCACCAAGTATAAGGGAAAGCTCGTTCAGGGTTGGGGTGCAAACCCTAACGACCCAGATGCTTATTACTCTAATCTCGGTGAGGTGTCATCTGGAGGCAATCAGCGCTTGTTGGAAGGCCACATGATGAACGAGTTCTATGTATATCCTATCTATTCTGGTAAAGGCAATTATTACGACGCCAGTGGTGCTGTCGATCCTAACGGTGGTCCTAAAGACGGTATGATACGCACAGAGAAAGACTTGAAATGGGTGCAAGACATGATTGCAGCTGGCTATAGTTTCGAGCCTCAGCATAATGTTTCCAAGAATGCCATCTGGTATGGTGAGTATATCTATGCTGATACCAACGGAGATAAGGTATATGGTGGCAACTACGACCAGAAGTTCACCGGCAAGTCTATGGTTCCTAAGTTCAACTTTGGTATCCAGATGCACGCAGAATGGAATGGCTTCGACCTCTCCATGAACTGGGGTGGTGCTACAGGTTTCTCTACTTACTGGAGAGAGATTGGTCAAAACTCAACCAACGTCGTATTCGGTTTATCTGTTCCTCAGTGGATTGCCAACGATCACTATTTCTACGATCCAGAGAATCCAACCGACCCTCGTACCAACCTCACCTCCAAGAACCCACGTATGTCTTTGGAGAACCCAAGTATGAGTGACGCACTTGACAACACCTTCCATCTCTATAATTGCGATTTCATCAAGTTGCGTAACCTCACCATTGGTTATACACTTCCAAAGAATATCTCGAAGCGTATCTATGCAGAGAACCTTCGCATCTACTTCTCAGGTGAGAACCTCTGGACGATTACAGACTTCCCTGGCCTCGACCCAGAGACTCGTTCTGGAGAAGGTTATGCAACCATGCGCCAAATTTCTTTTGGACTTAACGTAACATTCTAAATTATAAAATATCAGCAATATGAAAACGAATATGAAGAAACATATATTAGGTGGCCTATTGATGGTTGCTGCTGGAACTGCTTTTACAGCTTGCTCATCCGACTTTCTAGACACCCAGCCAACCGACCGTGTAGGTACCGACCTTGTTTGGAGCACATACGACATGGCCAATGCTGTAGTAAACGGAGCATACGAGCGTTTCTATTATGAGAATGGATATGAGACACCAGACTGGCAGAACTTCGATGCCGCAACCGATGTTTGCGACCTTGATGCCAACTGGGGAGGCTATGATTGGTGTCGTGCACGTTGCAATTCTATCTATTGGGGGTTCAGCGCCATGTGGAAGAGATTGTATGAGGAAATCTATCGTACTAGCAATGTCATCTGCAACCTTGACAAGTGTGAGAGCATGTCGAAAGAAGAGCGTGCCAGAGACATCGCAGAATGCAAGTTCTTGAGAGCTTGGACATATTATCGTGCCAACGTGTTCTGGCGTGGCGTACCTATCTATACAGAGCCTGTGGAATATGGCCAAGACACCAAAGGTCGCAACACGGAGGCAGAAGTATGGGAGCAAGTCATCAAAGACTGCACCGATGCCATCGAAGAGCCTAACTTGCCTAACAAGTATTCCACATCTGATTCCAACTATGGTCGTGTAACGAAAGCTTGCGCCTACTATCTGCGTGGCCAAGTATATATGTGGCTGAAGCAATGGGACAAAGCTGTTGCCGACTTCAAGGCTATCACTACCATGGGCTTTAAGTTGTTCCCAGACTATAAGAACATGTTCAAGGCAGCTAACGAGCGAAACGATGAGTACATCTTCCAATATCAGTATTCTGAAGAAGATGGCATGGGATCCTTGTTGACACGTACACAGGGTAACCGTGTCACTTATACCGCTGATGGATTTGGCTGCTGGAACAACTTGATTCCCAACCCATACTTCGTTGACTCATACGAGTATGCCAACGGTAAGCCTTTCAAAATGGACGAGGCCATTCCTGGTTACTCTAGCATGACACCAAAGGAACGTTCCGTATATTTCCTCCGCAATGGACTTGACCCTAACTCAAGTGACGCCAAGTTGAAAGCCGCTTATGAACAAATGGTGACATACGGATCAGACATGAGCAAGTATGACAAGAATGGCAATGAGGAGAGAATTCTCAAGATTTACCAGGACAGAGACCCTCGTATGTTGATGAACTTCATCACTCCTTACTCTACTTATAAAGGTGGTGCTACCGCCGACTGCTGGGACTATACCCTCCGTTGGCCTTACATCGGCTCAGACAATGCCGCTCCTTACGACTTGCGTACCGATACCAACGACCGTTTCTACTATCTCTGGCGTAAGTACGTACCAGAAGGAAGAGAGATGAAGAATGGTTTGAACAGCGATATTGATACTCCGATCTTCCGTTATGCAGGAGCACTCTTGTCTTTGGCAGAAGCCTTAAATGAGACTGGGCAGACAGATGAAGCCATTAAATACGTCAATATGGTTAGAGGTCGTATTCCAGGATTGGCAGTGCTAAACAGCAACGAATGGACCCAAGTGTCAGGACAAGACGACCTGAGAGAACGCATTCGCAATGAATACGGATGGGAGCTCTGCGGAGAAGGACAGCTCTACTGGAAACAGATTCGTTGGGATACTTGGATGGACCGTAAGATCGGTACCAACCGTACGACTGTCAGCGATCCTGCCCAGTTGAATGGTGCCAATGGTATGACTGAGATTTGGGGAACCAAGCGCTATACCAACGGATATATGGGTGAGCATGCCAAAGTGTTTGCCATCCCACAATCAGAGATAGAGCGTAATCCTAACCTGACCCAGAACCCAGGTTGGTAATTGTAATCAAGAATTCCAAAACAGACAATGAATAAAAATATGATAAGTTGTTTAGGTTTATGTATTGTGTTCGGTCTTACTACTACAAATTGCTCGGTGTCGAATGACATCGAGCAATCACCAACTCCCGAACAGCCAAAAGTTGCTAAATACCATAATCCAATCGTTTCGACTTCACTCCCTGACCCAACTGTGACGAAGGCGGACGATGGCTATTTCTATTTGTATGCCACGGAGGACATACGCAATCTCCCAATCTATCGCTCCAAAGACTTGGTCAACTGGAACTATGTAGGTACAGCTTTCACTGATAGCTCACGCCCACAATGGAATCCGCAAGGTGGTATTTGGGCCCCTGACATCAATGTCGTGAATGGACGCTACATGCTCTATTACTCCAAATCAGAATGGGGAGGAGAATGGACTTGCGGTATTGGCATCGCCTCCGCCACCTCTCCTCAAGGCCCTTTCATCGACCATGGAGCCTTGTTCATCAGTCAAGACATTGGCATACAGAACTGCATAGATCCTTTCTATATAGAGGATCATGGAAAGAAATACTTGTTTTGGGGCTCCTTCCATGGCATCTTTGGTGCAGAATTAACGGAAGATGGACTCGCCCTCAAGCCAGGCACAAAACCTGTACAAGTAGCAGGCAACCAGATGGAAGCCACCTATATCCATAAACATGGTGACTACTATTATCTCTTTGGCTCTGCAGGAACTTGTTGTGAGGGAGTCAACAGCACCTATCAAGTCATCTATGGACGTTCTAAGAACCTCTTTGGTCCTTACACAACGAAAGAAGGAAAGAATATGCTTGATGGAGCTTACGATGTACTGCTACATGGCAGCAACTTGGTTGCAGGTCCAGGACACAATGCTGAGTTTATCACCGATGACAAACAACAAGACTGGATGATCTATCATGGATTCTTAAGATCCGACCCAGACGGGGGCCGCCTACTCTTCATGGACAAGGTGGAATGGATCAACGACTGGCCGCAAGTGGCTGGCAACATAACATCCATAGAAAGTAACAAACCCTTTTTTAAAAATTAAAGGCAAATGAAAAAGAACGCATTAATCTGGCTATTTTTAGCTTTGATGAGCTTGACCGCCACTGCCAAAGCTCCCAACTCTCCGTGGAAACCTGCAGGAGACAAGATCAAGACAAAATGGGCTGAGACCTTGGATCCCAACCATGTGTTGCCCGAATATCCCCGCCCTATCATGGAACGCTCCAACTGGGCTAACTTAAATGGACTTTGGGAATACGCCATCCAACCAATCGGACAAAAAGAGCCACAAGCCTTTGAGGGCAAGATTTTAGTCCCTTTTGCCGTGGAATCAAGTCTATCTGGTGTACAAAAGCAAGTTGGCAAAGACAAGGAACTCTGGTATAAGCGCACGTTTACGGTTCCATCATCTTGGAAGGGCAAGACGGTATTGCTGCATTTTGGAGCAGTCGATTGGAAGACTGAGGTCTATCTGAATGACATTAAAATCGGCTCACATACGGGTGGATATACTCCATTCTGTTTCGACATCACACATTATCTCAAGCCGGGAAATCAGAAGCTGGTGGTAAAAGTGTGGGACCCGACAACGGATGGTTACCAACCTGTAGGAAAGCAAAATGCAAATCCTAATGGCATCTGGTACACCCCTGTTACTGGTATCTGGCAAACCGTATGGATGGAGCCTGTCAACAACAAGCATATCACCCATATCGAATCAACTCCAGACATTGACTCTCAAAAGTTGACCGTTCATGTTGCTACGGAAGGAACTACTTGGGGAGACCTTGTTGACATTCAGGTCAAAGATGGAAACACTGTTATTTCCAATGCTAAAGGTGCTGTAGGTCAACCTGTAGATATCGCCATTGAGAATCCTAAGCTATGGTCGCCAGAATCTCCTTCGTTATATGATGTGGAGGTAAAACTATTCAGTGGCGGTAAATTGCAAGACAAAATAAAGAGTTATGCTGCCATGCGAAAGATTTCAACCCAAAGAGATGGTAATGGCATCGTTCGTTTACAGCTGAACAACAAGGATTATTTCCAGTTTGGTCCATTGGATCAAGGATGGTGGCCTGACGGTTTATATACAGCGCCTACGGATGAGGCACTCCGCTATGACATACAAAAAGCCAAAGACTTCGGTTTCAATATGATTCGCAAGCATGTGAAGGTAGAACCAGCACGCTGGTACTCCTATTGCGACCAATTAGGAATCTTGGTTTGGCAAGACATGCCTAACGGAGACAAGTCACCTGAATGGCAAAATCACAATTATTTCAATGGTTCAGAACTAATACGTTCAGCTGAATCAGAAGCAAACTACAAGAAGGAATGGAAAGAAATCATAGATTGTCTGCGCTCTTACCCTTCTATCGGTACATGGGTTCCTTTTAATGAAGCATGGGGACAGTTTAAGACTATCGAAATAGCAGAATGGACCAAGAAATATGATTCTTCTCGTTTGGTGAATCCTGCCAGTGGTGGTAATTTCTATCATACAGGTGATATGCTCGACCTTCACAACTACCCAGGTCCTGAAATGTATCTAGCCGATGGAGAAAGGCCTACAGTTCTAGGAGAATATGGAGGCATTGGCTTACCTATCAAAGGGCATCTTTGGCAAGCAGACAAGAACTGGGGATATGTTCAGTTCAAGAATGCAAAGGAAGTTACCGACGAGTACGTGAAGTATGCCGAAAAGCTTAAGAAATTGGCTCACACAGGTTTTTCTGCTGCCGTCTATACCCAGACCACGGATGTGGAAGGAGAAGTGAATGGCTTAATGACATACGACCGTAAAGTGATTAAGGTGGAAGAAGATAGAGTAAGAAAAGTAAATCAAGAAATCTGTCATCTATTCAATCAATAATGTTTTTCTTAGTGGAAGGAAGAGGGTGTGTCATAAGTCTGTGACGCACCCTCTTGATTAACTTCTTTATTATCTGATTCTTACAGAGATACTTTATTCTAATACCAATACATGACTCGTTCCATCTGTCTGGCTGAATACATTCAAGCCGACCTTCATCAGATAGTCACCGCTGTACTGCTTGCCATTGCACTCCAAATCAGATTCCTTGCCAGGCATCAGATTGG
>CAVBFV010000044.1:0-16734 GCA_963594575.1 Lachnospiraceae bacterium | reverse complement strand
GAACCGCCGTATGCGGAACCGCACGTACGGTGGTGTGAGAGGTCGGAAAACGAAAGTAGGAAGAAAACTGCTTCGTTTTCCTCCTACTCGATTGTATTATAATCTATTTGTGCTGTTGCGAGAAGAGGTTTAGTCTTCATCGTCCATGCCCCAGATGCCGCCGTAGTTAGGTCGAGCGTCTACATTGCCAGTTGTAATCTCATCATTGCTGATGGAACCTGTTGGTGTTCCGCTGCCTGCGAGGAGAGCGGCCTCCATGTTCAGATTAACTACCTCCATTTGAGGAGCTTGATATGCTTTCTTGTTCATGATGTTATGATATTTAAAAGTTGTTGTTACTTGATGATTTTCTTACCATTCACGATATAGATACCCTTAGGAAGGTTGTTGAGAGAAGCTCCCTCGCTCACCTTGCGACCGTCGAGTGTATAGATGCCCTTTGCTGCCTTGGCGTTAGTCTCGGCATTGATGTTGCCGATGCCGGTAGTACCATTGCCAGGGAACTTGATGCTGAAAGCAACTGCGTTAGCAGTGTTGTCGTTGAGAGTGAAGTAAGCACGGAATGTACCGATTGTGGCACCTGTGCCAATCCTCTTGAAGGTCAAAGTGTTGTCGTTGCCAACAGTTGCCTTCTGCAAGCCATACTCTGCGCCAGTACCATTCTTTGGAACATAGTTGCCTTGGAAGGTAACGTTGGTAGCTTTGCTTGTTCCTGGAGCTATGGTTGGGTTGAAGTCTCCGGTGTTAGCCACGAATTTGAAGGTTACAGCTTCTGATGTCGTGTTGTGAAGTACGTATGGAGTGCCAGCAATCAAACTCTCTGCTTTCTTGAACGCAATCTCGTTGTCCTTTGAATTTTCTGTGTCGAGTTCGAAGGCTTCAACGCCTGTAGGAACGTCTGCTCCTGTGAGAGGAGTTGTTGTTACCCAAGCGTTGGCAGCAATCTCACGAGTGTACTCATAACCCTTGGTCTCTGCCTTGGAGGCATCGATAGAGAGGCTTGTGCAGATTGGAGAAGCGTCAACGAACTTCAATGTCTTGGCAGCGTAGAAGTATGTACCATCTGTTGTGATAACATTGTTGGTCTCGCTCAACTTGTTGGCGGTCGTAAAGTCATTGTTGCTTCCTGCTACCATAACGAGAGCGTTAGGGTTAGCGAACTCAACCTTCTTGATGTCATCTGCGATAGTTGCACCAGAGAGGTCGAATGCTGTGCCCTCAGCCTTCTTCAAATCAGCTAAGTTGTCTGATGTGATGTTACCTGTTACAGTATAGAAACCCTTGGCATCGGCAGTCTTAGAGATAACAAGTGTACCTTCAGCTACCTTGTAGAGATAAAGGTTAGATACCAAGAATGGAGCGAAAGTACTATTGTCAGTTGTCTCAATGCCAAGAATCCTAATCTTGCTCGCCTTATCTACATTAGATATTTCAACCGTAGTCCACTCGCCAGCTTTTGCTGTAAATTCAGTTGCACCTGTGGTACCTTCTGAAGCTTCTGCTGTAAACTTGCCTTTGAAGTCCTTTGTTGTAAATATCTGGACAGAAGCATAGTTGTACTTTGTTGTAGAGTTATCGTATTCCCACCAATGGTTTTCCAAGTTAGCATCATCAGATTCTCTCATACTGATACCGATCTTGTTACCGCCCTGGAAAGGCTTAACGTCTTGGTTGCCCAATTTGATGGCTTCCATGTTTAGGTCTGTACCTGTCCATGTCATCCAGTTCACCTTGTTCTCATTCTCGTAGTTAGCTGCATAAACACCATAAGCGTTATTCTTGTCAACTGTTGGAGCGGTTGGCGCCATTGTTTCATCCAAACCGTAGAGCACAGTTGTTGCAGTCTTGCCATCTAAGGTTGCTGTAACTGTAATTTTGCCACCCTTTGTCGCGGTAATCTTGCCATTAGCGATAGTTGCGCCATTGTCTGCTGAGTATGTTGCCTCGGTCAGATCCATAGTCTCATTCTTCTGGTCTTTAGCTGAGAATGTAATCTCTGTCTCTTCATTCAGCTTCAAGAATCCCTTTGATGCATTCAAAGCTGTAATGGCAGGAGTGTAAGCCTGGATGGTCTTGGTAAGAGTTACATCACCTGCTTTAGCAGTGATAACAATATCTCCAGCAGCTGTTGCTTTGTATGAACCATCAGATTGCTTTTCTGCATTAGTTACTGTAATATCAGTAACTTCCATTTCTTGGTCTAGTTGGTCTAATGCAGTCACGGTAAATGTATTACCTACTTTTATGACATCTGTAGAAACATTAATCTTTGTAAGTGTCGCTGCTTCTGTAATGTTATACACACCCATCTCGAACAAACTAAGATAGTTTCCTGGGTATCCAAGCTCTGTAGCCTGCATTTTTACATAGCGCGCCTTTTGGGTACCAATTTTGTATGTGTAATACTTGTCAAAGTTGCTGAGAGATTCATTCTTCTCGTATACTTTTTCGCCCCATTTTGGCTCTTCACCATTCATCTCTGTAGCAGTGTAAATCTCAAAGCCTTTAGCGTAAGCACCTTCCCACTTGATACGAATCGTATTAAACTCTTTGGTCTCACCGAGATCGATGTAAATCCAGTGTCCGTTAGTAACAGTCTGATTATCAGATGTCTCAGATGCGTCATTAGCATTAATCTGCCATCTTGTACCCATATCGCCATCAACGGCTTTGCTTGCAGGTTCGTTGGCGGTTTCTGTAGATGCTACAACCGTCTTGCCCTGCGCAAGATTCTCCTGTGCGAAAGCAC
Organism: Lachnospiraceae bacterium; assembly: GCA_963594575.1. Classification (GTDB taxonomy): domain Bacteria; phylum Bacteroidota; class Bacteroidia; order Bacteroidales; family Bacteroidaceae; genus Prevotella. Next base: position 13,985 of record CAVBFV010000044.1, on the reverse strand, counting down.
CCAGGTTCATGGCTGCGCAGAGCGCAGCAACAAGTAAAAATCTTTTGTTCATGATTGAATAATAATTAGTTAGTTATACAATTTTTTGTTTGGTCTATCCATAAATGATAGAATCGTATTATTTGTCTTTTTGGTAAACCCTAACCCAGTCCACATACATCTTTGCCTCTCCATTGTTGAGGGCAGTGATGTCCTTTGAATCGGTGATACCAGTGAAATGACCACCTACTGCTAGGTTGAAGAGGATGAAGAAATCGTGGTTGAAGTAATGACCAGCTGCCCAATCCCCATCTTTATTGTCAATATTCATTTCATAATATGGCTTTACCTTTGGGTTCTTGTCTTGGTCGAGGAACATCTTAATGCTCTTGTCGTCCCATTCCAGGGTGAAGAGATGGAACTTGCCGTCTTGCAAGGGGTGCTCGTTGGCTGTCGCCTTGGCATAGTTGGGATAGTTTCCATCTTTCCAAAAGCCCCAGTGGCAGGCACCATTGAAGAGGTTCTCTTGATTGCCGTCCTTGATGCCATCGGCATGTCCCATCTCCAGAATGTCTATCTCGCCGCAGCGAGGCCAACCGATGGTGAAATAGTTGTTGCCGAGCAACCAAAAGGCTGGCCAGAGACCATTAGCCGTGAGCGGCAACTTGATGCGGCTCTCTACCTTGCCATGGGTGAATACCCTCTTGTTGGCAGTGGTTATGCGCCCTGAGGTAAAGTCCTTGCCTCGGTATTTCTCTTTGCGGGCTGTGAGAATGAGACAGCTAGCACCTGTCTCAGGGTCTTTGCCCACAGTAACATTGGCAGGATGGTCGGTGTAGTATTCTAGTTCACCGTTGCCATTGCCCGTGTTGTTGATTTCGATATTCCATGATGTGGTGTCTAGTGTCTCCTTGTCGAAGTCATCGCTCCATACCAGCTTGTAGCCTTTGTGGAGAGAACTCTTCTCGCCAGCCAAAGCTGGCGAGAAGACAAGACACAAACTACTTAACATCATGGAGAAAATGAATGCTTTTCTCATTGTTCTTATTTTTTCATTACTTTCTTCACACCCTGGGCTGTACGGATGATGTAGATGCCAGGGGCATCCATGCTCTGTACCTTGCGACCCTGTATGTCGAATATGCCGAGAGGGTAATTGCCCTTTGCTGCTTGAGGCTGATCGATGGTAATGTCCTCGATGCCTGTGGTCTTGTCCTTAGGACCGTGGAAGAAGACTGCGTCGTAGTCGATGACATCGCCCTCCTTCATCCCGCAGAGCACGCTGAAGATGTTGCCGTCGTAAACCTTGGCTGTACGGAAGTCGAGACCCTGCTTGATGAGATATGCCACAGGAATGTCGATGTTGTGCCAAGTGTTGTCGCGCTCAAAGTCGCCCACTGGTGCTATGTTGTCGTAAGCCTCCTGTCCCAAGACAAACTTGCAAGCCTTGCCGTTGCCATCAGTGATGGTGAACATGACAGGCTGGGTGGTAGTGCTCTTTACAGCAAAGTGGAGCGAGTAGTCCTTGGTGATGCCTTGGAGACTGGTCAGACCGATGGCTGCGATGTTGAAACCTAGGCCAGACCATCCCTTGCTGCCTACTACCCATGAGCTGTAACCGCCATTGTTGCCATAGGAGTTGTTGCCCTCGGCGATGCCTGCGCTTACTGTGTCTTCCCAAGGATAGAGGAAGCGAGTGCTCTCGTTAGGACCGATGTCTACAATCTGGTCCTTGTCGAGTTCTTCCTTGGTAATGTTATCGAGCACGATGACATAATAGGTCTCGTTCTGGTTGAAGCTGAATGGCTTCTCCGAAGCCTTGGTGATGCTGAACTTCTTGTCGGCTACCGTCTCGCTGGCGTATGCTGGGGCAGACTTAGGACCGTGGAAGAACACGGCATCGTAATCTACCGTTGCACCCTCTTCGCCCTCGAATGCCAAGCAGAAGATATTGCCTGTGTAGTTGGTCGAGGTCGTGAAGTCAAGACCATATTTCAGGTTCAGCAAGTTGACCGGAATGTCAAGGTTGTGCCATTTGCCGTCACGTGGGAAGTCAGCGATGGCATCGTCTCCTGTGCCTAGGATAATCTTGGCTTCTTTTTCCTTGCCGTCGGTCGTGCTGAATGTAATCTTATCAGGGTTGGTGCTCTTTACAGCCAAGTGCAAGTAGTAGTCGTTGCTGATGCCCGATAGGTTGAGTGGGGCTGTGCTGCCACCTACGTTGTAACCGATGCCAAACCAGTCTGCCTTCTTCTTCCAAGACATATAGCTGCCTGATTCGCCGAAGGTGTTCTTGCCTTCTGGGGCTGCTATCGACTCACCGCCGTTCTCGTTCCAGTTGTAAAGTTGGCGAGATGTACCGTTAGGTCCACAGTCTATGGTCTGCGAACTGGTGAGGTTCATGTTGCTTGTCGCCTCGTCCAGGTATATCACGTAGTATCTTTCGTCATCAGAGAACTTGAAGGTCTCGTCGCTCTTCTTGATCTTGACCTGTGTTTCGGCATTGTCGCCGTAGTTGTCTGGCTGACCGTCCTTCGGACCGTAGAAGTAAACGGCATCGAAATTGACCTCCAAGTTTTGCTGCCCACCAGCGAGGAGCGTCAAGATATTGCCATTGTAGTTGGTGTCCTTGCTGAAGTCGAGGCCGAATTTATCGTGCAGATAAGAAACAGGAATGTCGATATGATGCCATTTGCCATCACGCTTGAAGTCAGCGATATTGCGCTTGCCGTCGAAAGCATACTGACCGAACACGAGGTTGGCGGTGTTGCCGCTGCCGTCTGAGATGGTGAAGAGCAGTGGATAGTTATGCTTAGCCTTGAGGGCGATGTGGAACTTGTAGTCCTTGTTGATGCCAGAGAGGTCTGCCTTGGTGTTGCCCGTCTTGTCGTTCTCTGGGTTGATGTTGTAGCCCATGCCCGACCATCCCTTGTCTGTTACGAAGAGCGTCTTGTAGGCTTCTTGTCCGAAAGAGTTCTTACCTTCGCCCGTACCGTAAGTGAATGTGCCTTCCCAGAGGAAAGAGTTTTGGGTATTTCCATTGTCGCCGATGTTGATGTAGCGGTCGTCTGAGATGTTGGCTTCCTTCGTCTTCTCGTCCAGGAAGATAGCGTAATACTTGTTGTCGTCTGCGAATGTCGGTGTCTCGTCTGAAACAACGACTTCCTTGTCGAACGACTCGTTCTCACCTGGGGTTACTGGTATCTCAATGTTGCCATCGTCTGGGTTTGGCTTGACGATTTCCTCACCAGTCAGGGTCTTCATATCCTCGTCGTTGGCATCCACTTCCTTCACGAGTTTTACGAGTGATAGAGCTACAGGAGCGAAGCTTGCCTTCTTGATGGTTATGTTTTGCTTGCCAGCCTTGAGGGTTACGTCGAAGGTCTTTGCCACGTAATTGGTCCAACCCTTGGTGGCGTCGAGGCTCGCTCTGCTGACCAACGTCTTGCTGTTGTTGTCCAAGATGTTAATCTTGGCAGTCAAGCCGTCTCCGCCATCACGTGCATAACGGATAACCAACTTGTAGGTGCCATCCTCTGGTATATTGACTTGGTAAGTGGCAGACTGGCTGTTGGCGTTCAGATAAAGCTCTGTCTTATCCAAGGCACGAGGATCGGCACTCTCCTGAATGTTTGTCAGGTTACAATCGATGAACCCATTGGAAGGAATAGCCTCGTTGATGTCGTAGAACTTCTCCTTGTCGAAAGCAGACATGTGATTGTAGGCAAAACCAAGGTTGGTTAGTGTTCCTTCTGCTATATTCTTGGTCTTGTTGAACATCAAGTCGTAGTAAGGAGTTCTATTGTTCGTCTTTTGGCGAAGCATAAACCAAGCGTAGCGATATACGTTGTCGCTCAATTCCAACTGCTTCAGCTTGTCTATCATAGACTTCTGTTGGCTCTCGGCAGTCTCGGTGCTCTCCCAAGAGCAGAACTCGGTGAGCCATACCTTCTTGCCATAACGTTCGGCAAACTCATTGATGAAGCTCAGGGTGCCTGATGCATTCGGCATATAGGCATGTACTGCCGTGTAGTCGAAGTGAGGCTCGGTGCCATACTTGTCCTTGTATGCTTTGAGGAAAGCATCCATCCACTCGGTTGGGCTCCAAACCTTGCCGTCTTTCAGAGGGCTGCCTGCGTAGTTCATGGCAGGACCAACGAGAATCAGATTGTTTTCCTTGGCGAATTTTTCCAAGTCGCGCCATTTCTCGGCAGCTTCGGATGGGAGCATATTACCCTGGTCAGGGAAGTTAGGTTCGTTGAATCCCAAGAGATACTTGTCGTTAGGGTGTGCAGCGTAATATGCTTTCATCTTATTGGTGTCGTAGTTGGCATTCCATGCCATAGGGATATATTCGATTCCGTTTTCTGTACCCACCAAGTTGGCTACGGCAGCTTCAGGAGCTGCGCCCCAGTTGTAAAACCAAGAGTTTCCATTTTTCATGGCATTGAGTTCCGTGGCGCTGATGTTGTTCTCGCCAAAACCGCGCTTAAAGCTCTTGCCTTGACCGTATATGGCAAGGAAACTCATGAAAGCTAAGGTGGTAAAAAAGATTTTCTTCATGATAAGTTGAAATTAGCTAGTTATATATAACTTTCGCAAGTCGCAAGCGGCTTGCGAAAGTATGAAGTTAGTTAGAAATCTGAAGGCTTAGAGAATGACTTTCTTGGTTTTGCCATTTTGCTTTACCAGATAGAGACCCTTTGTAGCCTTAACCTGAGCGGCTGTAACCTGCTTGCCATCTACAGTGAAGTACTGGGCAGCACCGTTCTTGGTCTCAGTCAGAATCTCCTTGATGCCAGTAGAAGAGTTCTTTGGTCCATAGAAGAATACTGCATCGTAATCGATGGTGAAACCAGCTTTGTCACCTGCCAAGAGGCAGAGGATGTTCTTGTCCTTATATTCTTTGTCATTTTTGAAGCTAAGACCAAAGTTGTCCTCAAGATAAGTCATCGGGATGTCGATGTTATACCACTCTCCATCACGCTCGAAGTTGGCGATAGGTTCTTTGTTGTCAAAGGCAGTGCTGCCAAATACCAAGTGGGCCACATGACCAGATCCGTCTGTCAAGTAAAAGTCGACTGCGTCATTGCCTGTCGCTTTCAAGGCTATATGAAATTTATAGTCATCGTTGATGCCGGAGAGGTCTAGTGGCGTTGCTGTTGCTGCGACATTGTATCCTATTCCTGACCAACCTGCACCACCAACAATGTAAGACATGTAAGCTCCTGGTACATCAAAAGAGTTGTTGCCAGATGGACTCTCTGCAAAAGATGACTGATTGTCCCATACGAAAAGATTGCGACCAGCGTCTTGGTCTGGGCCTATGTATACAACTTGATCTTCTGCCAATTTACCCTTTGTCTCATCATCAAGATAGATGGCATAATATTTTGTGTTCTTGTCAAACTTGAAGTTTGGCTCGAAGTCGTCATTGAACGCTGGAGTAACTTTAACCTCATCATCCTGTGCGAATGCTGTGAAACTACCGCAGAACAAAGCTGCCATTAAGAGATAAGTAAACTTTTTCATAATCTTGTTGTTTTTGAAAGTTGATAATTATTGATAGCTGTTATAGCTGTGGCCCTTTGTTGGGCGTTGTTTTTTGTTTGGAGATATTCTTGTTTTGCTGTTCATTTCTTGGGAGTTGTCTCTTGGCTGCCATTTTCATTTCTTGTATCAGGTTTTGTGTTGGTTGTTGAGCGAGCATCTCTGCTCACTCAATAACCTCTTTTATACCAATAAACCTAAATCAACAAACTAAATGATAAACCTAATAAACGCTCTTTCTATAATAAACAAAAACTATTATATGTCTCGTATTTAAACTTAAAATATGATTTGTTGTTAATAATTAGGATTCTGAGCAATGCCCGAAATCTCGATTTCCTGAGATGGGATAGGGAATAGCTCGTGCTTGCCCTTAATGAACTCTGCACTCTCAGCCTTTGCCTCAGGAGTCTCCTGTTGGATGTAGGCATCCATTGTTTCCTTGGCGATGCCCCAACGGCAGAGGTCGAACCAACGGTGTCCCTCCATAGCCAACTCTACTCGGCGTTCGTGGCGGATGGCCTTGCGCAGGTCTTCTTGGTTGTCGTTGAAGGTTACGTCGTTGCCCTGTATCTTGGCTGTGTAAGGGAAATCGGAGAGGTGCACACGCTCACGTACCTTATTGAGATAATACTTGGCGGTTGCCAAATCTCCAGTCTCGCAGCAAGCCTCGGCATACATCAAGAGCACGTCAGAGTAACGTATCTGTTTATTGTTGAGAGGACCACGGCTGTCATGGGTTAACTGGTAGCACTTGCCGTTAGGACCATCGGTGTACATCGCATACTTGCGGTTGCAGAGCGAGTCGCCCAGATAGATTTCCTGTGCTGGGGTGTCCATCATACTCTCGGCTGGTCGCCAAATGGTCTCGTCACGACGTGGGTCGTTTGGCTCATACTCATTGTAGAGATTCTCTGTAGGCTTGTTGAATCCCCAACCAGCCTGTCCGAAGTGGGCTGAGCGCGAACGTTGCAGTATCAGTGTGAAGGTACCACGGGTGAAGCCTTCGCCCTCACCATAGTCGCTCATACCATCTTCTGCATACTGTATCTCGAATACCGACTCCTTGTCGTTCTCACCAGCGAGCATAAAGTTGTCGAAATATTCGTTGTCGAGCGAGTATTGGTTGCTATCAATGACCTTCTTTCCCCATGCGGCGGCAGCCTCATAGCATTTCTTTGCCTCAGATTCGTTGCCAGCTTGCTTCAGAAATCCTGCACGGTATAGGTTTGCCTTCATGAGCATAGCCTGTGCTGCACCTTGGGTTACACGACCGAGGTCTTCTGCAGCGTACTTGCTCTTCATTGGCAATACTTTCTCGGCATCCTCCAGGTCCTTGATGATAAACTGGTAGGTCGCATCCTGGGTGGTACGCTCCTGATGCCATTTCTCGCTGCTGTCTACCACGAAATCTACGAGAGGCATACCGCCGAATACACGGCAAAGGCGGAAATAGTAATATGCTCTGAGGAACTTAGCCTCGCCCACCAGTCGGTCGAGTGTACCCTCTTCGCCCTCCTTTACTCGTGTTCCGGGAACCTCCTGAATGGCTAGGTTGGCACGGCTGATGCCTTGCCATTGTGCACGGTAGTAACCGAGGAGCAACGCATTGTTGGTCGTGGTCTTGAAATTCTCCATGTCTCTTACTGCAGGCATATCCTGTAGGTACTGACCGCCTTTCAAGGCATCGTCTGAAACCACATCTCCGATAAACCACTCTGGGTAAAAGGTGGTAGTGTTGCCGTATTCCCACATCATTGGCACGTATACCGCATTGGTGGTGTTGACAGCCACATCTATGCCAGTGAAGGCCTCTTCGAGCTTGGTGGTACCAGGTGTCTCGGCCGTGAGCCAGTCGTTGCATGATGTCAGTGAGAGGGCTGTCAGTAATGCTGTGAAATAGATATATTTTTTCATTTCCTTTGTTCTTTTTAGAGTTCTGTATTTTTAGAAAGCGAGGTTCATACCGAATAGCAAGGTACGTGCCTGTGGATAGTTGCCATAGTCTACGCCGCTGCCCACCTCTGGATCGTAGCCCTTGTAATTGGTAAGGGTGAAAACGTTGCTCATCTGTGCGTATATACGGAGTTTAGAGAGACCGATCTTGCTGATAAGGTTCTTGTCAAAGTTGTAGCCTATCTGCATATTCTTCAGGCGCAGGTAAGAACCGTTCTCGATGAATCGGCTGCTGGTCGCCATGTTCTCAGTGTTGCCCTTAGGGTTAGGGATACTTCCGTTAGGATTCTCCTCGGTCCATACATCTGCCATATCGGTAGAGAGGGCACTTTCCACACCTGCACCTTCCAGACGTTCACGCAGGGCATTGTATATCTTGTTGCCAGCTACTCCTTGGAAGAAGAGACTCAGGTCTAAACCCTTGTAGTCGCAGTTAAGGTTCAGTCCGTAAGTGAACTTAGGAAATGAGTTGCCGAGGTCGGTCTTGTCGTTGTCGTCTATCTTGCCGTCACCATTGAGGTCGGCGAAGATGGCGTCACCTGCGTGGTAAGGACAAGCCTCGCCTGCCTCTGCATATCCTGGCAGATGTGCGGCTGCTTCCTCGTTGCTCTTGTATACACCCTGGTACTTGTACCCCCAGAAAGTGAAGAGTGGCAAGCCTTCCTTGCTCACTACCTTGTTACCGTAGATAGGGTCGCCACCGTTCAACTTGGTCAGCTCGTTCTTGGTGTAACTGAAGTTGGCATCTACGCTGTAGTTGAACTTGCCGATATGGTTGGCGTGCCCGATGGTCAACTCAAGACCTGTGTTGCGAACTTCTCCGATGTTGCTCTGTGCGTCGTAGCGGTTGCCTATCCAGGCTGGTCCCTTCTTCCAGATGAGCATATCCTTGGTATTGCGCACGTAGAAGTCGAGTGTGGCAGAGAACAATCCGTTGGCGATTGCACCGTCGATACCGAAGTTCATGGTTTCGGTGCGTTCCCACTTGCCTCCTTGGTTTACCCATGTCAGTATGGTAGAACCTGGCTGGATGGTGCCGTCGGCTCCGAGAGGATAACCTACGAATGATGGACCAGTGGTGTAGAGTGTCTGGTTGAAGGCATCATTGCCTATCTTGTCGTTACCAATCTGTCCCCATCCCATGCGAAGCTTCAGGTAGTCGAGCCACTTGGCATCGCGGAGGAAACTTTCCTCGTTTGCCTTCCAAGCCAATGCTACTGATGGGAAATAGCCCCATGTATTCTCAGGGAACTTGTTGCTGCCGTCGGCACGGAAGTTGATAGTGGCGAGATAGCGATCCTTGTACACGTAGTGCAGACGACCAAGAAAAGAGAGACGGCGTGTGCGGCTTACGCCGTCGCCAGCCTCGCTCTTGCGCTCAGTGGTCTGGTTGAGATACCAGTTCTTCTTGTCTGGGTTGAGGATGTTGCTGCCCGATCCACCTATATAATAATAGTTGTACTCTTCCATGGTCTGACCTGCCATCAGGTTGATGCTGTGGTCTTTGATATTGGTGTTGTAGTTGATGATGTTCTCCCAAGAGAAGGTCGACTGTGTACTGAGGCTACGTGATAGGAAGTTCTCGTCGCTATAGTCCTTAACGCTGGTATCGTGGGCCTCCATGAAGCTGCGGCTCTTTATGCCTAGCTCGTCATAGCTGAAGTCGGTGCGGTAAGAGAAGCCCTTGAATGGGGTGAACTCCAGATAGATGTCACCTACCCAACGTTTTTTGATGTCCTCTGGGTGAGAGAAGTATACCATACTGTATGGGTTGACGGCATTCTTGAAGTTGGATGGTGCTGCATACATACCGCTCATATCCTTGCCCTTGCTGTTTACTGCGCCTGTAGGATAAGTGGTAGGGTCCCAAGGAGCCATTGCCAGCGCAGCAGAGATGACTGATGCACCAGCAGATGCACTGTTGTTCATGGCGTTGCGTCCCTTGCCGTATAAGAACGAGAGATTCTCGCCCACCTTCAGCCAAGGCTTAACCTGGAAGGATGTGTTGGCACGTAGGGTCAGGCGATCGTAGTTACTGCCGATGATGGTACCATCTTGGCTGAACCAGCTGGTAGAGAAAGAGTAGTTGCTCTTGTCAGTGCCACCATCGATGGAAGCGTGATAGTTCTGTATGGCTGCGTTGCTGACGAATACCTCGTCCTGCCAGTCGGTGTCGATGAGGCTGTAGTCGATGCCATTCTCGAATTTGGCTGTCTGAGCTACAGCAAAGTGGGTATCGCTACCAAACTTATAACGTTGCAACCACTCGTTGAATCCTTTCTTCTCGTAATAGTTCTTCTCGCTTTGTGGAGCGTTGAGCTTCAGATAGGTTTCTATGAACTGGTCTTTCTTCATCAGGTCGAGCTTCTTCCAGCGATTCTGTATACCATAATACATATCGAATGAAACCTGGGCATGTCCCTTCTCACCCTTCTTGGTGGTGATGAGTACTACGCCGTTTGCACCACGCGAACCATAGATGGCGGTAGAGGAGGCATCCTTCAATATCTCTGTGCTCTCGATGTCGCTAGGGCTGAGGAAAGAAATGTCAGAGCAGATAACGCCGTCTATAACGTAGATAGGGTTGGAATCATTGACGGTTCCAATACCACGGATGCGAACTGTAGCACCCTCACCTGGCTGACCGGAGTTGGAATTTACTGTAACACCGGCAGCACGTCCCTGCAATGCCTGATCTACGCTGGCGGCTGGTGTCTTCTTCAGATTGTCTGCCTTCACTACGGCTACGGCGCCTGTAAGGTCGCTCTTCTTGAGCGAGCCATAACCGATGGCTACCACCTCGTCGAGCATGTTGGTATCGTCGGCGAGCTTGATGTTCATGTCGCCAGATGAAGAGAATGGTTTCAACAATGTCTTGAAACCGATGTAGGTAAACTTGAGCTTACCCTTTTGCTTGGCATCGATGGTGAAGTTGCCATTCATGTCGGTCACAGTGGCGATATTGGTACCTTCTATAGATATTGTAACGCCTGGAAGAGGCTCACCATCCGACTCAGCGATAACGGTGCCGTGAACCTTGATGTTCTGTGCACCTGCGTAGAGAGGTACGAGCATCATGCCCATAATCAAACTTGAGGTCAATGATTTCATGTTCATATTGTTTATTCGTTTTTGTTTATTCATTCTTTCGTCAGGTCGATATACGAGTCTTATTGGGGTCGATATCCAACCATTCTTTTAGGTTGATGTCCGATATGTTTTGGACTTGATTTCGATGGCAAAAGTAGTACGTATTTCGTTAAATTCCAAGTTTTTTGGTACGATAAAAACTCACTTTTTGAAAAATGCAGTATTTGGTGAGGTACATTCTAGTGCGTGTAATTCGTTGGTATACAGCAAAATAGTGAGAAAGTGAGGTGAATCGGATGCCTTATTTCTCCGAAAAGGAAACTCATTTATTTAATTATTTCTATAAAAAGCTTGCATTCTTCAGATTTTTGTCTTATCTTTGCAGCATGATGAAACGGTTACTACTTTTCTTATTATTCGCCCTGGTGGGGATTGTCTCTTCTGTTGCACAAGAGTCTGTCTTCCGTAATTTCTCCTCTATGCAATATAAGGGAGGAACGCAAAACTGGTGTGTGGAACAATTGCCTAATGGCGTGGTTGCCTTTGGCAACAATGTGGGCTTGCTCTTTTTCGATGGTGAGCGTTGGGATGTTTTCCCTATCAGCAACTATTCCACTGTGCGAGCACTCTGTTACGACCATGCTACTGGGCGGATGTATGCTGGTGCCAGCAATGAGTTTGGCTATTACGAGATAAACAAGCATACCTATCAGTACGTTTACTATAGTTTGGTGGATAAACTGAAGAAAGCCGACCGCAACTTTGGTGAGATTTGGAAGATACAGTCTTGGGGCAAGAACCTTGTGTTCCAGAGCAAGAGCCACCTCTTTATATATAATAAGGTGTCGGGGCAACTCATTACAATTCACCCTGGTGTGAGAATAGAAACCATCTGTGAAGGGCAGGGCAAGCTCTATGTAGCTACCTGCAACAATATTAGTATCTTGAGTGGCAATAAACTAGTGGCTCTGCCTGGTGCCACCTTCTCATCACACATCGTGGTAAGGGCTTTGGCTATGTATCATGGCAAACTCATCGTGGCTACCCAGCAGAATGGATTGCTCTCTTATGAGGGCAACGTATTAACACCTTACGCGCCCAATCTGTTTGGTATGTTGGCTGCCAACCAGATATTCTGTATGGCGATACAGGGCGATAAACTGGCACTGGGCACCGTGCGACAGGGCTTGGTAGTGAGAGACTTGACTTCGGATAGTACTCAGTATGTCAATACTTCACAGGGACTACAAAACAACACCGTGCTCTCTGTAGCTTTCGACAAGCGAGGCAGTGTGTGGATGGGATTGGATAATGGTATTAGTTATGCCATGCTCAATGCTCCTTTCAGTAATATTGTGAGCGAACGTTACAGCATTGGCACGGGATATAACTCGCTGGCATTGGGGAACATCCTCTATTTAGGTACCAACCAAGGTCTCTTCATGAGCCCCCTGACCTCAGTACAGCAGCTTTCCTCGCGCACTCCTGAGTCAGTGAAGGGGATTGTAGGACAGGTGTGGAGACTGGGAAAGATAGGTAACGACGTGCTCTGCTGCACTGATGTAGGATTGTTTCAGATACGTGGTGATAATGCCGTTCAGATAGGAGGACTTGATGGTACATGGAACTTTTGTGCCCTCAAGCGCCATCCTGGCAATGTCGTGGTAACCGACTATCAGGGTATGGCTATCTTGCGCAGACAGGGTAGTAGCTATGTTTTGGCTCATCGTGTCAAAATGCCTGTTGAGGTGAGTGGCAATTTCTGTGAGGATGTCGACGGCACCCTGTGGATGAGTAATTGGCTGCATGGCGTCTACCATCTGGCTTTCTCTGCCGATCTGAAGAGTATCCGCCTGCTGGAAACCTTTAACAGCAAGCACCAGCTTGTTGTAGACGAGGGCAATCATCTCTGTCAGGTGGGTGGACAGATATACGTTTCGTCGGTAGATGGATTCTACATTTACGACCATCATAATCATCGCCTGGTTTACGATAAGAAGATGAGTAAGCTCTTCGATACATATGGTATGGCTTTACATCTGGAGGAAACACCGTCGCACGACATCTGGGGGCAGAAACTTGGATTCCTCGCCATCGCCCATCGCACAGCCAAGGGCTATCAGGTCGACTCTATGTCGTATCGCCCTATCGTGAAGAATCAAAACTTGGGACTTGCCAATATGTCGGTGATAGACGGCAACCTGTCCGTTATCAATTCCAGCAACGGCTTTTATCTGGTGCGCAATCGCTACGTTAACCATGCCAAGGATTTCGCCCTCTCCATCCGCCGCATCATCTCTACCAACGATGGCGACAGTACGGTTTATAGAGAGCTATATGGTAAGCCGGCTGAGGGCGAGACTCCACATATCGAACTTACGCATGCCCTCAACAGCATCCGCATAGAGTATGTGATGCCAGAATATCAGACGGAAGATGCCGTTACCTACCAGTGTTATCTGGAGAATTATGACAGCCGGTGGAGCAATCAGGGCAGTGTGACATCCAAGGAGTACACTCGGCTAGGCAAGGGAACCTACATCTTTCATGTAAAGGCGTATAATCGCCTCAGCGGCAAGACGCAAGAGACGCAAATCAAGATAACCATTCTGCCTGCCTGGTATGAAACCATCTGGGCAAACATCTTCTATTTCCTCTTGATAGTGGCTGCTTTTGTGGGCATCATGAGATACTTGAAGTGGAGAGCTGATAGAGAACTCAACCATGTCAAGCTGGAGAACGAGCGAAAGATGGCGATAGAGCGAGCAGAGCGCAAGGCGGAAGTAGCAGAGATGCGTAACGAGCAGCTGCAGACGGATTTGAAGCATAAGTCGGGTGAGCTAGCCACCTCTACGATGAACTTAATACACCAAAATGACATCCTGCAAAAGTTGGATGAGAACATGGCGGCATTGTCTGAGTCGGTGCGCAGGGAGGACAAGAAGACTGTCGTTACCCACCAGATTGCCGACATCCGCAATGCCCTGCAGGAGTATCTAAACGATGATGACGGCTGGAATAAGTTTGAGGAGAACTTCAACCTGGTATACGATGACTTTATGAAGAAACTCACCGCCCAGTATACGAATCTCAAGATGAGCGATCGTAAACTCTGTGCCTATCTTCGTATGGGGTTGAGTAGCAAGGAGATGGCTTCGCTGCTCAATATGTCGGTACGCAGCATAGAGACGGCTCGTTATCGCCTACGCAAGAAACTCAATTTGGAAGCAGGAGATAATCTTACTGATTTCATTCAGAATTTTGGAAAGGAATAAAACAAGAAAAGAGGGTGTGGCATGGACTTATGACGCACCCTCTTTTCTTGTTTCTTTTATCTTTGTTTTTTGTTTATTTCACGCTCAGTTTCATTGTCTTTACATCCTTGCTGTTGGTTCCTATCATAATCTGGA
>CAVBFV010000043.1:0-16738 GCA_963594575.1 Lachnospiraceae bacterium | reverse complement strand
CCAAAACACGATAAAAGAAAGATATGAAAAAGATATTCGATATTTTTAAAATCAAGAAAGAGGAAAGAGTTTCAGTACTCGTTGCACTCATCATAGCATGTACCCTCAATGCCCTGACAGTCATCAAATATTACAGTCAGTTTTCGCAGATTACAGATAATTATCACAAACTCTTTGTCAAGACCTTCCATGTGGCAGGTTTCGACCCGCTTACCTATAGCATCGTATCTCACTGGGACACAGAATATAATGTATACCGCCACCCGCTGCTGGCGTTCTTTATGTATATCCCGAATCAGATCAATCAAGGTTTGATGATGCTTACCGGCATCAACGGTGTTCAGTTTGTCGTGGGAGCTATCCTGGTGTTCTGCGCCTTCTATTCCTTCATTTTTCTTTACCGGATATTCAGAGAAGTGATTGGTACCGAGCGCTTTGATGCAAATCTGCTCTCTGCCTTCTATTTCTCTTTCGCCTATGTGATGGTTTCAGCGATGGTACCCGACCATTTCATCATGTCGATGATCATACTCCTCTGTACCCTGTATATCACAGGCGTATGCATGAAGAAAGGCAGACAACTTACCATCTGGCAGACTATCCTGCTCTTTGTATTTACAGCGGGCGTATCGCTCAACAATGGTCTGAAGACCTATCTTGCCGCCCTTTTCACCAATGGCAGAAAGTTCTTCAGCATCAAATACTTCCTGATAGGAGTCATCCTTCCTGCCGCTCTCATGTGGGGTTTCGCCAGATGGGAATACCGCACCTTTGTATGGCCTAAGGAGATGGCAAGACACGAGGCTAAGATGAAGAAAAACAAGGAAGCCACAGCCAAGATTTACCAGCAATACCGCGACAGCACGGGCGTGAAAGACTCGGAAAAGGTGGAAACTGCCGTCAGGAAAATCATCAAGGATAAGGCGCATGCCAAATATGTGCGTGACCATAAACAGATATGGAACAAGAACACGGGCAAGCCTATCGCCAAGGGCGAATTCATGAACTGGACCGACAAGACGACCTCCCGCTCACAAACGCTGGTAGAGAATTTCTTCGGCGAAAGCATCATGCTGCACCAGCAGAACCTCCTGGGCGATGTATTGCGCAACCGTCCGGTTATCGTGAAATACCAGTCGCCAGTCAATTATGTGGTAGAGGCATGCATCGTTGTGCTTTTCTTACTTGGCATCCTTGCCGGAAGAAAATCAAAGTTCCTCTGGCTCACCCTAACGTTCTTCCTCATGGATACAGCCCTCCACATCGGCTTGGGCTTCGGCATCAACGAGGTATATATCATGACCGCCCACTATATGTATGCCCTTCCTATCGCCATCGCCTTCCTGGCACTCAAGGCTAAAGGAAAGAGCCTGAAATGGGCTTTCAGAGGATTGATGCTCGCCATCACCCTCTATCTGTGGATCAGCAACGGATACCTGCTGGTAGGCTACATGCTAGGATAAATATTAGCAAGAAGCCTTGATCCAGCAGATGATATCCTCATGCTTCATATCAAACTTACGGGCAAAGAGGCGGTTGCTCTGTTGCAGCTCCTCTTTGTCTGCCATAGTCCAGACGTATGGATTGCCCCGTTTCCAGTCGATAAGTCGCATGCAGCCCTCATATTCATCCTTTTCAGAATACAGGGCAGCCCGGAAGTCGGGATGATTCCATACCAGGGTCTGCAGGAAGAACTCATCAGGGCAGAAGGTATAATTGAATCTCTTCAACACAAACGGCTTCTTGCTCACCACATATTCCACGCATGCCTGCGTGATGCTCACCCAGTTGGCTCCCTTGGCAAAATCCATCTTCTTGCGATGCAGGAAAGGCATGAGCAGCATCGAAAGATATTTGTTGAGTCGCTTGGTAATGGCATTCAAAGCCCCATACTTCGAGCGGGTAAAGCGCGTAATGAGCCAATAGCGCATCATCTTCCGGCGACAATCCCATTCAAATTCCTCACCATGATTGATGCCCACAAACTCCTTACCCTGATGTTCATCAAAGAACTGATGGATGTAATCCTGCGATTTGATTGGTAAATCCTGACCACTCAGCAGATGATAGTAGGCATAAGGTCCATGCTTCAAAGCCTCTTCGAAAAGCACATACTCCGCCTTAATCTGACTCAGATTTCCCCAACGCACATCCACCCTCTGTTCCAAAACAAAGAGGCGAGCCTTGGAAAGAACCAGCTGCCCCATACCATCCAGCATATCCGATTTCCGGTCGATATGCAGAAATATATCATTGCGCTCATCATCGAGCATCGACAGCAATACCTTCAGAAGCGGCAAACTGCCATGAGCCATTATCAAAAAAGCATGTTTCATTGTCATTATTTATCTTTATTATCCAACTGTCCGTGCTGATGACTTTTTCATCATCATTGCGACAAAGATACACCAAATAAAAGAGAATACAAAATAAAACTCCGTTTTTATCAGAAAAAAGACACAAAATAGAGTCTTTCTTTTTGAATATTCAGAAAAAACAATTACTTTTGCAGCGCCAAGAAGGAGATGCGGCATGCATCAGTCCGGTAAAAAATAGAATCAGAGAATGAACAATATATTTAAGATAAAAAAAGAAGAAAGGCTCTTTGCCTTGATTACACTCATCGTTATCATCGCCTTCAATGTGCTGATGATAACCTATCATTTTGATGATTTCGGCAAACCGAAAGCAGGATTCTGGACGCTCTTCACCAAGAACTTTCAGATTTCAGGTTTCGACCCCTACACCTATCTTACCCTCTCGAAGTGGAAGGTGTATTACACGGAGTATCGCCACCCCATGCTCCCTTTCTTCCTCTATCCCTTCTCGGTAGTGAACGGCTGGCTGATAGAACTCACCTCCCGCAACTGGGCAACTACCATCGTGGCGGTGATGATGACATTCTTCTCCACCTACTCCACCCTCTTCTTCCGAAGAATCTTCAGAGAAGTGATGCAGCTGAAGGCGATAGACAGCAATGTGCTTACGGCGATGCTCTTCTCCTTTGCCTACGTGCTGCTCGTCACCTTTGTGGATGACCATTTCGGCATGTCGCTTTTCTTCCTGTCGATGACACTTTATATCGCCGGCAAACAGCAGCAGGACCACCGCAGCATGCCTTGGTGGCAAACCGCCCTGCTCTTTTTCTTCACGGCAGGCATCACGCTGAGCAATGGCGCCAAGACTTTCCTTGCCGCCCTCTTTACCAATGGCAAAAAACTCTTCCGTCCGAAATATCTGGTTTTGGGCATCATCTTGCCTACCCTTCTGATAGGGGCTGCAGGTATCTACCAGAACAAGGCATTCATTATTCCGAACCGACTGGAAGGAGAACGGCTCGTTGCCCAAAAGGCTGCTAAAGACAGTACTTTCAGGGCAAAGATGGAACAGAAACAAAAGCACGATAAGGCCATCGCCGGCAAGAATATCCAGAAACGGGGCATGCTTTCATGGGCTGATATGTCTATCTCACGTTCTGAATCACTGGTAGAAAACGTTTTTGGCGAATCGCTTATCCTGCACAGGGAGCATCTGCTGGAAGATATCCACAGTCACCGTCCGATATTCGTGAAATACCAGACGCCCATTCCTTATATCATAGAGGGTATCATCGTGATTCTGTTGTGCATGGGCTTTTGGATGGGAAGGAAATCAGCCTTTCTCTGGCTCACTGCCTCATGGGTGGCATGCGATGCCTTCATTCATCTGGTCATGGGATTCGGACTGAACGAGGTTTATATCATGGCTGCCCATTGGGCATTCATCATTCCGGTTTGCATCGGATACATCATCAGAAACTGTCAGGAGAAATATCTGCCTTATCTTCGCGGAGGACTCGCCATCATCACCATCTTCCTGTTCTTCTATAACAGCACGCTGATATTCCAGTATCTCACAAGATAAGAACGGGAATCCGGCAAGATAAAAAAGTATCTTAGATTAAAACCATCATGCTGAAAATAAGTATCTTAACTCCCATTTATGGGGTAGAAAAATATATCGAACAGTGCGCCCGGTCATTGTTTGAGCAGTCGTATGCGTCTATCGAATACATCTTTGTAGATGACTGTACCCCCGATAAAAGCATCGGTATCCTGCAATCGCTCCTGAAAGAATATCCTGAAAGAGCACAGCAGGTACGTATCATCCACCATGAGAAAAACCGGGGTGTGGGTGCTGCAAGACAGACGGCATTGATGGCGGCTACAGGCGATTATCTTCTGTTTGCCGATAGCGATGACATGCTGCCAAAAGATGCTGTGAAGAAACTGGCAGAAAAAGCAGATAGTAGCCATGCCGACCTGATTGATGGCGGCTACAGGGAGTGGTGCGATGGAAAAGCAGGCATACTCCAGAAACCTTTTGATGTTACTGACGAAAAACTGCTCAAACTGCTTATCTGCCAGAACATCATCACCAACCGGCTGTGGGGCAGAATCTATAAGCGTTCGCTCATCATGGAGCACAGGATATTCTTTGAAGAGGGCATTAACTATGCGGAAGATCTTTTCTGGAATGCCCAGTTTATGTTCTACGGCAAAAAGGTGAACATCGATGATGCGGTATATTACTACCGTACCGACAACGAGAAGTCCTATAATCACAACATCTCTGAAAAGAACCTCCTGTCATACTTCAAGTCAACCCGCCGACTCATCGATTTCTTTGAGCAGAACGATACGGAGCATCAGTATCTCAGAGCCACCGAGATAGGCATCGTAAATGCCTACCGCTGGGCGGCAAATGCCCATGTAGCCTTCGAAAAGGTGGATCAAGCACTCGCCTACAAGCCGAAGAGCTGCCTCATCCGCCTCATCATCAAGCTCATCAAAAAGGGGGTACCCGTCAAGAAGGTGAATCTTATCTACCTCGCTTACAGAAGGCTATACACTCTTCTAATATCTGCACCTTCAGCAGTTTCATGATACAGAAGTAGATGGTGGCTGAAACCAGCAGACGAACCAGTAGCAGGAGATAGATGTTCTGCAGGCTGCGGGTCATGAAATAGGTAACTACCATCGTGGCTGCCGCACAGAGCATGAATGGCAGTATATCCTTTGCCACATCCAGGAACCGCAATCCGGCTACACGCTTCATCATCCACTGCCAGACCAGAAGCCAGGCTATTATAAATAAGGTGTAGGCTATCACCATGGTCTGGATGCCATATTGATGACAGAACAATACCAAGGCGAGCAAACCCACTACCTGACCGATGTTGCACCACATATATACATCAGAACGCCCCTTGCTGATGGCAAGGTTCTGATAGAGCGTATAAATAGGCATAAAGGCACCGCTCACACAGAGAATCTGCAACAGCGGCACACTGGCTATCCATTTCTCATGAATCGTAATCAGGATAAATTCGCGTGATACCAAAGTCAAGCCGAACATCAAGGGGAAAGAAAGGAATGCCGTAAAGCGGAGCATCTTTCGGAACACCAGCAACTCGCGGTTCTTATCGTCCTGGATAGAAGCCAAGACGGGCTGAGCTATCTGTCCCACCGTATTGGCAACAAACGAATTAGCCTTGGTGTCCCAGTTGTATGCCTGACTGTAGTTACCCACATCATTAATCGGATAAAATCGTCCGAAGACAAAGGTCAACACATTGTTGCTCACCGTATTGATGATGTTGGTAACCAGGAGTTTCACGCTGAATCCGAACATCTTTCTCACGGGTCCGAAATCGATATGAAAATTCGGACGCCATCCCGTATAATAATATCTTCCGATATTCAGAACGAGGATAAAGATAACCTGCTGCCAGGCAAGACTCCAGTAAGCCATGCCGTTGAATGCCAGCACCAGTCCCACGATATTCGAACTGATCAGAGCCATGAAATTAACGATGGTAATCTCCTTGTTCATCATGTTCTTCATCATATATCCGTTCTGGGCGATGCCAAACGAAGAGATGAAGAAACTCAGGAACACGAAGCGCGACAGCGCGGTGAGACAAGGCTGATGGAAGAAATCTGCTATCAGCGGCGCACAGAAAAAGAGCACCACATACATGGTAAGACTCACCAGGACATTAAACCAGAACACCGAGTTATAATCATTGTCGGTGGGTTTCCTGATATTCACCAGCGCCTGGGTAAAACCGCTACTCTGCAGATTGCCCGCTATCAGGGTGAATATGGTGAGGATGCCGATGATACCGTAATCGGCTGGCGACAACAAGCGCGCCAAGAAGATGCCAAAGAGGATATTGAGTACCTGGGTAGAGCCACTGTTCATCGCTCCCCAGAACAATCCCTTGGCGGTTTTTTCCTTTAATGATTCTGCCATCGTTTCTATCTGATAAATATGGAATATTACTTGTTTTTACTTTTTAGAATGCAAAAGTAGCATAAATAGTTTGAAGTTCAAAACTTTTTGCTTACTTTTGCAGCCGTAAAACAGAAAAAGTATGGATATTAAGAACATCAAGAAGGAATGGAACGCCACAATACTCGATATATTGAAGGCTTTCATCGAAATCTGCAACAGGTATCACCTCAGATATTACTGTTGTGCCGGCACCGCCATCGGAGCCGCCCGTCACCACGGAATGATTCCCTGGGACGATGACATCGACGTACTGATGCCACGCCCCGACTACGACCGTCTGCTCGAAATCGCCAAGCACGAAGACTTTGGCAAATACGAGGTAGTAACTCCCTACAACAACGAGTCATACCCTCTGTATTTCTCCAAACTCGTGAACCGCGAAACCACCCTTATCGAGGAGAAGGAGCGTCCCTGCATCATCGGTCTTTACGTAGATATCTTCCCTCTTGATGCCACCGACGATGAACTGGAAACGGCAAAGGCGCTGTATCGCAAATACTCTAAGACCATCAACCGTCTGAATGCCGTAACCACCCACAATACCTTCATCGAGTACATCTCCCTGCTCCTGCACAAGGAGACCTGGGGCCGCTTTGCCATCAAGACGCTCGCCTTCTTCTGCCGAAGCAAGATGCGCCACCGCCTCATCCGGCAGATGGACGAGATGAGTCACCGGTATGACTTCGATAAGGCGAAGAACGTACTGGTGAATACAGGTTCCTACCACTATAAGGAGATTTTCCCGAAGGAATGGCTCGGCAAGGGCAAGGAATTCCCGTTCGAGGATACCACCGTCTTGCTGCCGGAGCAGGCTGATACCTATCTACGCCACTTCTTTGGCGACTATATGAAGTTTCCACCCGTAGAACAGAGAGTAGAGAAACACCTTCGCTACTATCTGAACATGGAAAAGAGGGAAACATGGGATGAGATTAAAAGAAAGCTTTAGCCTTCCCTCACTTCCTGCAAGGTATGTCCGAAACCTTCTTCTACATCAAAGAGCGGTTTCCAGCCTAAAGCCTTGAGTTTATCCGTACTGAAGGTTGCCTTGGTGATAGGCGTGGTATTGCCCTGCTGCGCATCCGCCTCTGGAATATCAAACACCACCTTTCTATCCGCTTTCCGGGCTATCAGCTCCGCCAGTTGCCGGATGGAGATATTCGATTCTGAATGAGCCACATTATAGGCATTTGCCCTCTCGCCATCCAGCAGGAGGCGCAAGATGGCATGGGCGGCATCTACCACATAAAGCCAGGAGCGGAAAGCTTCACCCTTGCTCTTCAGGACGATATCCTCGCCCTTCAGTACATTGCGGATAAACTGGGCATACACCCTATTGTCACTCTCCGTAAAGCCCGGACCGTAGGTATGACTCAGTCTGGCTATCACCACATCGGCATCATATTCTGCTCCGTAAGCCATGCAGAGCGTTTCGGCAGCACGCTTGGATGACGGATAACAGGCACGCACCGATGCACAATCCACATAGCCGCTACTCTTCTCGGTAAATTCAGAGCCATCGCCCTCGCCATAGATTTCACCCGAAGAGATATAAACCATGCGCTGCATGCGGTGACTCAATCCATATTCCAACAGGTTGGATACGCCGTTGATGTTTGCCTTCATCACCTCTACAGGGTTCTGCTTAAAGAAGTTAGGACTCGCATTGCTGGCTGCATCGATGATGTAATCAGCGCCCTCAGCCAACTCATTATAGACTGGTTCCCCTATCATCCTGTCCATGCTCTTGATGACAGGCTGGGTAACGTCTATCTCTGCAAAGAAGAAAGATTCATCCTCCCAATAGGCAGCAAACTTCTGTCGGGCACGTTCCTTGTTTCTTCCGGCTGCTATCACCTTGTAGCACCGGGCAGGATTCTGCATCAGCACATCAACCACACAGCCTCCTACCAATCCTGTAGCACCAGCCACAAGAATGGTCTTGCCATGCAGACGCCCCAATTCCAAACCTTCCCGGAAAAGGCGCGCAATATCTTCCTTATATGGTGAATTTCCTATCATAACATGTTTATTTTAACCAAGCCTCAGGCTGAACCTTCATCAGTGCCTTCAGTATCTCCAGATCCTCAACGGTGGTTATCTTGATGTTCTTCTCTGAACCAGGCACGATATGCATCTGTCTGCCTCCCAGTTCTGCCATCAGGGTACAGGATGCCACCGAATTGGCGATGCCCTTCTCCTTAGCCTCTTCGTGGGCTGCTATCAGATTGCCCAAACGGAAGGTCTGGGGTGTCTGGGTACGGATCAGTTTGTCGCGCGGAATACTGGTGTTGGTCGTAAAACCATCTTCGCTTTCCAGGATAGCCTCTCTACATTTGATACCCGTAATGGCATAGCCATACTTCTGGCAGATGGCGATATTGGATGAGATGATGTCTTGCGACAAGAGTGGGCGCACGGCATCATGCACCAGCACCAGATCGTCATCACCGCATCCCGCCTCTTTCAAGCCATAGATACCATTGTGGATCGACTCCTGACCATTGCTTCCGCCAGGGAATATCCATTTCAGCTTGGTAATGCAGAACTGGTTGGCATACGACTGCAGTACCGTTTCCCAACCTGCCAGACATACCACAGCAATACCCTGAATATCAGGATGCTTCTGAAAAGCCATCATCGTATGGATGATGATAGGACAGTTGTCTACATGCATAAACTGCTTTGGGATGTCCTGTCCCATTCTATTGCCAGAACCTCCGGCTATGATCAATGCATAGTTCATATTCTCTATCTTTAAATTGATTATTTCTGAATGATTCTCCCCGGATTCCCTACCACGGTAGCCCCGTCGGGAATATCCTGGAATACCACGGCACCGGCGCCTATCGTCACGTGGTTGCCGATATGGATGCCGCCGAAGACCGTGGCACCGGTATAAATCTTCACGTCATTTCCTATGGTAGGTCTGCCGCCCTTGCCGTTGCCCAGCGTCACCATCTGCAGACAGTAGAAGTCATCACCTATACTTTCTGCGTTGAGATAGGTGGCATAGCTGTGCTCCAGATGCGCACCCTTTCCGATATGCGGGCACCAGATGGTCATCGTGCGCTCAGGAGGCAACAGCCAGCTGATGAAAACCGAACGGTATTCGCCCAGGCGGTAATAAAACAGATTGCGGAAACTCCTTTCGCGGGTGCATGCCTTGATCAGGTTGAGCACCGTAGGCTTCCTGTCCTGCACCTTCAGCAGGTCGGCATCTATCTCCTTCTTATGGAGCAGATACAGAGCGATATGCGGCAACATGCGCACCGCCGAAGCTGACAATATGATGGTTTGTACTATCGGATTCATGACTCTAAATCTTATTTTTATCTTTGCAAAGATACAAAAAATAAAGCAACTAGCATGCTTTTATCCGAAAACAATTGTTCTTTTCACTAAAAATAAGATAATAGAACAGGGTTTGTAGAATTTTAGTCGGTTTTATTGCTAAATAATGTGAATTAAATAGCTTTCCATACAACTTTTCCGTACCTTTGCACAAAGTTATATATAACGATATTTTAGAAGAGGATAAAACAGAACATCATGAAGAGGATATTGATTGTAGAAGACGATTTGGCATTCGGAACCATGATACAGACTTGGCTCAAAAAGAAAGGATTCGATGTAGAAAGGGTAACATCCGTAGGCGCTGCCATCAAAGCGATGGGAGCCGGCGATGCATTCCATCTGGTTCTTTCCGACCTGCGCCTGCCCGACCACGACGGACTGGTATTGCTCCAGCATATCAGAAAGTCGGATGCCCACCTGCCTTTTATCGTAATGACTAGCTATGCAGAGGTTCAGAATGCCGTATGTGCCATGAAATCGGGTGCTACCGATTACGTGGCTAAACCCTTCCATCCCGAAATCCTCTTAGAGAAAATCTGTGAGGCTATCCAGTCGGCTGCTTCAGCGGTTTCTGCCCCTCAGCCTGCGGAATCTGCCGCCATGCAGGATGCACCCCAAGAAGAGCAGCAGGGCGCTACGGAGGTGCCTAGATATATAAAAGGTGAAAGCGAGGCTTCCAAACAGCTCTACGAGTTCGTTTCGCTCGTTGCCCCAACCCCGATGTCAGTGCTCATTCTCGGAGCCAGCGGCACCGGAAAGGAATATGTGGCGCGCAGCATCCACGAACAGAGTCTGCGCAAGGACAAGCCTTTCTATGCCATCGACTGCGGTGCCATCCCTAAGGAGGTGGCGGCATCTGAATTCTTCGGATATAAGAAGGGTGCCTTTACCGGAGCCGAACAGGATAAGAAGGGCGCCTTCGAGATAGCTAACGGCGGAACGGTTTTCCTCGATGAGATGGGAAACCTCAACTACGAAGTACAGGTGCAGCTCCTCAGAGCCTTGCAGGAGAGAAAAATCCGTCCGCTGGGCAGCACGCAGGAGATTGATGTGGATATCCGACTCATCTGTGCCACCAACGAGAATCTGGCACAGGCGGTAGCCGAAGGCAAGTTCAGAGAGGACCTTTATCACCGCATCAACGAGTTTACCATCTACATGCCTGCCCTCAAGGACAGAGGTGCCGATATCTTCCTCTTTGCCAATCTCTTTATCAAGCATGCCAACCAGGAACTGGGCAAGAATGTGCTCGGAATGGATGCCAAAGCCTCCGAAATCATTGCCTCATACAACTGGCCGGGCAACCTACGCGAACTGAACAATGTGATGAAGCGCGCCACCCTGCTCACCCGTGGCAAGTATATCGGTGCCCAGGAACTGGAGAAGACGATGGCACAGACCTCCACAGCCCGACCAATCAATATGCAGCTGCACAGCGAACAGTCGGAACAGGAAAGCATCGCCGCTGCCCTGAGAGCCACCCACGGCAACAAGAGCAAGGCAGCCCAACTGCTTGCCATCGACCGCAAGACTCTCTACAACAAAATGAAAAAATACGGCATGGAGTAAAAGATTCCCCAATATATTCCACACTATATTGGGGAATTTTTCTACACCTTTTCCCCACTTTCCCCACATCCTGTTTCTGGCACAAAACAACATTCGTCCTGATTATCAGATATTTAACCAGATTCATCAATTTCTGGCACGCCTATTGTGATATTATTTAGCGAACTCGCAAATGAGTTTCAGCAAGAGAATTAATAAACAAAATAATATTCACAATTTAAAAACAAAAGAATTATGAAAAAGTTAGTATTTGCAGTTATCGCAGCAGTAGCAATGGTATCAGTTAGCAATGTATTTGCAGGTAACAGAATGGTAAACGTTGCAGGTTCAGAACCAGTAGACACAGTAGCTCCAGCCGACACAACAGCAACACCTGTTGAGACCCCAGCAGAGGCTCCTACAGACACTACAGTAACTCCAACAGATGCACCAGCTGAAACACCAGCAGAGGCACCAGCAACAACAGTGAATTCAACCGTAGCAGAGTAAATTCACCTTCAGAAAATAGTAATTACGCGTCGCTTTCAATGAAACAGGAGATAGATGACCAGCTTTTGGCATTTATCTCCTGTTTTCGTTGGTTTATATCGCATTTTTGATTAACTTTGCACGCAAATAGCAAAAAGACTCAAAACATTAAAAGATTAGAAGATGCAGAAAACAAACGTTCCTTTCAAGGTAGCCCTGGGTTACATCATCGTCGCCATCGTACTGATTCTGGCGATAGGGTTGGTATATCGCAACACCACATCCGTGCTCGCTATCAACCAGGCAACCCGCGACTATATCGAAAAGCGCCAGGCAGCCGACAGCACCATGTCCAGCCTGCTCAAGGAGGAACAAACCAATCTGCAGCAGCTTACCCGCGCCATGCAGGGCAAGTCATCCCACAACTATCTGCACGAGAAGATGAACAGCCTCAACAGTGGCGAAGATTCCGTTGTCGTGCATTCCAAGGCACCCAAGACTCATGTGGCAAAGAACACTACCGTGGAGGTGATGAAAACCCGCAAGGGCTTCTTCCGCCGCCTTGCCGATGCCTTCAAGAAGGAGCATGCCGAAACGCTCAGCATCAGACGCGACAGCAACCAGGCTGTCACCGATACCCTCTCTACCCCGGTCAACGTAGCCGGAAACGTAGCCAATATCCTGAAACAGATTGACCGCAAGGAGAAGCAGTCTACGCGCGATAACCACGAAGCTATCAACCGCGAGGTGAGAGACCTGCAGATAACCAATGCCCGCCTCGCCCTGCGCTCCTCCCAGCAGCTCAACGATATCCACCAGCGCGAACGTCAGGCGATGCAACAGGCTATCAACCAGGCGATGCAGGCGCGCCAGAATCTGCTCTGGCAGATAGGTCTGCTTGCTATCGTAGCCATCACAGCCGCCGTCATCCTCGTCTATTACATCTACCGCGATACGCAGAAGGAACGCATCTACCGCGAGAATCTCGAAGAGGCCAACGAGGAAATCAGGCGCATCATGAACCAGCGCGAACGCCTGCTCCTCACCATCACCCACGACATCAAGGCGCCGGCTGCCAGTATCTCGGGTTTCATCGACCTGATGAAGGATTATGTCGACAACCCGCAAGGCATCTCCTGCCTCAACAGCATCAAGGGTTCTGCCACCCATCTCTCCCGGCTCGTTGCCGCCCTGCTCGATTATCACCAGTTGGAAAACGGACTGATGAAGCTGAACCCGGTAGATTTCTCGCCTGCCGACATGTTCCGCCAGTGTGCCGGAGAGATGCAGATCCTGAGCCGTGAGAAGGGACTGGAACTGCATCTGGAACTCGATGGCATCAGCAGTCCTCAGACCTACTACCGTGCCGATGCCTTCCGTATCCGTCAGATACTCAACAACCTGGTTAGCAATGCCATCAAGTATACCGATAAGGGCAGCGTCACCATCCAAGCAGCCATCAGCCCCCAGCACCTCCTCACCTTCTCGGTAAGGGATACCGGCAAGGGCATGACCACCGAAGAGCGCCAGAAGGTGTTCCAAGCGTTTACCCGTCTGAAGAGTGCCCAGGGCATCGAGGGCACCGGTCTCGGACTGAACATCACCCAGGAACTGGTCAATCTGCTCCAGGGCACCCTGCGTCTGGAATCCGTCAAGGACAAGGGCAGCACCTTCACCGTCACCATTCCGCTTGCCTTAGGCACCGCTCCTGCAGCAGAAGAGGCAGAAGAGCAGAAGCCGCTCACCCCAGTCAAGCCCCATTTCGAAAATCACAAGATACTGCTGCTCGATGACGACCCGTTGCAGCTCCGTCTGCTTCAGGAGATGCTGAAGAAGCTGGTAGGCGACAGCTGGCAAGTCTTTGCCTGTCTGCATGTAGCCGAGGCGCTCACCGTGCTCCACAACGAGCATCCTGCGCTGATGATGATGGATATCGAAATGCCCGAGATGAACGGCATCAGGATGATTCAGCACATCAACCACTGCCACATGAAGGTAGTAGCGATGACCGCCCACGATGCCAGCATCATCAGAGAATTGAAAGAAGCCGGTTTCGACGATTGCCTCTTCAAACCGTTCAGCACAGAGAAACTGAAAGAAATCCTCGGTTTGGAGGATACTGCATCAGAAGCAGAGGATATTATAGAGGAAACAGAGGATATAGCAGAGAAATCATCATTAGAAACAGAGGATATTGCAAAGAAATCCAATAAGAATTCCCGTTTTGCAGCCCTCCTGACCTTTGCTGAAGGCGATCCGGAGGCAGAAGCCGAGATACTCAGCACCGTCAAGCAGGAGTTGTCATCCCATCTCCAGAACCTCCAGCAGGCAACAGATGGCGAGTTATCAATAGAAGCCATCGGCAAGACAGCCCACAAGCTCCTCCCTATCGCCACGATGATAGAGATGGAGACCCGCCAGTACATCGCCGCCCTCGCTCCCGAGCATATCAGCGATCTGTCAGAATCTCAGATAAGAGCCTACACCCAGTCCGTCATCACCGACCTGAAGGGCTTTTAAAGGTAAAAAAGTAAAAAGGTAAAAAGGGCTACCCCCCGTTCGCCCCCGTTCCCAGCGATTCCATCGCTGGTCCCCCGTAAAGTTAAAAGCCCCTGATGCAAAAACACCAGGGACTATTTTTCAAGACTTGAGGGGACCAGCGATGGAATCGCTGGGAACGGGGGCGCAAAGGGGGAAAGGCTTTTTTACCTTTTTACTTTTTTACCTTTTAAAGCCCCTTTTTACCTTTTTACTTTTTTACCTTTTTACAGCCCCTCTTATCACGAACCAGGCATGAACTGCAAGGGTGGGAAGAAGGCCGTAATGGGTGCGCATCACCTGGAAACGCTCCTTCAGGGAGGCTTGATGGTACTGCGTGGTCATGCCACCATCCAGAAAATGGGTGAGGACGGCATGGACGTTGCGCAACGGGAGCTTGCGGCGAGATGACTCCCGCATGATGCGGATGCACCAGTCTACATCTGCCGAATAACGGTAGTGCAGATCGTAATGAATCTCACGGGCTATGTCTGTGCGGGCATAGAATGACTGGTGACACACCAGCATGCCCCAGATGAACGAACGCCACGTGAGCTTCTTGGGCGGAGCTAGACGGCGGTGACGCAGGAAATGGCCCATCTCGTTTACAATATCGGTATCGCCGTAAAGTACGCCGGGCAGTACTTCTCCTTCGCCTACGCAGCCTTCTACGTACTCCAGCGTATCGGCTGTAGGAAAGGTGTCGCCGGCATTCATGAACACCAGGTAATCGCCCGTAGCACGGTCGATGCTCTTGTTCATGGCATCATAAAGTCCCTTGTCGGGTTCTGATATCACCACGATTTCGTGCGAGCTCTCGCCTACTGCATTGCGATGCTGATATGCCTTCACCAGCTGGAGGGTACGGTCGCGGGAACCGCCATCCATGATGATGTGCTCGATGCTGCAGTAGGTCTGGCGCTGCACGCTGTCGAGGGTACGCTGCAACTCCTTCTCGGCATTGTACGTACAGGTTACGACGGTGAACTTAATCATAACTTATAGTTTTTGTAGGCCATCGCCTCGTTATAAACTTCAATATATTTCAATGCTACGGCATGCTGCGAATAGTTCTGGGCTACCTTCTGCAGACATGCCTGCTTCAGAGCCGACCTGTTGGCCTCTTCGAGTACCCAGTGGATGCCACTCGCCAGGTCTTCGGTATCGCGGTAGTTGGCCACGTAGCCGTTCTGCTGATGGTCTATCATCTCCGGTATACCTCCTATCCTGAAACCGATGCTCGGCACGCCGCACGCCATCGACTCCATGATGGTGTTAGGGAGATTATCTTCGAGCGATGGCAGCACGAAGGCATCTGCCGAATTGTAGATTGCCACAATCTGCTTCTCATCGCTGACATAGCCGAGCGAATAAGACGGCAGGGTGAGATTCACTTCCTCGGAATGGCCGCCCAGAATGGCGATGGCGGTATTCTCCCTCATCTCGGGATAGCGCGCTACCAGCCGGTCGATGGCTTCGATAAAATAGCGCATGCCCTTGCGCTCGTCGGTTACGCGCTGGGATACGAAGAGGATGATATGCTTGTCGGCTGGCAGACCGGCACGGAGACGCGCCTCTGCCTGATCCTGCGGACAGAACACGTGGGTATCTATCGGATTCGGGATGTTGGTGATGCGCTGACCTACGAAGAGACCGCTGCCCTTTGCCTGCCGTTCGAGCCAACGGCTACAGGTGACGAAGGAGATGGCGCCGCGATGGTAGAGTTCCTTCTTGCGGCGGAATATCTTGGCAGAGAGGTCGTTCTTGCTGCCTTTATTGGGCAGAAGCGGACAGTTGCCGCAGGCGGACGCATAGCGGTTGCAGCCGCGGGCATAATGGCAGATGCCGGTAGCTGGCCAGAGATCGTGCATGGTCCATACCACCGGTTTGCCGCTACGGATAATCTTGCGGATGTTCTTGAGTGAGAGCATGCCCTGGTTGATCCAGGAGAGATGGATGACATCTGCCTCTTGAAACTCACGGAGCCTGGTGATATCGGTGCCCGATGTTGCCATGTCTACCTCCCAGAGGCGCTGACGGGAGAAATGAAGATGCCAGAATATGCACCAACGCTCCCAGAGGAAGTTCCACTGCAACTTGAGCGAACGGGGCAGACTGACCACGGTGATGTCTTCGGTCTCCTTATCGCGTACCAACATCTTTGCCTTAACGCCATTGTTGTTAAGGGCATCCATCAGGCGGTTGGCTGCTACTGCTGCGCCGCCTGTTTTTTCACTTGTATTTACTATGAGTACTCTCATCTGCGTATATTTTTGATACCGCAAAAAGCTGCGTATATTGATTGATACTGCAAAGATAGCACAAATCGGAGACAAAACAAAATAAAAAGGCATGTTTTTGGCTCACCCGATAAACCTAGGGGGAAGATTCTTTGATTCTATATAAAATTTATACCTTTGCACCATGAACAATCAAGGACTATTAGCATTGGCACAGTTGATTCTGC
>CAVBFV010000042.1:0-16796 GCA_963594575.1 Lachnospiraceae bacterium | reverse complement strand
GTAGTCTTCTGGTTAACCATACCGATGGCAGCCTCGTCGGCAATGACACCGGAAATGGTGGTGGCTGGAGTATCGCCAGGGATGGCAATCATATCCAAACCTACTGAGCAGACACAAGTCATCGCCTCAAGCTTCTCGATGGTCAGCGCACCAGCCTCTACAGCGTTGATCATACCCTGGTCTTCGCTGACAGGGATGAAGGCACCGCTCAAACCACCTACATAAGAAGAAGCCATGATACCGCCCTTCTTAACCTGATCGTTCAGGAGTGCAAGAGCTGCTGTGGTACCAGGAGCACCGGCATGCTCAAGACCGATGAGCTCGAGAATATCGGCTACACTATCACCGATAGCTGGGGTAGGAGCCAATGAAAGGTCGATGATGCCGAAAGGTACGTTCAGACGGCGTGAAGCCTCCTTGGCTACCAACTGACCTACACGGGTAATCTTGAAGGCGGTGCGCTTGATGGTTTCGCAAAGAACCTCGAAGCTTTCGCCCTTTACCTTCTCCAATGCATACTTTACAACGCCAGGACCGCTGACACCGACACTCACTACCGCATCGGCCTCAGAAACACCATGGAAGGCACCAGCCATGAACGGATTGTCGTCTGGCGCATTGCAGAGAACAACAAGCTTGGCGCAACCCAGAGAACCTCTGTCCTTGGTTGCCTCGGCTGTATCCTTTACGATTTCGCCCATCAGTCGGACGGCGTCCATGTTGATACCGGTCTTGGTAGAACCCACATTGACTGAGCTGCAGACGAAATCGGTCTGTGCCATCGCCTGAGGGATAGAACGGATAAGGAGCTCATCGCTCTTGCTCATACCCTTGCTTACGATGGCAGAATAGCCGCCCAGGAAGTTGACACCGAGCTCCTTGGCACACTGGTCGAGGGTCTTTGCAATCTTCACGTAATCGTCGGTAGTCTTGCAGGCAGAACCGCCTACCAGCGAGATAGGAGTGATGGAGATACGCTTGTTGACGATAGGCACACCAAACTCCTTGGAGATTTCTTCGCCGGTCTTCACAAGGTTCTTTGCCAGACGTGTAATCTTATTATGAATGTTCTGACAGAGCTCATCGAGATCGGTAGATGCGCAATCCAAAAGGTTGATACCCATGGTGATGGTACGCACATCGAAATTCTCCTGCTCTATCATCTTATTGGTTTCGATAACCTCAGATATATTGATCATATTGTTTGCTTTTTAAATTCTGTGCATCATATTGAAAATTTCCTCGCGCTGGCATTTGATCTGCACGCCCATAGCCTTACCAACATTGGTGAGTTCATCGGCTACTTCCTCGAAAGTTTTCTGCATCTTGCCCATGTCTACGATCATCATCATGTTGAAATACTCCTGTACGATGGTTTGAGAGATATCCAAGATGTTGATACTGTTCTCTGCCAAATAGGTACATACCTTGGCGATGATACCAACGGTATCCTTGCCCACTACTGTAATAATCGTTCTGTTCATGTATTTATTCCTTATTTTAAATTGGTAAGTTTTCGGCTGCAAATTTACAACTATTTTGTTAGACTACCAAATAAAAAGTCAGAAAACTTGTAAAATCACTAACGCTTTGCAAGTTTTCTGACTCATTTTTACCTTTCTTGTTTCCTTATCTTACTTGATACCTCTTTCGTTGAGTGCCTTAGAATATTTGGCTGCATTCTGCAGGTGCTCATCGTAAGTGCGGGCAAAATTATGAGTGCCGCTGAAATCCTCCTTGGCACACATGTAGAGGTAATCGTGATGCACATGGTTGAGGACGGCATCGATACCAGCTACGCTCGGAATACGGATAGGCCCCGGTGGCAAACCTGGGTTCTTGTAGGTATTATACGGGCTCTTGATAGACAGGAGGTTGTTGTAGATGCGCTTGAGGTCGAATCGCTGCCACGCATATTTAATGGTAGGATCGGCCTGCAATGGCATTCCCTCTGGATATTCGGTATTGCGAAGCATCAGACGGTTGTAATACATGCCGGCTATCATCGGTTTCTCACCGTTGTTGGCTGTTTCTTCGTCCACGATGCTGGCAAGGGTGATGATTTCAACCGGTGTCAGCTTCATAGCCTTTGCCTTTTCGGTGCGCTCAAAGTTCCAGAACTTGTCGCTTTCTTTCTTCATGCGCTCCAGAAATTTATCTACCGAGATGTTCCAGTAGAGATCGTAGGTGTTAGGTACGAACATGCAGGCGATGGTGGCAGTATCGTAACCGTATTTCTGACAGACGCTCTCGTCGCGCAGGGCATGGTAGAGGTCGTTGCTGCCAAACATCATCTTCTTACCAATCTCATCAGAGAGTTTGTCGAGCGTGCGTACCGAAGGGATGGTAAGGCTAACCGGTTCCTGCAAACCGTTCTTCATGTGGCGCCATGTCTTGAGGGCACCATCGCCCGGAGCAATGGCGTATCTGCCGGTGCGGATATGATCGGCATAGCCGGAATGGAGGGTCAGGGTCTTGAATGCCTGGAACGGAATACTCTTGGCAAATGGGCGGAGCTTGTTGTATACAGAGTCGATGTTATCATCGCTGTCGATGTAAACATACTCGGTGTTGCTGCTCTTCGAGAAGGAAGAGAAACAATAGATGTAGCCCACGATGGCGATGACTGCGATGCAGCCTATAGCACCATACAGATAGAGCTTAGAAAATGATTTTTTCTTTTTCATATTCTTCTTGTTTGTAATTTTTCGGGTGCAAAAGTACAGTAAAAATGGGAAATAGCAAAGTATAGGAATTTAAAATAGGTTAATTGTCATCTTTCTTTATCCGTTGTGTCTGCTTTTTTGTTACCTTTGCACTTGACATTGAGAATCAACATGTGTATCGGTGCTTTCGGGCACATTATTATAAAAGGATTATGAAAATGAAGTTTTCGATAGCGTATGCTGCCAAGTGGGGTCATGCCCTGCATGTAGAATTAACTTTTGCCGCCGCTGACGGCTATCAAGATACGATGGACTTGCCGATGACCACCCGGGACGGTTATCACTGGGAGGTGGAAATGGCGTCAAGGCAGAACCGCCATCATCCTTTCGTAGCTGTGGCTTACTGCTACTGCGTGAAAGATGCTGAGGGAAAGGTGCTGCGTAGGGAATCGCTCGCTTCTGCCCGCCAATATGTTTTTGATGAGAGTAAGAATTTCTATTTTCAGGACTATTGGCTGGAGGAGGATAATCCTTACGTGGAAAAAAATGCCTTCGTATTGCAGCAGGTAAAGTTTACTGATGTCAAGCCAGCGCGTCTGCCTCTCTTCGACCGTACTATCATCTTCAAGATTCATGCCCCGAAACTCTATGAGGGCGAGGCTGTAGCTCTGTTGGGAAATCATCCTACGCTGGGCAAATGGAATCCGGCTCATTTCCTGAAGATGCAGAACAATCATGGCAAGGACTGGGAAATATCTGTGAATGTGCAGGCTATCGATGAGCCGATAGAATATAAATATGTGGTGATTGATGCACAGACCCAGAAACTGAAGAGATGGGAATTTGGGGATAACAGAATCTTTGGCATTTCGGGTAATGAACAGGCTGGTGGACAGGGAACTCCTCAGGGTGAAATCCGTGTATACCATCAGGATGTTTATGTGCTACACGGCGGTGAGTTCCGCATCAAGAGGGTTCCGGTTCATGCCCAGTTCAATTTCGATACCTATATCTTCGATCTTGACGGAACCCTGATTTCTTCTCTCCACGACCTGGCTGCAAGCTGCAATTATGCGCTGAAGCTGAACGGGATGCCTGAACGTACGCTGGAGGAAGTACGCATGTTTGTAGGAAAC
Organism: Lachnospiraceae bacterium; assembly: GCA_963594575.1. GTDB lineage: Bacteria > Bacteroidota > Bacteroidia > Bacteroidales > Bacteroidaceae > Prevotella. The sequence continues at coordinate 12,994 of CAVBFV010000042.1, read as the reverse complement.
GGGGTGAAGAAACTTATGGAACGTGCCGTGCCGGGAGGATTGGAGAACGAGAAGTTTGAGAAAACCCTACAGGATTTCCGCAAGCATTATATGGTGCACAATATGGATAATACGAAACCTTATCCGGACGTGATGGAGATGCTGGAGGAACTGAAAAACAGGGGAAAGAACATTGCGGTGGTAAGCAACAAGTTTTATGCAGCTACCCAGGAAATCTGCCGCCATTTCTTCGGCGACCTGGTAGATGTGGCGATAGGAGAGCGGGAGAATATCAAGAAAAAACCGGCTCCTGATACCGTAAACGAAGCCTTGCGACAGCTGCATGCGGATAGAGAAAGGGCGGTATATATCGGCGACAGCGACGTGGATGTGATGACGGCAAAGAACAGTGGAATGCCTTGTATCTCTGTTCTTTGGGGATTCAGAGATCACGATTTCCTGTTGGCGCATGGAGCTTCTATCCTGGTATCATCACCCTTGCAGATATTATAAGAAAGGTAGGATAAAATGATTTGGAAGACCATCATAGAGAATGGTCTTCCAGATATTTCTTGATAAATTCAAAGTAGGTTTCTGATATCGGAATGCTCTGGTCGCCATAGGTAATGTGCTGCTGGTCTACCGTATCAAACTTTGTCATGTTGGCAAGGAACGAACGGTGTACACGCTTGAATTTCTCTCTTGGCAGCCTTTCTTCCAACTGTTTGAGGTTGCCCAGGGTTCTGATGTTAGGCCTGTCCTCAAGATGGAAACGAATGTAGTCTTTGTCGCAGTCAACAAACAGAATATCATCTATCGGGATTCTTACGCATTTGTAATCTCGTTTTACCACCAGAAAACCGTCGCGCTTGATAGGGTTGTAGTTATTGTCCTGCATGTAGCTTTCGAAGACTTTCTGGCATGATCCCATAAAGTCATCGTAGGTGATGGGCTTGAGCAGATAGTCGAATGCATTCACTTTGTAGGCTTCGATGGCATACTCCTTGAATGCGGTGGTGAAGACAATCTTCACGTTCTTGGGTACAACCTTTGCAAATTCCAGACCGCTGATCTGCTGCATGTGGATGGCGAGAAAAAGTATGTCGAGATGGTTGTGATGGATGCCGTCTACAGCATCTATCGCACTTTTGTAGGCTCCGATCAAATGCAGGGTCGGAGTTTTCTCTATATACTGTTCCAGGAGTTGCAAAGCTTCCGGATCTTCATCTATGATGGCGCAATTTAAAATCATAATTTTACTGTTTTAGTGATTTTATTCTCGATTTTCGTAAAAACGAAAATTGTGTTTGTTTATTGTATCAAGCTGCAGATTTTTTCAGATAAAAATCTATTTTCATGATTTTACCTTAAATTTGTTTAATCTATTTGGCTATTTGAGGAAAAAACCGTAACTTTGGAGATTGATAAGTCAGACTATAACTGTAGAATATGAAATACAATAAGAAACAACATACCAAATTGTCCTGTCGGAGCAAGTGTTTTTTCCTTGCCTTGGCTTTGGCTATGGCATCGGTTGATGCCACAGCCCAGAAGATTTCGCTAGGCTCTTGCATCACCCGTGACGGAGGTCAGTTTAAAGGCGAAATGGTGAGCGGAAAGCCGCAGGGAAAAGGTACTACCATCTATAAGAATGGGGATACCTACGAAGGCTCTTATATGAAAGGTAAGCGCGAAGGTTATGGCGTTTATACCTTCAGTGATGGCGAAAAGTATGAGGGACAGTGGATGCAGGACCAGCAGCATGGTAAAGGTACCTACTATTTCCAGAACAACAACAAATATGTAGGCCTTTGGTTCCGCGATTACCAGCATGGTCATGGCGTCATGTTCTATTATAATGGTGATAAATATGACGGCGACTGGTATAAGGACAAGCGTCAGGGACGCGGCGTTTATACTTATGCCAATGGCGCACAGTATAAAGGCCAGTGGATGAACGATATGAAGAATGGAAACGGCTTCTTCAACTGGGGAGACGGAACTACTTATGACGGTCAGTGGCTAGACAACCAGCGCTCAGGAAAAGGTACTTTCAAATATGCTGATGGCGATGTGTATATCGGCGACTGGAAGGATGATATCCAGGACGGAAAGGGTATCTATAAATTTCATAATGGCGACATTTATGAAGGCGATTATGTGCAGGGAGAACGCACGGGTATAGGCATCTTCCGCTCTGCAAAGGGCGCCAAGTATAACGGACAGTTTAAGGATGGCCTGCGTACCGGTCAGGGTACCTTCATCTGGAAGAATGGCGATATCTATGTAGGCGACTGGAAGGATGATCTGCAGAACGGCAGGGGCAAACTGACCAAGAAGAACGGCGACGTGTTTGAAGGTGAGTTCAAGAACGGTCTGGTTGATGGTAATGTCGTGATTCATTATGCTGATGGCAGAAGATTCAAGGGTGCCTATCACAAAGGTAAGCGCCAGGGACCTTGCATAGAAGAAGATAAAAACGGTAAGCGTTTCGAAGGAACCTACCGTAACGATGTGCGTGACGGAAGATTTGTAGAAAAAAACCGCAACGGACAGGTTACAGCCAAGGGAGCCTACGAAAACGGCAAACGATTTGAAGACTAATCTCTTCAGAAAATTAGAAAAATACAAAGAAATTATAAATAACGAGATAGAGAACCTTTATATTTTAAATAATGAGAAAAAGAACATATTATAATCTTGAATATTGAATGTTAAATGTTCTGTTTTCAAATCTCAAAGTTAAAAGTAAATGTTCAAATCTCAAAGCTTAAACTAGAATTATGGTAGTAGATACTTTAGACAATCTGGAGAAATACGTTTCTCTCAATCCGCTCTTCGCTGATGTCGTGAAGTTTATCAAGGAAAATGACCTCTCTAAATTGGAGGACGGTAAGCATTTTATCAAGGAGAGTAACCTCTTTGTTAACATAACGACAGCTCACGGAAAAAGCGAGGAAGATGCTGTTCTTGAAACACATCGCAAGATGATTGATATTCAGATTCCTCTTGACAACGAGGAGACTTATGGCTATACTCCTTTTGCTAATCTTCCTGAAGTGGAATATAACGAGGCTAAGGATGTAACCAAGTATCCTGGTGTGAAAGCGCAGACGCTCGTTACCTGCAAGCCAGGTCAGTTTGCTATCTTCTGGCCACAAGATGGTCATCAGCCATGCATCGGTAGGGGTGATATCCACAAGGCTATCTTCAAGATTAAGAATTAAATAAGAAATCTTCAAGATAAAATTAAAGAATAATATAGAGTAACCATCTAAAATCATGATATATGGCAACAGAAAAGAAAACTACAGCCCAGAAGGCTGCAACTAAAAAGGCAACTGCAAAGAAACCAGTTGCAAAAAAGGCAGCGAAGGCTGTGGTAAAGCATATCGGACTCGTGAAGAACGACCCATATCTGGCAGACTATGAGGATGCCATCAAGGGCCGACACGACCATGCACTTTGGAAACTCGGTCAGCTGACTAATAACGGCAAACAGACATTGAGCGATTTTGCCAATGGATACGAGTATTTCGGACTGCATAAGACTGCCCGTGGATGGATGTTCCGTGAGTGGGCACCTAATGCTACAGACATCTATCTGATCGGTGACTTCAACAACTGGCAGGAAACCGAAAAGTATCGTGCCAAAAGAATAAAGAATACCGGCAACTGGGAACTCAAACTTCCGGAGAAAGCCATGAAACATGGCGATCTCTTCAAGATGAAAGTTCATTGGGAAGGTGGTGAAGGCGAGCGTATTCCTGCATGGGCACAGCGCGTAGTACAGGACGACCAGACCAAGATTTTCTCTGCTCAGGTTTGGAATCCGGAACCATATAAATGGAAGAGGAAAACCTTCAGACCAAATGTGGCACCTCTGCTCATCTATGAATGCCATATCGGTATGGCACAGGATGCTGAGAAGGTTGGCACTTACACAGAATTTAAGGAGAATGTGTTGCCACGTATCATCAAGGATGGTTACAACTGCATTCAGATTATGGCTATCCAGGAGCATCCGTATTATGGCTCCTTCGGCTATCATGTAAGCAGTTTCTTTGCTGCAAGTAGCCGCTTCGGAACTCCTGAAGAGTTGAAGGATCTCATTGATACAGCTCACCAGAATGGTATTGCCGTCATCATGGACATCGTTCACTCTCATGCTGTAAAGAATGAGGTGGAAGGACTGGGTAATCTCGCTGGCGATCCTAACCAGTATTTCTATCCTGGCGACCGTCATGAGCATCCGGCTTGGGACAGTCTCTGCTTCGACTATGGAAAGGATGAAGTCATCCACTTCCTGTTGAGCAACTGCAAGTACTGGCTCAATGAGTTCCATTTCGACGGTTTCCGTTTTGACGGTGTAACATCCATGCTCTATTACAGCCATGGTCTGGGTGAGGCATTCTGCAACTACGGAGATTATTTCAATGGTCATGAGGATGATAATGCCATCTGCTATCTTACCCTTGCCAACTGTCTGATTCACGAGGTTAACAAGCATGCCATTACAATTGCCGAAGAGGTGAGCGGAATGCCGGGTCTGGCAGCCAAGTTTGAGGATGGCGGTTATGGCTTCGATTATCGCATGGCGATGAATATTCCTGACTATTGGATCAAGACCATCAAGGAACTGAAGGATGAAGACTGGAAACCATCCAGCATCTTCTGGGAGGTAAAGAACCGCCGTTCGGATGAGAAAACCATCTCTTACTGTGAGAGTCATGACCAGGCATTGGTGGGCGATAAAACCATCATCTTCCGTCTGATTGATGCCGATATGTACTGGCATTTCAAGAAGGGCGATGAAAACGAAATGGCTCATCGTGGTATTGCTCTGCATAAGATGATCCGCCTGGTTACTGCCTCTACAATCAATGGCGGTTATCTCAACTTCATGGGTAATGAGTTCGGTCACCCAGAGTGGATCGATTTCCCTCGCGAGGGTAATGGCTGGAGCCATAAATACGCCCGCAGACAGTGGAATCTGGTAGATAATCATGAACTCTGCTACCACTATCTTGGAGATTTCGACCGAGAAATGCTCAAGACGATTACAAGCGAAAAGAATTTTAACAAGACACCAGTTGTAGAAATCTGGCATAATGATGGCGATCAGGTTCTCGCCTTTATGCGTGGCGATCTGCTCTTCGTTTTTAACTTCTCGCCAACCCGCTCTTTCACCGACTATGGCTTCCTGGTTCCAACCGGTTCCTACAGCGTAGTGCTTGATTCTGACAGTAAGGATTTCGGCGGTAATGGCTTGAATGATGACACGATGACGCATCTGACTAATTACGATCCACTTTATGTGAAAGACCGTAAGGAGTGGCTGAAACTTTATCTGCCAGCTCGTACAGCTTTGGTGCTGAAGAAAAATTAATAGATTGATTTATGAAAAATAAAAGGAGTAGTACGGCGAAGATGCAAATCGCCTGTGCTATCATCTTTATCACATTTTCCTACGTCTACCTGGCATTTTACCAGGCAGACGTACTGGCTGTGGCTCAGCATGTTTTCTCAGGCGGTTTGACCAACTACAGTTACACGCTAGCTCCACTGCTTATCACGCTCGTACTCTATCTGCTCCATGTGGGAGTGTACGCGGTAACCCGTGTGAAACGCCGTTTCCACGGGCTTACTTATTTCCCATCGTTCCTCGTCCTGACGATGATTACCGATATTCCTGTTGATGTCGACCGTCATCATTCGCTGGGGACGTGGTGGCTTATCTTGCCGCTCTGTCTGATTCTCTGGGGCGGATTGATATGGATAGCCCGACAGTTGGAACCGATAGAAACTGAGCCTCACAGCAACGGCTGGTTCTCCCGATATATGTGGGTGAATCTGACTCAGATGCTGGTGATGATTTTGCTTGTCAACTTTGTTGCAAGCAATGACCGGTTGTTTCATGAACGTATGCGCATGGAACATCTGATGAAAGAAAAACAGTATGAAAAAGCTTTGGAAGTAGGTGAAAAATCGCTCAAGACAGATTCTTCGCTGACAATGCTCCGTATAGCTTGTCTCAACGAAACTGGCGAACTGGGCAGTCGTCTCTTTACCTATCCGCTGGTAGGTGGAAGCAAGGCGATGATGCCGGATAGCGTATCCGTGAAGGCTATGATGTGGAAGGCGCCAAAATGGATGCAGAAACCTTCGGCATGGATGGTTAAACATCATCTCAAGTATCGTCTGCCTGTTGACTATCAGCTTTGTGCGCTTTTGCTTGACAAGCAACTCGACAAGTTCGTGGTAGAGGTGCAGAAACATTACAAGGTAACTTCGGGCAAACTGCCTGTTCATTATAAGGAAGCGTTGGTTCTTTATACGCATCGTCGCAGTAATCCAAGTATCGTTTATCATGAAAATGTGATGGATACAGACTTTGAGGATTTCCAGCAGATGGAGCATAAATATACCAACGAGACTGAAAAGCAGAATGCTCTTCGGGATACTTATGGAAATACCTACTGGTATTATTATGAGTACGGAAACAAATGAAAGTTTTAATTTAGAAGATTAATATGAAAAGACAGATATTCAGAAACTTATGGGTTTTACTGGCATTTATCCTTCTGTTGGCACCATCAGGGATGCAGGCACAAAAGAAGGAGATTTCTGCAGCCAAAGATCTGGTAAAGGCTGGCAAGGATTTGGCGAAGGCCGAATCCAGTATGCGCAAACTCCTGACGGATTCTGCCAACCGGAATAACAAGAAAATTTGGAATATTCTCTTCGATGCTGTGAAGAAGCAGTATGAACAGGGTAATGAGAAACTCTACCTCAAACAGGCGTATGATACAGCCCAACTCTTCAATGCAACCCGACAGCTCTTCGTTATAGCCCAAGGACTTGATTCCGTTGAGATGATTCCTAACAAGAAAGGAAAATGTGAGTTTGATTTCCGCAAGTCTCATTCTGAATATTTGAACAGGATACGTCCGAACCTCTATAACGGAGGAACCTGGTTTATCAGGAAGCAGAAATACAAGGAGGCTTATCAGTTCTTTGACCAGTACATAGAGTGCAGTACAGCCCCGATGTTCCAATCTTATAAGTATGCCCAGAAAGACAAATATCTTTCTTCGGCCGCTTATTGGGCTGTATATGCCGGATATAAGATGAAAGATACCAAAGCTACGCTTCATCATTCTTATGAGGCGCTGAAAGATACGGCTCATTATAACTATATGTTACAGTATCTGGCTGAGACTTACAAACTGGAGAAGGATACTGCGCGCTATCTCTCGACCTTGAAGGAAGGTTTTGAGCGGGATCCGAAATTCCCGTTCTTCTTCCCGCGTCTGGTAGAGTATTATTCGCAGGAAAACCAACTCGATTCTGCGCTCGCCGTGGCAGATAAGGCGCTGGCGATAGCTCCCGACAATGATATCTATCTCTTTACCAAGGGAACTATTCTCTTGAATATGGGTGATTTCAAGCAATGCATCGAAGTGAGCAAAAAGGCACTTGCCGTGAACGATTCTTTGGCTGGTGCTTATTATAATATAGGTTTGGCTTATTTTAATCAGGCGGTTGAAATGGATAAGAATTCGCAGCAATCCCGCAAAACTCATCAGGAGATAGACGGACTTTACAAGAGTGCGATGCCTTATCTGCAGAAGTACAGAACGATGGCGCCTGATATGCAGGACCAGTGGGCTTTGCCGTTATATACCATCTATCTGAACCTGAACATGGGTAAGGAGTTTGATGAGATTGACAAACTGCTCAATCAGAAAAAGAAATAATGCCTCATGATGAGGAATTTATGAAAACTTCTCTTGAAAGGAAAACTTCTCTTTAATAAAAGAATACTTCTCTATTGAAATTGATTATTAGGAAATTTATGGTAGACAGAATTTTAGATAAACTGGGCATTGAGCTCAATGATATGCAGCAGGATTCCTTGCAGGCAATCTTGCACGGGAACAAGGATGTGGTGATACTTTCGCCAACAGGTAGTGGCAAGACACTGGCTTATCTTTTGCCTCTTACCCAACTTATAGATGCTACTGATGACGAGGCACAGGCGGTGGTGGTAACTCCTGGTCGGGAACTCGCTTTGCAGTCGGCTAACGTATTGAAGAATATGGGCAGCGGTTTGCGTGCGATGGCTTGCTATGGTGGTCGTGCTACGATGGATGAGCATCGCGTGATGAAACAGGTTCGTCCTCAGATTGTATTTGGAACTCCAGGTCGTCTCAATGATCATCTGGATAAGGGAAATCTTTCTCCATATCATATAAAATACCTGGTGATTGATGAGTTTGACAAGTGTCTGGAGATGGGCTTCCAGGACGAAATGAGCCGACTGATCAAGTCTTTGCCTGGCTTGCGTCGACATTTCCTGCTTTCTGCTACCGAGGCGGAGGAGATTCCTCATTTCGTACACATGGGCAGGGTAGAAAAGATAGATTACCGTGTGGATGAAGATCAGGTTCCTGACCGTGTACATATATATAAGGTGGATAGTCCGGTAAAGGATAAACTGGAGAGTCTGTCACTTTTGCTACGCAGTTTAGGCGATCAGAGTACCATTGTATTCCTCAATTATCGCGACAGTGTGGAGCGCACCAATAAATATCTGGTGGAGCAGGGATTTTCAACCTCTTTCTTCCATGGTGGATTGGAACAGAAGGAACGCGAGGCTTCTCTCTACCGTTTTAGCAACGGAAGTGCCAATATTCTGGTGAGTACGGATCTGGCTTCGCGCGGACTTGATATTCCTGATATAGATAATATTATCCATTATCACATGCCGGAAAGCGAAGATGGTTATATCCATCGTGTAGGACGTACGGCAAGATGGGAAGCCCAGGGCAAGGCTTTCTTCCTGTTAGGTCCTGAAGAGCATATTCCGGAATATGTGGATGCAGAGATTGAGAATTATGAGATGCCTGCTGCTGATCAGCTTCCTGCGCCAGCCAAACCTAAGATGGCTACTATATATATAGGTAAAGGCAAGAAGGATAAAATCAGCAAGGGTGACATCTTAGGCTTCCTTTGCAAGAAGGGTGGGCTGCAGTCGGCTGAAATCGGAAAGATTGATGTTAATGACCGTTATGCTTATGCTGCCATTTCCCGAACGAAGTTGCGCAGCGTACTGAATAATGTAAAGGGCGAAAAGATAAAAGGCGTCAAAACGATAGTGGAAGAGGTAAGGTAGTTGACAAACTGCTATTATCTTTTCTCTGTTGCTTGCTAATGTATAATAAATGTAAAAATAGACATAAATATGCAGTTATTATACTAAAATGACTAACAAAATGAAAGAAATCTGCGCAAAACGCTAAAAATGTGCAGAAAAATTTGGTAGTTTCAAATAAAAAGTGTAATTTCGCAGTCGTAAATACAATCCAAAGGTTTACTATGTATCCTATATGGGTGTATTGTGCACTAATTTTTCCTGCTAACAGGATTATATCGTATAAAACTTAAATAATTATACAAAGATGAAGAAGTACAATTTTAACGCAGGTCCATCAATGCTTCCACGTGAAGTGATTGAGAACACAGCAAAGCAGATTTTGGATTTTAATGGTTCAGGTCTTTCATTGATGGAAATCAGCCACCGTGCTAAGGATTTCCAGCCAGTAGTTGATGAGGCAGTCTCCTTATTCAAGGAGCTTCTTGACATTCCTGAGGGTTATTCCGTAATCTTCCTTGGTGGTGGTGCGTCATTGCAGTTTATGCAGATTCCAGCAAACTTCCTCATCAAGAAGGCTGCCTACATTAATTCTGGCACTTGGGCTAAGAAGGCAATGAAAGAGGCGAAGCATTTTGGTGAGGTCGTGGAGATCGCATCATCGTCCGACGCCAATTTCACTTTCTATCCACAGGTTCCTAACACTGTACCAGCCGATTGTGATTACTTGCATTTGACAAGCAACAATACTATATATGGTACCGAACTCCGTGTAGATCCAGACGTAAACGTACCATTGATTTCTGATATGTCTTCAGATATCATGAGCCGTCCAGTAGATGTTTCTAAGTATACTGCCATCTATGCAGGTGCTCAGAAGAATCTTTCTATGGCAGGTGTTACGGTTATCATCGTAAAGGATGATATGCTCGGCAAGGCTCCTCGCGAGCTTCCTACTATGCTCGATTATCGTACTCACGTAGAGAAGGGCAGTATGTTCAATACTCCTCCTGTTGTTCCTATCTATACCTTGATGGAGAATCTCCGCTGGTTGAAGGCTAACGGTGGTGTTGAGGCAGCTGATAAGCGTGCTCACGAACGTGCAGAAGTTCTTTATGCTGAAATCGACCGCAACAAACTCTTCAAGGGTACTGTTGAAGAAGCATCCCGTTCTTTGATGAACATCTGCTTCGTGATGAACGATGAGTACAAGGAGTTGGAGAAGCCATTCCTCGACTTCGCTACAGAGCGTGGCATGGTAGGTATCAAGGGCCACCGCTCAGTGGGTGGTTTCCGTGCCAGCTGCTACAATGCACAGACCATGGAGGGTGTTCAGGCACTCGTCAAGGCCATGCAGGATTTTGAAGCACAACATTAATTTTTGAATTTGTATGAAAGTATTAGTTGCAACAGAAAAGCCATTCGCAGCGGCTGCTGTGGAAGGCATTAAGAAAGAAATAGAGGGAGCAGGCAACGAATTGGTGCTGCTCGAAAAATATACAGAGAAGGCTCAGCTTCTCGATGCAGTGAAGGATGTGGACGCGATGATTATCCGCTCTGACAAGGCTGATGCCGAGGTGCTCGATGCAGCAAAGAACCTGAAGATTATCGTTCGTGCTGGTGCAGGTTATGATAACATCGATCTTGCTGCTGCTACTGCTCATAATGTAGTGGCTGAGAATACTCCTGGTCAGAACTCTAATGCAGTAGCTGAATTGGTATTCGGCTTGTTGGTCTTTACTGTACGTAATTTCTACAACGGCAAGGCTGGCAGCGAGTTGAAGGGTAAGAAACTGGGTATTCTTGCTTTCGGTAATGTTGGTCGAAATGTGGCTCGCATCGCCAAGGGATTTGGCATGGAAGTAGCTGCTTACGATGCATTCTGCCCAGCTGATGTTATCGAGGCTGCCGGTGTGCATGCTGTAAAGTCACAGGATGAGTTGTTCCAGACTTGTGACATCGTTTCTCTTCATATCCCTGCTACTCCAGAGACTATCAAGAGCATCGATTACAAGACTGTAAACCAGTTGCCTAAGGGTGGCATCCTCATCAATACTGCGCGTAAGGAGGTTATCAATGAGCCTGAGCTCCTGAAACTTCTTGCTGAGCGTGAGGACTTGAAGTTCATCACTGATATCAAGCCTGATGCTGATGCGGACTTTGCCAAGTTCGAGGGTCGATACTTCTCAACTCCTAAGAAAATGGGTGCACAGACTGCAGAAGCAAATATTAATGCCGGTATTGCAGCAGCTAAGCAGATCAATGCGTTCTTTGCTGATGGCTGCACAAAATATCAAGTAAATAAATAAAAATTAGGATATAAAAAAGCTCATAGAGGGTGCTTTAGCTAGTGCCCTTTATGGGCTTTTTATCTTTAGACTTCATGATATACTTGCCCTTCGTGGGCTTTTATTCATTAAAATCAATAAAACATTATGGCTATAGTTAAACCATTTAAGGGTATTCGTCCCCCAAAAGATTTAGTTGAGCAAGTTGAGTCTCGTCCTTACGATGTTCTCAATTCTGAGGAAGCACGTGCCGAGGCAGGCGATAACGAGAAGAGCCTTTATCATATTATTAAACCTGAAATCAATTTCGAACCAGGTACTTCTGAGTACGATCCTCGCGTTTATGAAAGCGCTGCAGAGAACTTCAGAAAGTTCCAGGAGAATGGCTGGTTAAAACAGGATGATAAGGAACAGTATTATATCTATGCACAGACGATGAACGGCAAGACTCAGTATGGTCTTGTTGTAGGTGCGTATGTAAACGACTATATGACGGGTGTCATCAAGAAACATGAGCTGACACGCCGCGATAAGGAAGAAGACCGTATGAAGCATGTGCGTGTATGCAATGCCAATATCGAACCCGTATTCTTCGCTTATCCTGATAATGAGGTGCTTAACGAACTCCTGATGCGTTATGCTGCAACAACACCGGAATATGATTTCATTGCTCCAATTGATGGTTTCCGTCATCAGTTCTGGGTTGTTAGCGATGATCAGGATATTGCCACAATTACAGCGGAATTTGCCAAGATGCCTAGCCTTTATATTGCTGACGGTCATCACCGCTCTGCAGCAGCAGCTCTGGTAGGTGCAGAAAAAGCTAAGCAGAATCCTAATCATACTGGTAAGGAGGAATATAACTACTTTATGGCTGTTTGTTTCCAGGCAAGTCAGCTTACCATTCTCGATTATAATCGAGTTGTGAAGGATTTGAACGGTCTGACTTCTGATCAGTTCCTTGATGCTTTGACAAAGAACTTCGAGGTGATAGATATTGATGCAATCAATGTGAATGTATCTGGTGATGAAGAGGGCATACCTTGCTATGAAAAGATGGCTATTGATGATGCTATCAGCCAGTTTGGCTTGGATATTCTGAAACCAGCAGCTCTCCATTCTTTCCTCCTGTATCTGGATGGTAAATGGTACGGTTTGTTTGCCAAGCCGGGAACCTACGACGATGCAGATCCTATCGGCGTGCTCGATGTGGATATTTCATCTCGCCTGATTCTTGATGAAATTTTGGGTATCAAGGATTTGCGTTCTGATAAGCGCATCGATTTTGTGGGCGGTCTTCGCGGTCTCGGTGAGTTGAAACGTCGTGTGGATAGCGGTGAGATGAAGATGGCACTTGCTTTGCATCCGGTTTCTATGCAGCAGATTATGGACATCGCTGACAGTGGTAAGATTATGCCACCTAAGGCAACATGGTTTGAACCTAAGTTGCGCAGCGGTTTGATTATTCACAAGTTGGATTAATGATAGACGAATTTAAGACTATATCAGATACGATAGGCGAGGGATATTACACCGAGAAAAGGAGTAAGTTTCTCGCCTTTGCTCACCA
>CAVBFV010000041.1:0-17023 GCA_963594575.1 Lachnospiraceae bacterium | reverse complement strand
TTGTCGTTCTCGAGGCTATGAAGATGCAGAACAACATCGAGGCTGAGAAGGATGGCAAGGTTACTGCTATCTGCGTTAAGCCTGGTCAGGCTGTGCTCGAAGAGGATGCACTCGTAGTTATCGAGTAAATCAAGAATTAGAGAATTATACTTCCAGATTCGGGAATTTATAATTCAGAAATTCATATAAAGAATATCAAAGGTCGCAAGCTATGATTGCTTGCGACCTTTTTCTATATATGTACAAATCCCGCAGGACCATTCAGTCTCTGTCCTTTGGTTCTCACATATTTCAGAAACTCAACCACCACAGGGTTCTTGGGCTTACCGGCAGTTACGAGATAGAGATTCCGGGCTGGCGGTGCAGGATATTTTCCTTTGGCGATGGCATCCATCAGTTCATCCAGCGTATCATAGAATTTCTCATCTGCATCCAGTTTTCCATTCCCGTTTACATCTATCGGAACGATGGCGATACCCTTCGTAGGCTTATGCGTCTTGTCGTTGTAGGCGTAACCGATGTTGTTGAATCCGATACCGTTCACGTCCTTCTGCAGAGTCTCGGCAACGCCCGGATCTCCAAAGACGCCCGTTCCCTTCAGGTCTTCCTGCTTCTTTCCCAGAAACGCAGCCCAGGTCTCGGCAGCACCACAGGCATCGCTTCGGGTGTAGACATTCAGCCGGGTCTTTCCCTCCCAAATCGCAGTAGCCTGCTTCTGGCTCAATCCCGTCTTCAACAATTCCCGATATACCGGATTGCTGGCGTTGATGGTTGCCACTACCGCATCCTTTGCCACAGCATACGCCAGGGCACCTTTCTCCTTCTCCTGCGGCTTCAGTTCGCGGCTCACCATCGCAATATCTACCTGGTCGGCAAGAACATCGGTAATTCCCTTTCCGGCTCCACCTGCCGAGATATCAATATCCACATCGGGGTGAAGGCGATGAAACTCATCTGCCCACTGTATCGCCAGCGGATAAAGGGCGAAAGCACCCGACAGCGTAATGTAACCGCTCAGCACCTGCTTGCCGTCAGCACCACGCTTCACCTCTCCTCTACTTCCGCAACTCGCTAACAGAAAGGAGGTTCCTATCACTATCATTCCTATGATTTTCTTTCTCATATCTATACCTTATTATATATATTACTAACTGGCTGCAAAGGTATAAAGATTATGCAGATGGGGCAATACCACAATCGTACCATTCCCATATACCACATATAGGGTATGAAATTACCCCATATAAGGTATTGCCCAATAAGCAAAATCGTCGTACCTTTGCAAACGAAAATAAGAAGTATAAACGCTGAGGATTACACCTTATTATATATAGGGAGTATGAATCTTAAAATATAGGAGATTTAGATATGACTACAAAGTTTGTTCACAACAATCATGCACAGCTCGACACCAAGAACTTGAATGTATATATCAATGGTGCACAAATCTTGAAAGATGTAAATGTAAGTATTCCTAAGGGAAAGATTACTTGCATCATCGGTCCTTCCGGCTGCGGCAAGTCTACGCTTCTCCGTACCTTCAACCGATTGAACGACCGCGTGGAAGGTTTGAAGATGAATGGAGAGGTGAATCTCGGAAACAATAACATCCTCGAGGCAAGCAGCAGCAAACTCTCTGAAGTGCGCCGCAACATAGGTCTTGTTCCTCAGCGTCCATGCCCTCTCCCTATGAGCATCTACGACAATGTGGCTTACGGTTGCCGCATCCATGGTATCCGCAACAAGAAGAAACTGGACAGCATCGTAGAGCATTATCTCAAGGCAGTAGGTCTCTGGGAGGAAGTGAAGGATAGACTGAAGAGTCCGGCTTCCAAGTTGAGCGGCGGTCAGCAGCAGCGCCTCTGTCTGGCACGCAGCCTTGCCGTAGAGCCTAGTTATCTGCTTGCAGATGAGAGTACTTCCGCCCTCGACCCTATCAGCAGCAAGAAAGTGGAGCAGCTCTTCACCGAACTGAAGAAGGATTACAGCATCGTGATGGTAACTCACACCCTTCGCCAGGCTCTCCGTATCGCCGACCACGTCATATTCATGTATCTGGGTGAGGTGATTGAAGAAGGAAGCGCCGAGGAAGTGTTCCATCATCCTAAGCACGAACTGACACAGGAATATCTCAACGGCGCTTTCAGCTAAGGAGACGGGGCATACAGTTAAAATGAATATAACAACATAAAATTGATAAGAATATGGCACAGATTATTGTAAACGACGAAAAGCAGGAAGTATCTCTTCCTTTGACATTGGCAGAACTCATTAAGATCAACAAGGTGTTCCAGCCAGAGATGGTAACTATCCAGGTGAACGAGGACTTTGCAGAGAAAGAAGACTATGAGAAGATTCAGCTCAAGGACGGCGACCGTGTAGATTTCCTCTACTTCATGGGAGGAGGTGCCTGCTAAAAAAGTAAACAAGTAGTACAATAAAAGGCTTATTAGGCAGTTCTTATATATAAGATTACGTCGGTCGTTGATGTACGTTTTTTGTATCGTTGACGCATTTAATAAGTTACAGTATTCATCCATAAAAGAAATCAGAAACAAGATGATAGATTTAACAGAAGAACAGATAGAGAGATACAGCCGCCACATCCTCCTTCAGGATGTAGGACTCGAAGGTCAGGAGAAACTTCTCAATGCCAAGGTACTCATCGTAGGTGCCGGTGGCTTGGGCTCTCCAGTTGCCCTCTACCTCGCTGCAGCAGGTGTGGGACATATCGGTATCGTGGATGCTGACGTGGTAGACCTCAGTAACCTGCAGCGCCAGGTGATTCATCAGACCAAGGACCTGGGCACTCCAAAGGTGGAGAGCGCCAAGGAGAAGATGATTGCCATCAATCCGGATGTGGAAGTGACCACTTATCACGACTTCCTCGATTCTCACAATGCCGAGGAAATCATCAAGCCATGGGATTTCGTCATCGACGGAACAGACAACTTCCCGGTAAAGTTCCTTATCAATGATACCTGCGTACGTCTGGGCAAAGCCTTCTCGCATGGCGGCATCCTGAGATTCCAGGGACAGACCTTTACCCACTTGCCAGGCACGGCATGTTACCGTTGCTTCTTCAAGGAACCACCTCCAGCAGGCGCAGTTCCTACCTGTAGTCAGGCTGGCGTTCTGGGAGCCATCGCCGGTATGCTCGGAACCATTCAGGCAGCAGAGGCTTTGAAGTACTTCCTCGGTGTAGGCGAACTACTTACCGACCGTCTGCTTACCTTCGATGCCAAGACGATGAACTTCCGCACCATCAAGGTGAAGAAGCGTGCATCCTGCGAAATCTGCGGCGACCACCCTACCATCGATCATCTCATCGATTACGAGCAGGCAGCCTGCGATTTGAAGCACCACTAAGATTTAGTGATTATTTATTAGTGATTATTTATTAGTGATTATTTATTAGTGATTATTTTTGCTATAGCTTATGAAGATTAACGACGACGTAATCAAGGTTATTATCGAGCAAGCTAAGAAGGATGCGCCCATCGAGAGTTGCGGACTTCTGTTAGGTAAGGATGATGTGGTGACGGAAAGCTACTGGATGGAGAACATCGACCATAGCGAGGAGCATTTTGCCTTTGCTCCGAAAGACCAGTTTGCGGCTCTGAAATACGCCCGAAGCAAGGGCTTGAAGATTCTCGCCAACTGGCACAGTCACCCAGCATCGCCTTCCCGCCCTTCGCAGGAAGACCTTCGGCTGGCAAACGATCCCAACATCCGTTATGCCATCCTCTCATTGCTCGACGGAAAGATTCACCTCAATTCATTCAAGGTTCTGAATGGAGAGGTGGTGGATAAGGAAGTTCACTTTTAAAACGATACAAGAACATGTACAGAATACCTTCTACATTAAATGGAGACTTGGACTATACCCAGTCACTCATCGACCAATTCAAGGCGGGCGAGATTCAGGCTGGTCAGTTGAAGTCGAACCGTGTACCTATGGGCATCTACGAGCAGCGCAAGAACCAGCACTATATGTTGCGTCTTCGCTGTGCCGGCGGTCTCGTCACCCCAGAGCAGCTTGCCAAGATTGCCTTTGTGGGTCACCAGCTCTCCACTTCGCATCTCCACGTTACCACCCGACAGGAGATTCAGATTCACAATGTTGATATCGAAGATGCCATTCCGGCTCTGAAGAAACTGGAAAAGGTGGGCATCTCCAGCGCAGGTGGCGGTGGAAACACCGTAAGAAACATGATGGTGGATGACCGGAGCGGACTCACTGCCGATGAGGAATTCGATGTCTATCCATACGTGGAGGAACTCACCTCCCGACTCATCGCCGAGAAAGATTCGTTCACGATGCCTAGAAAATACAAGGTGGCAATAGATACCAGTGTGGCTACAGCCAACTACTCCTACATCGCCGACCTGGGTCTGCAGGCACGTATTAAGGACGGACAGCGGGGATTCAGAGTACTCATCGCCGGTAGTGCCGCCAGCAACGCCCACACCGGTTGGGAGGTATTCGACTTCCTTCCAGAGAAGGATCTCTACCGTGCAGCCAAGGCATTGAAAAACTGGTTCCATAAATACGGAAACAGAAGAAACCGCCACAAGGCACGCATGAGATACGTGTTCTACAAATACGGCACAGAAGAAGCCAAGCGATTGTATCTCGAAGAGTTTGAGGAACTTAAGAAAGATGGTTCAATCGATTTCGAGGCTCCGGCTTTGCCATTGGAACATCACAAGCCCAACTTCCCTGCACTTAAAGCTCCAACCGATTTTGAAACCTGGAAGCGCCGTTACGCCCACAAGCAGACCAATGCCGAGGGTTTGAAAGAGAACCTCTGGTATGCCTACATCCCATTGCGCCACGGCAACAACTCCACGGATTTCTTCGCAGAAGTAGCCGAATATCTGGGCAACTATGGCAACGATGTAATCCGCTTCACCAAGAAAGAGCAGATTCAAGTACGAAATATCCCAGAGGAATATCTCACCAATATCTACGCCTTCTTCAAGAAACTGGGCGTCTATCAGATAGATTATCCAGTGGTGGTTACCAACCTCACCTGCTGTACGGGAGCCGATACCTGCCGCCTCGGCATCTGTTTGCCAAAGGGCGCCATCGACGGTATCGCCAAGCAACTTCTCAATAGCAATCTGAACCTCGATGCCATTCCTGACTTCGAACTCCGCATGAACGGCTGTACCAACATCTGTGCGCTAGCCACCTGGGGAGATTTAGGATTCAGCGGGCGTGTAGGACGCGTGGGCGATGACCCATATCCAGCCTACACCATCTGGCTTCCGGTAAAGGGCAAGCACGAGATTGACCTGCAGCAGGGTTATATCGCCGCCAAGAAGATTCCGGCATTTGTTGAAGATTATCTCCGTGATGTGATAGCCGAACAAGCCAACTATGCCGATTATTACGACTATGTGGCAAAGAGAGGCGTGAACATCGTGAAGGACCTGATTGCGAAATACAAGGAGGTGGCTCCTTATTCAGAAGAGCCTGATACCTTCTTCGATTTCGGAGATGACGAGAAGTTCTCGCTCATCAAATACGGTAAGGCAGAGTGTTCAGCCGGTCTCTTCGATATCATCGAAATCGACCAGGATACCATCAGAGAGAAGCGGAAGGAAGTGGAGCTATTGATGGGAAATATCCCGCAAGGCGTTCCGGCAGATTTGCAATCCGACGGCAAGCAAGCAACAAGCAAGATAGAGAAACTTCTCCACGATATCGTTTTCTCCGAGAACCGAATGCTTCTCGTTACCCGTGGTCTAGACCCTCGTACCGATGAAGATGTATATAATGGATTTGAGAAGGAATTCATCGCTGCCGGCATCATCCCTCAGAAGTTCAAGGTATTGACCGATAAGGCAAGAAACAGCGCATCATTGATTGAGCAAAAGCCATTGATCGATGAACTCGCTGATTTGCTCAACGATCTCTATCAGAACATGGACGATTCGCTCCAGTTCAAACTTCCTGCAGAAAAGACTCCAGTAGAGCAGGTTGCTGAAGAAAAAACCGCTGAAGAAAAAGCTCCTGCAGAACAGGTTTCTGAAGAAAAAGCTCCAGCAGAGAAAGCCTCAGCTGCAGAAGAAACAGAAACCATTGTTCCGGATGTTAAGAAGGATTTCCGAGGCGTGATGTGTCCGATGAACTTCGTGAAGACGAAGATTGCTCTCACCCCAATGCAGAGCGGACAGATTCTGGAGATTCTCCTCGACGACGGTGCTCCTATCGAGAACGTACCGGGCAGTGTGAAGAACGAGGGCCATACCATCCTCTCTACCGAGAAAGTAGAAAACTACTGGAAGGTTCTCATCAAAAAGAAATAAAATTCAATCTATGTCTAAATGGACTATCTTCCAATAACGATTAAAATCGTCTCCGCCAACATACTCATCGTTGGCGGAGGGAAGGTAGCGACCCACAAGGCTCAGATTCTCGCCCGTTTCACCGACCAAGCTATGGTGGTGGCACCAGAGATTACAGATGAGCTCAAGGCACTACCCTTCCAAACAAAAGAGAAGGCTTTCGAGCCTAGCGACCTGGATGGCGTGCAACTCCTCTTCGTCTGTACGGGCGACCATGAGTTGAACCATCAGATTAAACAGCTCGCAGCCGAACGGCATATCCTGACCAGTGTCTGCGATGATCCGGCACAGTGTGATTTCATCTCGCCCGCCATCTATCGCAACGACAACCTCACCATTGCCGTGGGAAGCGATTCGAGGGATGTGAAAAGAAGCATCCGAGTAAGAAACAGAATAAAAGAGTTGATAGAAAATGATACATTACAAATCGATTGACCAAAGCCAGTTCGCTGAAGGAACCGACATCAAGGAGCAGGAAAGAGTCTTCGATGATTTTCTACAAGATACACTCTTGGAAATACAAGGAAGTCATATCAACAAGACAAACAGAATTCCCCATCATGTGCATATCAGCAGCCAGCCCGATGAGGAAGTTCCTTATATCTTCCTGAGGACGTGCAACCGCAGCGAGATATACTACGGCGAAGGCGAAGTTCCCGATGAGGTAGCCCGCCATCTCTTCCGTGTGGTATCGGGCTTGGAATCAGCCATCGTTGGCGAAAGAGCCGTTCAGGGACAGGTAAAGGAAGCATACTATACCGCCAAGGCGCAGCGCCCGTTGACCGCCGAACTCCATCGCCTTTTCCAAAGCGCATTGCAGGTTGGCAAGCGGGTTCGCAACGAAACCGAGATTTCGCATGGTGCCGTATCCCATAGTCTTGCAGCTCTCGAGATTATTGAATCTTTCGGGAATGTAGATTTAAAGAATGCGAGAATCACCATCATCGGTGTCAACAAACTGACCGCCGACATTCTGAAGTTCCTCCAGAACAAAGGAGCCAAGATGGTTTTCCTCGCCAACCGCAGTCAGATCAAGGCACATTACCTAGCCGATCCGCTCGGCATCAAGGTATATACGCTGGATGAGAAACAGGAGTTCCTGGCACAAACGGATATCCTCATCAGTGCCACCTCAGCCCCTCATCTCATCATCCGCAAGGAAGACATCCCGGAGCAGAAACGCCTGCTCGCCATCGACCTCGCCTTCCCTCGCGACATCGATTCCCAACTCAGCGAACTCCCCCACGTGCAGCTCTACAACATCAGAGACGTGGAGAAGAAGGTGCGCGAGAACATCGAAGTGAGAGGAGCCGAAGTAGAAAAAGCCGAAGCCATCATCGAAGAAGAGATTCTGGAGATGCAGGAGGCTCTGGAAAGGAGAAAGAAATATATTTCATAATAGTTTTATTCATAAACATAACCGACATTTTTAAAGATGAATAAAAAGATTAGAGTCATTGCAAGAGGCAGTCGTCTCTCCCGACTGCAGGTAGAGGAAGTTTTCAAGAACTTCCCGGAACTCGCCTACGAGATAAAATACTTGGAATCTTACGGCGACAAGAACCAGCAGATTTCACTCCTGAACGGTGAAGCTCCTGCTGATATCTTTACGAGAGAACTTGACGATGCCATCCGTCAGGGAGATGCCGACATCGCCATCCATTCGGCGAAAGACCTTCCTTATCCTCTGCCTGAGGATATCGAAGTCATCGCCCTCTTCCCTGCTTTCGACACCACCGATTCGCTCGTAAGCAGAGACCACAAGAAACTAGCAGAACTCCCTGCCGGCAGTATTATCGGAACCAGCAGTCCGCTCCGCAAGAAAGGTTTAAACGAATTGCGTCCAGACTTGACTATCAAAGGAATACGTGGCTGTATTGAAGAAAGGGTTCAGCAGGTGAAAGATGGCAAATACGATGCAGCCATCGTAGCCACCTGTGCCCTGAAGCGACTTGGCATGGAGGATGAAATCGCCGAAGTGCTCCCTTTCCCAACCCATCCATTACAGGGCTTCCTTGCCATCACCGCTTTGAAAGAAAGCCAAGCATTGCAGCAGGCATTCGCATCCAAAAGCATTCTCGATAAGCAAGGTTCCGTATCCCTCATCGGCTTCGGTCCTGGCGACCCGGACCTCCTTACCATCAAGGCAGCGAAAGCCATTGATGCCGCCGACATCATCTTCTACGATGACCTCATCGACGATTCCTATCTGGCAGATAAGAAAGCCGAGAAGATCTACGTGGGCAAGCGTGCCGGCTATCATCACAAGGAGCAGGCTGACATCAACCGTCTTCTGCTCGAAGCAGCACGCGAGGGAAAGAACGTGGTTCGTCTGAAAGGTGGCGACCCGATGATCTTCGCTCACGGCAGCGAGGAAATCGAATACCTGGAGAGTAATCTGATAAAAGTGAATGTCATCCCTGGCATCACCACAGCCTCAGCCCTTGCCGCATCCCAGAAAATCAGTCTCACCCATCGCGACTTCTCATCAAGCGTTGCCCTGGTCAGCGGTCATACTCCGCAACCCGTAACTCCCGATGCAGAAACATTGGTGTATTATATGGGTGCCAAACAGCTGCAGGCCATCGCTACCCAGCTCATCGACAAGGAAGGCTGGGCATTCAACACCCCTGTGCTCCTCACCTACAACGTGAGCCGCCCCGATGAGCAGACCTTCGAGACCACCCTCTGGAATCTGAGAAACGGCGAGATGCAGAATCTTCCTACTCCATTGATTGCCCTCATCGGCTACGTGGCAGGATTGAAGCATCATCAGGCATCGGATATCAAGCCAACGCTCTATACAGGTACTCTTCCTGCCATAGAGAAGCGCAAGGCAGATTACACCTATACGCCGCTGATAGAGATTAGTTATCACCCAAGTTATTTTACGAAAATCCTCGAAGATAATTATTGTGAGCATTACGATGGAAAAAGTTTTACCGAGTATTGTGAGTGGGATGAAAGTCAAGCTTTATATTATATCTTTACAAGCCAATATGGCGTTCAAGCAACACTTGATTACTACGATTTGATACTCAAAGAGCAAGAAGAGCATGTGTTTATCTCCATTGGTGACACTACAACAGAGGCTTTACATAAGGCTGGCGTCAAAGATGTTATACAGGTAGAGCAAGACAATCGCTATGGGGTGATAGAATGGTTCAAAAAAGAGAAAGAAAGACTTGATGCTGCAAGACCACAATACGAGCATTCTTATGAATTGTTTGAAAAGATGGATTTAGATAATTATGATCACGAGTTAGCAGACTTCGTGTATCGGTATGAAAATAGATTAGTTTTCTATCCTCATTCATCCCTATCACCAGAAGATATTCCTTTGGCTTTGCAGGAATTAGGTTTCAACGTGCTAAGCGCCGTTGTTTACAACAATGAACTCCCGAAGAATCCGCGCCGTGTGAATCTCAACCATTTCAAGCGCATTGTCTTCACATCGCCTTCTACCATCGACAACTTCATCAAGCTGTATGGCAAGTTGCCTGAGAACACCGAGTTCATCACCCGTGGTCCTATCACCCAGGCGCATCTGGAAGAAGTATTGAATAAATAATATAAAACAGACATAGATATGAAAAGATTTAGAGAATTACGTAAAGACCAGGCTACTCGCGACAAGTATGCCGATGTATCATTGAGTGCCGCAGACTTCATCTACCCTTACTTCGTAGTAGAGGGAGAATACCAGAAGGAAGAGATTTCCACCATGCCAGGCATCTATCGCTTCAGCATCGATACCCTTCTGAAGGACATCGAGGAAATCAAGAACCTCGGCATCAACAAGGTGCTCCTCTTCGGAGTGATTCCTGATGAGCAGAAGGATGAGCGAGGCAGCGCTGCCTATGCCGACGATGCCCTCATCGCCCGTGCCGTAAAAGCCATCAAGGCTGAGTTTGGCAAGGACATCATCGTCTTCACCGACGTCTGCCTCTGCGAATACACCAGTCATGGTCATTGCGGACTCCTGCATCATCACGATGTAGATAACGATTCCACCCTCCCATTGCTCGCCGAGGAAGCCTACGTTCATGCCAAGGCAGGCGCCGACTTCGTTGCTCCTTCAGCCATGATGGACGGACAGGTAGAAGCCATCAAGAACCGTCTTCGTGAAGGTGGTCTCGACAAACAATGCAAGGTATTGGCATATTCTGCGAAATACGCCTCAGCCTTCTACGGTCCATTCCGAGATGCTGCCGATTCAGCTCCAAGTTTCGGAGACAGAAAGAGCTACCAGATGGACTTCCGCACCCACGACCAGGGTCTTGATGAGATTGCAGCAGATATAGAAGAAGGAGCCGACTGGACGATGGTGAAGCCAGCGATGCCATATCTCGACATGATAGCCCGCGGCGTGGAGAAGTTCCCAAATATCCCGATGGTAGCCTATCAGGTAAGCGGTGAGTATTCGATGCTGAAGGCAGCCGCCAAGCTTGGTTATCTCGATGAGAGCCGTGTAGCATTCGAGAGCCTCATCGCCATCAAGCGTGCCGGCGCCCAGTACATCATCACCTATTATGCCAAGGAGATTATAGAAAAAGCAGAAGAGTGGAATATTAAGATAGGTTAACATGAAAGAAAGAAAAAACTCAGCCGCCGCTTTCGAGCAGGCAAAACAGATAATACCTGGCGGAGTCAATTCGCCAGTAAGAGCCCTGAAGAGCGTAGGAACCACCCCGCTCTTCGTCCGTGACGCCAAGGGTCCATACATCTACGATATCGATGACAACAAGTTTATCGATTTCTGCATGTCATGGGGCGTCTTTATTCTAGGTCACAACAACGACAAGGTGAGCAAGGCAGCATCCGATGCCATCTTCCACGGAAGCAGCTTCGGCATCCCTACCCTTGCCGAAACCACCCTTGCCGAGAAAGTAAGAGAATCCTTCCCATCGATGGAGCGCCTGCGCTTCGTTAACAGCGGAACCGAGGCTACCATGTCAGCCATCCGTGTGGCTCGTGGCTTCACCGGTCGCGACATCCTCGTTAAGTTCGAGGGCTGCTATCATGGTCATGCCGATCATCTTCTGGTAAGCGCCGGTTCGGCCGTAGCCAAGCTCAACAATGCATCATCTGCCGGAGTACCAGCCGGTTTCACCCAATATACCGTGGTACTGCCCTACAATGATACCGAGGCTTTGGAGAAGTATTTCGCCGAGAATGGCGACAAGGTTGCTGCGCTCATCATCGAACCGGTAGCCTGCAACATGGGTGTGGTTCCTCCAACCCGTGAGTTTATCGAGGCAACCCGCAAGGTAACCCGGGAGCATGGCGCCATCCTGATCTTCGATGAAGTCATCACCGGTTTCCGTCTCTCTTATGGCGGTGCCCAGAAGCGATTCGGCATCACTCCGGATATGACTACCGTAGGAAAGATTGTTGGTGGTGGATTCCCTGCCGCAGCCTTCGGAGGTAGAG
The DNA here is from genome assembly GCA_963594575.1 of Lachnospiraceae bacterium. Classification (GTDB taxonomy): domain Bacteria; phylum Bacteroidota; class Bacteroidia; order Bacteroidales; family Bacteroidaceae; genus Prevotella. Next base: position 5,233 of record CAVBFV010000041.1, on the reverse strand, counting down.
CCGATATCATGAGTGTTTTGGCTCCAGAAGGTCCAGTTTATCAGGCAGGCACCCTGAGTGGCAACCCGGTAGCGATGGCAGCCGGTTATGAAACCCTGAAGCAGTTGGGCGAACCGGGTGTTTACGAACTCCTCGAAGAGCGCAGCAACCGCTTCCTCTCCCGTCTTGAGAAGATAGTAGAAGGCAAGGGCATCCAGGTGAACCACGTAGGCACGATGTTCACGATGTTCTTCAACGACCAGCCTGTCCGCAACTTCCAGGACACCAAGAAGAGCGACCAGGAACGTTTCGCCCGCTATTTCCGCAACATGTTGGACCGTGGCATCTACGTAAGTCCATCGCAGTTTGAGGGCAACTTCATCTCCCTCTGCCACACCGATGAGATTCTCGACTACGTATTGAAGTCGATAGAAGAGAGTATCGAATAAACACATATAACAAAAAGCAAAGTCACAATACCCAGCTCTATCAGCTAGGTATTGTGACTTTTTTTTCAGAACCGTCCCCAAGCCCAACAAAGAACAAAAACCTTGATTATAAGATACTTTATAAAACATTTCTCCTATTTTTCTTGCATGATTCAGATAATAATCGTATTTTTGCAGCAGATAAAATACGCAAGCTTATGAAAGAGAAAAGATATACATTGCCAGAAGAGCAGAAAGATGCAGCTTTCGCAGCAGAGCCTGCACCAGCCTATCACGGAAATGCCGCCATAGCACTTCCCGAAGATGAATGTGCAGAAGAAGATATTGACTGGAACAAGATTCCTGTTGGCTGGCATCCGGCTAATGAAGAAGAAGCCGTGGCTAGGATTGAAGCTATTGAGGCGGAGTATGAAAGGACAGGCAAGGCTACAGATTTTGATGATTTTATAGCAGAACTTAAATCTGAAGGATTATGGCTCATATAAAATTACTAGACCCTTTCAAGAAGGAACTTCGAGATATGGTGGTTTACACACTAGCCGAATTTGGAGCTACTTCAGTAAAACGGTTTAATAAAGAGCTTGATGACATCAAGCATCGCCTGATGCTTCATCCTCTTTCTTCACCCAGAGAGCCATTGCTTAAGCGATTCCACCGCCCTTACCATAGTGCGATTATCAAGGAGAATTGGAAGATTATCTATCGCTACGACGAAGCCAACGACCTCGTCATTTTCGTAGATTTATGGGATATGAGAAGAAGCCCTAGATATTTGATCAGACAATTCAAAAGAAAACTATAAAGGAAAGAGCTTATGAAGGATAATACCCCATGACACTCATGCCATGGGGTATCATTATTATTGAAGGTGAGGCTTTTTAGTCTGCCCAAATGCTGCCACTTGCATCGCGATAGTCACTAACCGATCCTTCGCTATAATCCTCTTCCTTTGCTTTCAATATTTCAGAGCCAGCGAGGATAGATGTAGTCTCCATTTGGTAGACATTCAGTTCTGGCTTTATATATTCTTTCTTTTTCATAATTCTCAGTTTTTTTTATTTGATGATAACTTTCATTGTCTTGCTGCCACGCTTCACGATGTTGATGCCCTTCTGAGGAGCGCTGAGGCGATTGCCCTGCAGGTCGTAGTATATGGCATTGCCGTCTGCAATAGTGTTGAGGCTGTCGATGGCTGTTGTGTTGTCACCGATGGCGATGCTGAACATCTTAGCACCAGCAGATGATGAAGTGTTGTCTACCATGTAAGCACGGAAAGGCATGCTGCACACTTGTGTTGTGCTTGTGTTCTCCAACAACTTGGTAGGGTTCATCAGTTTGTCGCCCTTCACGATGTAGCAGTTGTTGTCAGCATCCTTGTCGAACACCTTTTGGGTATAGATGCCCTGGAGCTGATAGTTACCATCAGCAGCAGACACTACCTTTTGCGCAATCTCCTTGTTAGCTTCAGAGATGCTGAGAGTGGTCTCACCGTTGTTCATTTTGATGATAACAGGAGTGCCAGCTGCGATGCTTGTCGTAATCTCTTCGAGCTGAATGGTGCTTGTACTCTCGTTAGCCGAAAGAAGCTTGAAGGCACGGAAGTTCTTATCTGCAAGCGATACCTCGAAAGGCAGACAGAGCGTAGCCCATGTGGTGCCTTCCTTCATTTCACGGCTATAAGATGCAGCCTTGGCTGAGAACGATTCGTAAGCCACGAAGTCTTTTTCATCGTCAAGAGCAAGACTCGCTGCTGTAAGAGTTTCTCCTGATGCTCCAATCTTTTCGTTACCGTTCTTACCTACCAACTTGCTGAAGTAGCCAGTTATGTAGTTGGCATAGGTGTGGTCGGTCTTGCTACCGTCATAGCCGTTGAGCTTTTCGCAACCATTGAACATATCATTACCATTAGTAACCTGGTTCGTAACAAAGTTATCGCTGGCGTAGATGGTTGTGAGAGCGGAACAATTAGAGAACATATAGTTAATATCCGTCACCTTCGCTGTGTTGAAGTTGCTGACATCGAGCGAGGTGAGAGTGGTGCAGGCCTCGAACATAAATTTCATACTCGTCACATTCTCTGTGTTGAATTTAGTGAGGTCGAGAGATTTGAGAGACTCGTAGTTATCGAACATATAGTTCATATTCGTCACTTTCGCTGTGTTAAGATACTCAATGCCTTCTATTGTGGTCAGATTACTGCAACTAAAGAACCACTCATTACAGCTTGTTGGTCTTGCATTGGCAAACGAAGCATCGAAGACCACTTTTTTGACATAAGAGTTTTTAGAAATCCATTCAGGAGTATTCCCCCCTCATTAAGCTCATAAGCTCCTTCGGGCTTGAATCCCTTGTAGCTGAATGTAAGAGTTTCTGTAGCATTGTCAAACATGGCATACCCACTTCCATAAGTAAAGTAACCAGTCGGGCCGCAGTTGGCATAGGTGTGGTCTTCCTTGCTAGAGGTATAGTCTTTGAGGTTTAAGCAATCAGTGAACATACAAGAACCTTCAGTAATCTGATCCGTAACAAACTTATCGCTGGCGTAGATGGTTTTGAGATTGGAGCAGACACAGAACATACCTTTCATATTCGTCACCTTCGCTGTGTTGAAGTTGGTGAGGTCGAGAGATTCGAGAGATTTGCAGTAAGCGAACATATAGTACATATCTGTCACATTCTCGGTGTTGAAGTTTGTGAGATCGAGAGATTTGAGAGACTCGCAGCCATCGAACATATAGCGCATATTCGTCACGTTCTCGGTGTTAAAATACTCAATGCCTTCTATTGTGGTCAGATTAGGGCAGCCAAAGAACCAACTATCACAGCTCGTTGGTCTTGCATTGGCAAACGAAGCATCGAAAACCACCTTCTTGATATTTCTACTTATAGCTTTCCAATCCCGATTAAGGTCATAAGCTCCTTCAGGCTTGGAAGGACTGCATTTGAATGTAAGCGTTCCTGTGCTTCCTTCAAACACGGCATAAGCCGGATATAAAAGGCTGGCATAACTTACCTCTTGAGTAGCATCTGCATCGCTGAAGTATTTGTGGCATACATCACACTGCCAGTGTTCTTTAACTCCATCTTTAGCTTCATGGTAAGTGAGTGTGTGCTTCTTTAGCTCATCAGTCTTATATTTTTTTACTATTGAGTGGCAAATAGAGCATTTGTATGTGGTATAGCCATGCTCGGTGCAAGTAGTTTCCACAGTTTTTATTGCATTGCCAAGGGCAGACGAGCCATCGGCATTTGTGTGCGTACAAGTTTGGAGTTTGAGTTCAAATTCGCCTACCTGCAACACGTCTCCGCTATGAATAGCCGATATTTCCCATTTGAAATATTTGTAAGATTTACCTCCCCCGCAGGTGAAGTCGTAAGAAGTATAGTTCACATCCTGAAGCTTCGTATCGTTGTTTACCTCCTGAATGAGCGTCCATTCTCCATCTTTGCCCACATTGTTTCCATAGAGCTTCCACGACATAGGGTTGCGACCTTTACTAGTGAAGTTGTCGTTACCCGTTGTGATGGTGTAGCCCACAGGGACTCCTGCTTTGCTGGCTGCGAAGATGACATTGGCACTACTTGAGAATTTGCAGCACCACTTGGAGAAATTGTCTTTTGTCTTTTTGCCATCAAAGAGTTCCGCATAAGTCTCATTAGTGAAGCCTTGGGGATTACCTGCTAAGGCTGTGAAGGTAACTGTGTTGTCATAATCTGTCTGCGCCACCATACTGGTAGGCACAAGCAACAACATGAGCAACATCAATGGGAACAGAACGATCCTTCGGAACCTACCTCCCCCATTGTTAATACGGTCGGCATGCGACCCATTGAATTGATTGGTAAATTTTTTCATAAATTAATATTATAATTGTTATTTAAATTTGTCTGCTTATTGTTAAGTTCACTCCAAAAAATACAAGAGGTATATTAAGAAGATAAATATGGATGCCCCCCCGATGATAATCAGGGCTAACTCTATCCTTGGTATAGTTTCTATATTTCCTTCATGTTGCAAATATAGTGAATTTCTCCGAAAGAGGGTGCAGCTTTCCCCTGTTCAAATCTTTATCAATCTGAAGTTCATTTATCTGCTGGTGCAAAGCTTGCAAATCTATTTTCTTTGCCATATCGGTGTCTCCTAGCTCTACAAAATATACTCCACCGATTCCTTAAGCAGAGAAGATTGTTCGTGTTTGTAATGGCTATAATAAAAAGAAAAGCGTAGGAATCATATTACTTTATCCTTGCCAATTGAGGTCCTGGAAAAACCTATGAGAACAAGGATTGAAGCAATAGACACCTACGCCAAACTTGCATATATTGGTAGCACAGGACGCACCCTCTCCATACGAATGGAAAGGGCACACCTATGCCTCGCGTATATACACGATGAGTAGTCGTCCACTACAGCCTTCCTCTGTCTCTCATTTTGAAATTTTCCAGGTTTCAATTGAACAGAAGAAAACGTCAGTACACGTCTTTCTTATTAAAATAGGCCAAGCCATGGATTTTTACCTAGCCAGCGACTCATCGCCAGCCATCCTCAGCAAGACAACTGCAAAAGTACGAAAAAGAATTGGGATTTGCAAGAAAATCGGAAAGTTTCTTGCAAATCCCAAATAAAATAGTATAAAAACTCATTTTTATTTATTCTTTCCTCTTCACCCAAACCTTATGGCTGCCACGACCTAACGAATCTATCGGCGAAGTCTTGTCATTTGTCAGCTCTTTCAGTTCCATAGAGGCGGCAGTACGGCTCAGGTTGTTGATGGAGGCATAATCGCCTAGGGTGAGGACTCCGT
>CAVBFV010000040.1:0-17157 GCA_963594575.1 Lachnospiraceae bacterium | reverse complement strand
TTTCTCTGATATTCTCTGTTTTTCTCCGTTTGTCTCTCCCCATCGAACTGTTGTCAAACCATGGAAGAAGTCCTCCATGAAGCCAATAGGAGGCGATAGGAGCCTTCAGGAGCCGCTTGCACGATAATGGGTGATAAAGCACCCATCCAACCCCTTAAAAAGCCCTCTTATCGCCTCCTATGTTACATTATCCCTTTGAACACCCTTCAAATGCTCGTTGAATGTTACATGAATGTTAGGTGAATGTCACATTTCGTTTTTCATCCTGTCTTCCCTCTATTTTCCTCTAACTCTATCTATATTAGGTCGTTACTCCGATTTAGGGGTCTGTACTAATTTACACATTTCGTTTTATCCCCCTTAAAATGATCTGTAGTCTCCTGAAATTTTCAGAAACCATTTGCGATTATCCTTTACCTGAGCATTATTTGCCTCGTAAGTTTGCTCTGAAATCAGATCGTTCGGAGGCCTTTGATGTATTGTTCTCTCCAGAATCTAAAGAATATTCTTTGGATAAGATTCTTGAAGAAGTGGTCAAGAATAATGAATTGCGTAAGTTTGTTATCTTTAGTACTGCTCAAAATGGTAAAACAACAGAGCTTCATAGGCTATATAACATAATTTCCAAAGATGTGGAAAAGGGTGTTCAATTTATTGCGGCATCTTCTTATAGTCAATTTCATCATGATAGTTTCTTTAATATTTTGCCATGTAGATTAGAAGAAAACCAATACATTCTTCTAGATGGACTAGACGAACTTAATGATAAAGATAGGAATTCTTTGATAGATGAACTAAGGGATTTCTTAAAAAAGTACTCAAAAATAAAGGTTGTAGTTACATGCCGTTCAAACTATAACAATGGTAGAATGTTGAGTGATTTTACTCAACTTGAAATGCTGCCTTTATCTTATGATGAAATAGTATCTTACATAAAGGGTAGTCTTGGTGAACATACGACAAGTTTTATTAAATATATCGAACAGCACCAAAACATTTCAGAACTTCTTGATGTGCCATTCTATCTGTCTTCTGTTGTTGATTATTTTGGCGAAAAACATCAGATTCCTCAAACACAAGAGAAAATACTTGATTATATATTTGCCAAAAGTTTGAAAGTGAAAGAAAAAGAGGGAGATACCATTAATGACTTAGCATATGGGGCAGAAGGCTTGTTTACAGTGATTGCGCTTACCATGCAATTTTCAGAAAAACAAGTATTGTCAGGGAAAGAATTATATAAATATTTAAAGTTTTCCAAAGAAAAAATTTCTGATCTAACTTTATATACTATATTTAAAAAAGATTCCTTTAAGGACGTTTATTCTTTCATTCATAATGGCTTTAAAGAGCATTTTGTTGCAAAATTTTTAAAGAATCTTTCCTGCCAAGAAATATTAAAGATAGTATGCTACGCAAATGGTGAAATTCCAATAATTAAGAAGAACTGGTATAATGTGTTGGTTCTTGCTATCTCATATATGAATGAATCTGTCAAGAAAGATCAGATGATAGACTGGTTATTAAAAAATGATGTGAAGGTTTTACAGAATATTGATTCAACCAGTATTAGTATGGTGGTTAAGCAGAGTGTTTTAAAGGGAATTTTAGGAGAATATAGTAAAGAGCAAATTTATCCTGATGATTTTTACAAAATAGCCAAGTTTATAGCATGCTTGTGTAATACAAAAAATAATGCAGAATTCCTGTTGAAAGAGTATAGAAATGTTCATCAGATAAATCCATATTTGGCTTTGTTGGCAACTTGTGTTTCTATGATGGACTTCTCCAGTCCTTCTGTTGGCATATTGCTGTCTGACTTCAAGAAAGTTGTTTTCGATAAGATTAATGAACTGGGGAATAATGATGATCAGGAAACCTATTCTTTGTATGTACCCTTCTATAGTAGTTATTTGAATGCAGAAGAAGACATTGATAGACTTATCATACTTGATGTAAAGTCGAAAGATCATCATATCATACAAACTGCATTTCAGCTGATTGCTAATTTGAATCAAGCTGATAAATATGTGGAGTATATTATTGCGCAAGAAAGATATTTGCAGAACTATAGTCTAAAGAGTACAACTCATATCGTTCATCGCCATGATTTCTACAAATGTTTGGGGAATGTTTATGGTAAAAATGAGTTAAAGAGATTATGGGAGTTCTTGCCAGTACTCTTTGATGAGGAAAAGGCGGATCATAATCAGGCTGATTTGTTAAATCCTATTCAAAAAATGCTATGCAATAGTAAAGTATATGTAGATGATGGGGAGTTCTGTCAAGCAGTTATAGATTCATGGATCCAAATTGCTAAGGATCATGATTATATTTCTTTGCGAGATACTATCGTTGAGATTTTTCAAGCTTTTCGTAAATTTTGTATTGATAATATGCCAAAGCCCGACTTCATTAGACTTATAAATGAAATTAGAAGTGTTGAAGATACTCAACAAGAAATAAGGCTTCTGCAAATTCTAAAAATAAAACTGTCTTTATTTGGTGATGAAACAGATTTGGAGAAATGTATAGATGTGCTGCAACCTGATTCGATAAATGATTTTGGTATTGCTACTTGGCTTACTAATAATTATGATAATGCGTGGAATCTTCTGCATTATGACTTGGTTCATAAGAAATTTCCCAAAAGAAGGTTTTACCATCCTAATGAGATGAAGTTGCGTGAAGAAAAAAGCATGGAGTTGCTTCTGGATTATGACCAATTTAAAGAAACGGTGCTATATATTGTGAATCAGTATGCACCGAAAGCTAGAAAGGAATTGTATGCAAAAGTAAAGGAATGCGAAGAAAACAAGTGGGACAGTTATGTCGGTTCGTTTATGAGCTTATTCTATAATGATAACACGCAGGAATATGACCTGCAGGAAATCAAAAATAACATAGAAGATCAAAGCCTTTATGAACTGTTTGTATTGGATCAATTGGCAAATCACAGGATAAAACAGTTAACAGGCAAGCAAAAGAACTGTTTGAAAGTAATACTTGAACATGTGTTGCCGAAGATAAAAGATAACCGCACAGGTCAGAGATATCTGAGCTTGGCATTAGATTATGAAATTACTTTAGATAAGGATGTTCAAGAAATATGTTTGAAATATGCTTCTGTAAGAGATAGCAGATGGGAACATGCTTATAGCCATAAACCTTTTATTGATTACGCAGTTCAGGAACTAGGTAAGGAACGAGCTGAGCATAGAATTATTTCTTTGATAAAGAATCCGAAAGGCTTAGATGTTTGTGACTACCTAGAATTAGCAAAATACGCAATAAATGCGCATTTGTCTGAAGTATATTCTTGTATTTTCGAATTCATTAAGCATGACGATGAAGGTTATTCTGGGAATATCATAAATTTGTATCTTAAAAGTGAACCTGACGGAATGGAACAAATTATGGCTATCTTCCAAGATATTCCTGATAAGCATAAAGCGTATGTCCTAAAAATGTTGATGTGCCATTTAAAGGATGATATGCAATGGGTAAAAGATACTCTAGCTCACTTTAAGGATACACTATTGAAATATGACAAAAAGACATATTTGAAGTGTCAGGCATTATTAGGTAATCAAGAGGCTTTAGAAGAGATTCTTAAGTGTATGACAGAAGATAAATATTATTTCGGTAATGTGTTTACTGCAATTAGATTCTGTAATTATACAATAGATTCTTTACCCGTTTTCGATAAACTTTTAGATCTTTCTTTTACGATGGATTCATCGTTCTGGACAAGTAGTATTATTGACGGGATAAAAGGGATGGTTGGAACCTCTTCTGTTAATCTTGAAAAGGTGATAAAGGTTCTAAGCTCAAAAATCACGGATGAACGTACGTGGTTAAATAAAACCATTGATAGCATAAAATATAGTTATTATGAAGCGGTTGACTCTCATATGACAATAGAACTGGCGGCAGAAAAGGTACGTAAAATGAAAATGCTCTCCAATTCTTTGAATATATGATGCTCATAGCGCTTTAACTGTACCGCTTACATCACTCAAATGATACCACCTTGTTATTCTACTTACAGGTGTCACCTACCACGAGAGCTGGCGACACCTGCTGTAATGACATCTTATAGTTCGTTGTCTAGGATTTCCATCATTTCTGCTGCTGTAATTACCTGCGGTTCTTTTGGAAAATGCTTGAGGTTACCGGTAACCAGGAAGGAATCTTCCTTGCTCAGGCAGACTTCGTAGAAGACTCGGTCGTCTTCATCTGGCATTTCGCCAGCATAAGGAAAACGGACGAATCAATTCCGTTTTGCGTTATAAGTTCTATAACTGTGCAGATTTGGTCGTCTGACAACTTGAATTTTGCGCGATGAAGCACTTCATCGTATTCTTTTATAATGTCATCATTATATAAAGGTATAATACGATGAAGGAACAAACTTTCAAGAACTCTTGCTGTTGAAGCATTTGAGTTGTGGGTGATAAGGGCTGATACAAATATGTTTGTATCAATGACTGCATATACCATTGCGTTCTTTTCTTAATCGTCTGACTTCTCTGATTTCTTCATTGATTTCATCAAGCGTGAGCTCTGGGGTTTCACCTCTTTCTGCTTTAGCTCTAAGTTGCTTGAACGCAGCCTTTGCTTTCGCAGTCACTTCATCTTCTTCTTCATTCTTTGCTTGAATGGAGAATGGAATGCTCTTACTGCGAATTACTGCCTTAACAAAGATGTTGATGGCGGTATTCGCACTCATACCAAACTGTTCGCAGAGTTTATCAAACTGTGCTTTCTGCTGTTTGTCCATACGGACTGTCATTGCAGTCTGTGCCATAAGTCTAAAATGTTTAATTAATAATCATTCTGATTGCAAATATACACCATTATGGCGTAAAATGGTGCGATAGTATTCATAATTTAACAAAGATTAATAGTTGAATGAATGATATAACTGCTTGTTTCGCTTTCCTGAAGTATTGCCTTGGATATAAGGTTCCTTACCGTTAAAGAAGGCTCCACCTTTCATCTCGGTCTTCTTCTCTTAGGGAAGAAGAGGGAAACCGCCCTTAGTGCTGCTTTTTCTAAAATCACCCCGTCCCTCTTTACCATTAAAGAGGGCTCCACCTCTCAACCCGACCCTCTCACCCTCAGGGAAGAGGGAGGAAACCGCTCCTCCTCGTCGCTCGGAACCGCTACGCTTTAAGGTTGGCGGACCATCAAAGGTCTCGCCAGATTGTACGGGATGGGACCGCCAGGCTGTTGCGGGGGAGACCTAATGCTGCTTCAAAGCCATCGCCATGTTGTGCGGGATGGACCGCCTGGGAATAGCAGTTTATAGTTTACGATTGATTTCGTGGTTATTTGCTGGTAACTTGCAGATTTCTTGCTTTTTTCTCATCAGGATTGTTGTAATCCGCTATGGAAAAGCCATTGTTCTTTTTATAGGCAAAGCGTATTTTGACCGTTTTCTTGTCAAAGGTTACCTGGAGTCCTGGGTAGAACCTGTATCTGATATTTTCATACCACAGTTCTTGTTCTGAAGCCTTCTTCATGGAATCCATCCTCAGAAAGATTCCAATCTTTTTCATTTCCCATATAGTGTGCAAATACTTTCATATCATTCTTTTTTATTCTTATGTTTGTGTTTACTTTTGTGTTTGCATTTGTGTCAGCAAATCGTATCCAGCTGTTCCTTCACTTTTTCTTCTTCATTTGCACCCTTTGTTGATAATCTTAAGAGTTGGAGATGATATGATTTGAAGATGTGGTCCTTTAGGGCGTCACGACTACTTTGTACGGTTCCTTTATGGTGATAGGCATAACCATCGATTTCTATACCGAGTAATGGTTGCTTGGTAGCCCGATTTATGATCAGGAAATCTACATGGGTATTGAAATTGCCTGCATAAATTCTTTCTTCTTCACTCATTAAGTCTGTTTGCCTGAAGATTGAACGCAAAGGGATATGGCATAATACATGGAGACAGGAATACTTCCGGTCACTTTCAAGTATACTTTTGATCAGAGAATACGCAATGTTCTCAGAAGCATACTCTGAGATTTTCGGATGGCTTTCCAAGAATGCGATGCGCATATCTGTATATTGACTATAGAGATAGTCAAAGATAGAAAACACCTTGCTGTCTACGACCTTACAGTTTAGTTTACACTCTCTCTGAAATGTTATGATTGCTCTTGAAGTGAGTCCATTCCAATTTGAGGTTTTCCAATTCCAACCTTGAAGTTGCCTGTTGATTCTTTAAATCAAAGACTTTGTCTAATTGCAAAGAAATTCTTTGAATCTCTTTTTCAACAACAGTTTTTTCCTCTTCTTCTATTCCCCAATCTTTTACATTCTCTGGTATTGGGGTTTGTCCTTCCTTGATAAAGGTCTCCTTATTATCATGGCTCCCAAAGGTCTTTTGCCTTTGGGATGTTATGCCGATTCGTGATGACAGGCTTAGGAATCTTATAGCTGTTGAGGTAACTGGTCTTGATGGCGGATAGGGCTTTTTCCTTATCTAGCACCTTGTCATTTAAGTGATCTTTTTCCATTTTTATTGTTTTTCCTTTCTATTTTTTTTGCAAAATTAGCCGAATGGTGAGAAAAATAGTTGCTCTGGAGAAAATATTCTCGACCTATGAAACGAACTTTCATAGCTGCCCCGTAACTTTGCACCAGAATACAGAATCAGGCACAAAGTATATGAGTGTTAATTGTTTTACTTTTAAAATATTAAACAGATGAATACGGCATTAAAGATGAAATTGGAGAAAATGAACAGACGTTTGAATGAGGCTCTTGATACTGACCTCTTCGAAGAATCTGAGTCTGAATTTAATGAATTTCAGGCTGAGGTAGATTCCTTTGAGAGAGAGTTGGAGGAGATATCGGAGTTCAAGCAGGATCATCTGCAGCTTTCTGAGCTGAAGAAGATTGGTGCCATCCAGAAGAAAATCCGGCAGGTGAAGAATGGGTATAATTTTTATGACCCTGAGTATGAGAGAAGTGTTATGTTTCCTAATGGTGAGGACGAAGAAGAGGATGATTTCTTCATTTAAAGATGACTGATGGGAAACAGACCTTATTTGAGAATCATATTGGGAGGAACTGACTTCAAAAGTCTTTCCCTCATGAAGAAAATTATATGTATTAATGTAGTGCTATTATGGTTATGCAAACGTCATGTAAGAAAGGTATGGAGCAGATGGACTTGCTCCAAGCCTTCGAGATTATCGTAGACAAGGCCAAGGGTTCTTCACTTGGTGAGAAGTTCTATCAGGAGGCAGACCCATATCTTGGATTTGTTTCTGAAAAGTTGTGTATCTCCAAGCGTGCCAGTGCCATCATGGCCTTGTTTGCTGACAGGTGTGATGACAACCACATCCAGTTTTCTGACTATACGGATTTTCTGGATTGCAGAATACTTAGCTTGCTTCGATATTCCAAGGAGACAGAGGAACTTGTTGACAAGGAATATGTCTGCCGAAGTAAGGATGAAGGTCTTTACTACTGCATCCCAATGGAGGTGATGGAGGCTTTTCAGAGAGACCAACGTTATATTCCTTCAGATGTGGAGGAGCTTACAGCCAGGGAATTGTTTGACAAGTTCAATGAACTGTTCACAAAATGCCGTCGCAGGAAACTTGACAGGCAAATATTGAAAAAGAAGCTCAGGGCATTGGTTCGCAAGAATGAGAACCTGGCTTTTGTCAAGGCCATATCTTCATTTGACATAGATGTGGAGGATACAGAATTTCCTCTTTTCCTGTTGTTCTGTACACTCTTTGTCATAGATGGTGATGACGATATCCGCTATCACGACTTGGAATTTCTCTACGAGGAGGGAGAGGCAGACTGGAGATGGGCAAAGCGAGGCTTGAGTCAAGGTGACCATTTGTTTTTAGTGGAGAAGTTTATCGAGTATACCAATGATGATGGCTTTGTGGACAGGGAGTCCTTCAAGATTACAGACGATGCCAAGAAGCAGCTCTTCTCTGAACTCAACCTGTCTTCCATGCGTGGTACTCGGTCGAAGGGAGGGATGTTGTCATTTGAGGACATCAAACCCAAGCAACTGTTCTACAACAGTAAGGAACGAAAGCAAGTTGATGAACTGGCAACACTCTTGGAGGAAGAGCACTACCAGAGTATCAGAAATCGTTTGAGGGAAACCAATTTCAGGAGTGGTTTTGCTTGCCTTTTATATGGTGCGCCGGGCACTGGCAAGACGGAGACTGTTCTTCAGATAGCCAGGAAGACAGGGCGTGACCTGATTCAGGTGAACGTTTCAGAGGTTAAGAGCATGTGGGTTGGCGAGAGCGAAAAGAACATCAAGGGTATCTTCGATGACTATAAGCAGAAGGTGAAGCAATCTGTCAAGGCTCCTATTCTGTTATTCAATGAGGCTGATGCTATTATCGGCAAGCGTCAGGTGGGAGCGGAAAGAGCTGTGGAGAAGATGGAGAACAGCATTCAGAACATCATCCTTCAGGAGATAGAGCAGCTGGATGGTATTCTCATCGCCACAACCAACCTCGCAGAGAACATGGACAAGGCTTTTGAGCGTCGTTTCCTCTATAAAGTGAAATTTGAGAAGCCTGATTTGGCTTGCCGTTCACAGATTTGGCAAGCGATGATACCTTCTTTGGAGGATGCTGATGCTTCTTTCCTTGCTGCCCGCTATGATTTCAGTGGTGGTGAGATAGAGAATATCGCCCGTCATTATACCATTCAGACCATTTTGCATGGTAGCCCGGAGAAGATGGTCAAGTCTCTTACCGAGTTTTGCGAGAGCGAGAGGTTGGAAGGTATCAGGACCAAGAGAAAGATAGGATTCTAATGTATAATTAAAATTAAATATCCCCTATGGAGAAGTATATATTTTTGGATTTCGATGGAGTGCTCAATACTCCTAAAGGTAAGTTTGACCAGAAAGCGATAGGCACGAATCGTCGTTTCCTTATGATTCAAAATAGTTTGCATCAATATCATTTTCCTTGGCAGAAATGATTAAGGCGGTAAATACGTAATTTTGTATTTACCGCCTTAATCATTTGTTGAGAGGAGTTAAGAAGAAGGGCAGATCTTGTATTTCTTAGCAAGGTTTCTCAACCTTTCACTCACCTCTTCCCTTAGCCATTGTGGTTCCAGTACTTCCATGGTGTCCATGTTGGAGAAAATCTCCTGTTCGAAATCAAACTCTGGTTTCAGGTGATACTCAAAGATGGAATATTCATCGGTACGCTTCATTTCCTTTTGAGACTCATGGAGAGGAAGATTACGTATGTAGTTGCTCTGGAAGGCATCTACCTTGAGCACCACCTTCTGAACTTCGGAATCCTCGTTATTGATGATTCCGAAGCAATCCTTGAAATATTCGGCCGGTTCCAAATCCTTTGGCATCTTGAAAACTTTGTCTGAGATGATGACATTTTCCATACGGTCAAGGGCATAACAACGGATATCGTCTGTGCCAGGGCTATAGGCAACCACATACCAGCGTTTCTTGAAAGCCTTCACGAAATAAGGATGGATGTCAAACTCATAATACTTCTCGGAATTGTAACTATAGTAAGAGATGAAAATGACATGGTTGTCACGCATGGCCTTGATGATATCTTCCAGAAAGTTTCTGCCAGAAGGCATATCTTCCAAAAGGACTCGTTCCTTGAGCTTGCGGCTGTTGCCAACCATGGCATGGAGGGAGAAGGCATTGAGCATCCAACTTCGGGTACTTCCTTCATCGAAACAGTCACCATACTCGATGTTGTAGCGGTATCCGCTGCCACATTCGATGTTTATCTCAAACAGTTCCTCGATGCTATGGATGTTGTTGATGAAGGTTCTTCTGGAGAGTTCCGTTCCCTCACTGAGGTCAGAGTCCAACCATCTGCTTTGGATTTCCTTCAGGGTGATGCCGCCCCTTTTCTTTGCCCGGTGGATGGTTTCCACGAGCCAGACATATTTGTTTAATTGGTTGATTGCCATATTATCTTGTTTTATTTTGTTTCTTAAAATTTTGGTACAAAGATAACGGAAAAGTAGGAAAATATGTTGCACAAGTTGAATTATTTTAGTAAGAACTCTATCATTTCGTCGTATTTGGCGAAAAATACACTTTCCTTTATCTTGCATAGTTTGGCATCTCTTCCTTGCAGGAAACTAAAGTACTCCCAAAATTGTTTCCTATGATGCATAAATTTGAGATGACTCATTTCATGTAGGATAATCTCGTCTATCAATTCCAATGGGAAAACCACAATCTTGGGCGGCAAGAAAATCTGTTTATAGATGGAGCATTGCCCCCATATGTTCCTCCTCTTCATTGTATATTTATTTTGTGGCAAAGGAACATATTTCCTGTGTCACAATCATTTATGGATACAACAAAGGTGGATCTTGTACAGGAGACATTGGGCACAAGTGAAGAACAACTATTGTTAATCATTCAAGCATATGAAGATGAATCAATGGGTTGACTTTGACATAGGTGATGAAGCTCAAAGTGAGTATGTTTTTTCCTATATGGGAAAGATATATAGCATAGAACTCAGTTTGAGTGTTGGCTTTGGCGATATATGGTTTGCGAATTTGTACTCAGTGACAGGTGATAAGAAACAAAAATATGTATCAAACATCAAAATTCCAACTTGTGATTTTGACAAACTCTCTTGGTTGAAACAATACTTGGAGAAACGAATGGATATGCTCTTGCTAGAGCTAAAAAATGAAGTCTCATCCGTCAGCTTCGAACCAGAGGAGATTGCCGGCTTACCCATATCTTCAGACGATAAAATCAAACTGCTTGACATGTTGCATGGTTTATGGTTTGATGTTTATAAAATGTGCCAGGGAAAATAAGAAAACAGGTTTCGTATCACTTAAAAAATGAAATAGGAAGCCAATGCAAAAAATGTGGTCGGAAGAGATTCCGCCCACATTCACCATTGAAGTATTAACTTTATAAGATTTAGATTTATGCTATTCAACTATAAGGAACATCGGATTTTTGCGTTCTCTGATACTCATGGGATGCACAATCGGCTTCATATCCCAGAAGAAGCTGATATCCTGCTTTGTGCTGGCGATGTAGTGCCTGGCTTTGGCAAGGATGGCACAGAGGACTTCTTTTCCTGGTTGTTAAGCCATCCCGCCAAACTTTATATTTTTGCCGCAGGTAATCATGAGCTGTTCTTGGAAGACAGCTTAGAGCAGACAATTTCGCTTTTACCTAAAAAGGTAGTTTTCCTTCATGATTCCTCCTTTGAGTTTGATGGGATAAGTTTTGGGAATATATCCATGCGAAGCCTGCAAAGTAAGGAGCAAAATATCCACCTTGCTGGCAAAATGGACTTCCTGATAACCCATATTCCACCGGAAGGCATACTTGACGAGGGTAGGGGAAGCCTTCCTCTTTTGTTAGAGGTCTATCGTTCTCAACCTCGTTTTCATGTCTTTGGTCATGCTCATTCTTGTGGAAATCAAAGCAAGAGTGGTGCTTTTACGGAGTTTTACAATGTCTCACAGTTTAATGAACTTAAAAACCAAGATGGAGGTCAATAGAGAATGGTTTCCACCTTGGTGACAAGTCTTTTAAATATCAGTCAAAGAAATGCCTGTAGTCATCCGAGTAGGTTTATGGTTGACGTTTTTCGTATTTCTGAATAAGTATCGTAAAATGCAAATCAACTACACAGGAACTTACCTCTCTCGTACCAAAGACTAATTTTCCTTTTCCTGCCAACATTTGGAACTCACTCTTGATATTTTCTTCCTCCTTCAAAGAAAGAGGATGAAGTGAGGACACCTTACATAATACGACTAGCTTCTGCAGATTAAAAAACTCATTGTCAGAATCCATCTCGATGTACTTTATCAGTTTCTTCAGGTAATCCACTCTGCTGCTTTCTCCATAAGTATGAGTCTCCATGTTGGTTAGCAACATAGAGAAACCATCATAGATGAAGTCTATGTCATGAAAAGTGATGTCCTTTCCACCCATGAACTTATCTCGGAGGCCTTCATATTTTTCTCTATAGTCTAAATGGCACAGATTAAAAATATCTTTGAAGGCTATGATATTTTTATAAAATTTTTATAAGGTGTGTTGAAATATCCTCAAGACATGAACCACCACAAAGATATACGTATATCAGAGAGCGTAGAATCTCACTATGTTGATAATCAAACACTGTACATCTCAATCCCAAGGTGGAATCTATGGTTTGAGCTAAAAAAGCATCAAATGGCTCCATAATTGAAAAAAAGTCCCCAAAAGGAGTGTGTTTCTTAGATTTTATTTGTATTTTTGCCGTGTCACTCAGAGTTTTATTTGTTTTTAAATGCAACACTAAGACAAGTGAGATTTCTGACATGGCAAAAAACTAATCAACTTTTTGTTGCTCAGGTTCTTATAAATAATATTGAATTATAGTGTTGCGGAAATTAGGTTATTATGACAACATCAGACAAACAATTTGATTCGCAGTTTGATAAAGTTGAGAATCTTGTACACTATCCTTGGATAGGTTGCAACTATGCTTCGGCACCAAAGCGTGTGCTTATCATGGGTGACTCGCACTATACGGTGAATGATGAAGGCGAATTCTGCCCAGAGGAATATGATAGATGTGTTACAGACAAGGAGTATACAAGAGGAATCATTAATTGTGCAATAGAAAAAGGTGGCTGGAAATTCCATACTAACCTTCAGAAAACATTCTTGGATGAAAGCGACATGGATGTCGAGGGCTTTTGGAACAAAATAGCTTCTTATAACTTCATACAGGAGCCTATGAAAAGCACACATGAGGTGCCCTCCTTGGCTGATTACGAGACGGCATGGAAGTGCTTAGCTGATGTCGTGCAGATCATCAAGCCAGATGTTTGCATATTTGTTGGTCTAAGAAACGACAAAGGCATGAATATTCTTGACGAGAAAGGTGTGAAGTATTCTATCCAAACATTGGATGAAAAAATCAACAACTCTTATCCTAAGAAAGGTGAACTGCAATTTGCTAACGGCTACAAGCTGCCGTTCTATATGATTCATCATACATCTTTGGGATATAGCCCTCAGCTTTGGTACGACTTCTTGAATAAAGAGATTCCAGAGGTTGTCAGCTTTTTGGATAAGTAAAAAATAACGTGAGTGACGTATGACGACACAGGAAAAACATTTGGGTAAATATCGATTGCCGACAGAATGGCTGCTATCGCTACAACATCTCCAATTCAGAAAGTCTTGGTGATGGATAATTGTTACGCTGGCTGCTCGATGCATATTCTACAGCCAACACGTTGTCGCAAAACACGTCGCTTAAAGACCGTAAAATCTTGAAAAACGGATAAAAAACTGAGGGTGTGTCATAAGTCCATGACACGCCCTCAGTTTTACAAAGCCGATTACTTTTTCCCACTTTCCGCATCTTCCGGTATTGGCCAGTTTTCTGATGGAGTACGCATTTCCTTCATCACCTTGTCAAAACCGATTACCATTTCCAGATATTTCTTGGCGAGATTATGCTTCTCTTCCGGATCCTCTAGCAGATTGTAGAGTTCCAGCGGCTTGTTTGGCTTGATGTTTAATATTTTACTTTATCATCAAACTCCACATGTACTTCCAGGTTAAACTCACGGACATATATGAGGTCATATAATGAGAAGTAGCAATGATCGTATAGATTATGAAAGGGCTGTATAAGATGCATATCTTTCGACCATTCTCTATCCAGTCCCTCATTCCAATTGTCGTTCTCAATTTCCATCCCCAACCAATTCTCCAATTTCTCATTGATACTTTACTCAGAAGACCGCTCTCTACTGAATCGGAGCGGCCATGCGCAACCCTCATCATAGAGTGTATTGAAACCTCCACATGTCAGAGTATCCCACACCTGTTTTGCCGTTTCTGTCTGAATGGGGTGATGTGCAGGATATTCGTAACCAAGGAATATCTTTCCTTCCACCTCAAAATCTCCAGAAATGTCTTTACGATGCAGGTATTCTTGATAAACTGTCATCGTCCGGTGATAAAGCTGCGTACATGCCTTTCGAAGTGCATCATTGAAACCGATGAGGAGCTGCTTCGTCTCATCGTCATACACATTCAATTGCCATAGTACGTTGCAACGCTTTTTGAGCAAGTGCTTCATCACAAACTTTTCTTCATCCGAGTATCGGCAATACTCGTTTATTCTTGCAATGTCTTTCTCCAGCATGACTATGCGAGAGTCTTCAAATACATGTTTTATGTCCATATCTTAATTCCATAAATTACGGTTATACTTGTAGAAAAACAATCCTTTATCCGTTAAAAATCTTAATGGCTCTGTTCTCTTTAGTTCAGCCACTGTCTCCGGGTCGAAGAAAGCTCCATACTTGTCTTTCCAGGATTTCCCATGATACATAAGCAAGTTCTAGTTGTACTCAGTATTCAGTACACCGTCAAAATCGAGAAAAATTATTTTCTTCATACACATTATTTATTGGATAATGAGAGATGTACCAATCCAAAAAGAGTGCTTCACGGTATGAACCCGTGAAAGCAACTCCCTTGTAGTGCTATTGTCATTTTGTGACAAAAAACATTAAAATGAGTTGTAAGAGTTATAGTAGTTCTCTGGCAATCCAAGCACAAGCTTCTGCGTCAGCTAGGGCATTATGGTGTTGAGTTAGGTCGTACCCGCAATAAGCAGCTACAGTTTGTAGTTGGTGGTTGGGTAGGAGAGATCCCAACTTTCTTCTGGAGGCTCGGCATGTGCAATGGAACTCATAATCGGGATAGTCCATCTGATACATTTGGAACACAGACTTCAGACATCCCTCGTCAAAGGGAGAGTTGTGAGCCACCAATGGCAATCCCTCAATCTTTGGCTCAATCTCTGCCCATACCTCTGGAAATACCCTGGCGTTCATGGTATCCTCCATGGTAAGTCCATGCACCCTAGTATTCCAATAGGAATAATACTCAGGCTCTGGCTTGATGAGACTGTAGTAGCTATCCACAATCTCACTATCCCTTACTATCACAATGCCTACGGAGCAAACGCTGGTTCGTTGCTGGTTGGCTGTCTCAAAATCTATCGCTGCAAAATTCTTCATGAGTGCAAAGTTACTAATTATATATGTATTATCCAAATTTTTAATATTTATATATCCATACTGGTATGCCCTTTTCCTTGGCAATTTCTAACATGTGCTTGGTTTCATGAAAATTTGAGAGAATTGTAGAAAGGAGTTTCCATATATATTATAGAGATGGCAGTTGTAGGCGTTTGTGAAGATGCTTGCAGCTGCCTTTTCTTTTTGTATCTTTAGGGTGTCGAAAATCAAAATTAAAGTTGTACCTTTGCACCCAAGTTGAGATTACAGAAATGAAAAAGGAACGTGAAACGGCAAACAAATATCGTCAGCAAGCTCTTGAAGGAGATTTAATGGCGATGAACAACATGGGTGTCTGCTATGCGCAAGGCATCGGTGTTGTGGAGGATCATGTGATGGCATTTCAGTGGTACATGAAGGCTGCTGAACTGGGTGATATTTACGCATGCTACAATGTGGCAGAATGCTACTACCAGGGAGATGGAGTGGAACAGGACTTCGAAAGAGCTCTTCATTGGTATCTGATTGCAGCAGAGAAAGGAGATGTACAATCACAGGTTAACGCTGCCAATGCATTTTACCTGGGTCAGGGAACTAAAGAAGACCACGTAAAGGCTCACCAATGGTGGCTGAAAGCTGCTCAAAGGGAACATCTTCAGAGCCACAGCCCAAGGATTTGAGCATGCCAAACAATGGTGCAGGGACAATGGGTACAGTATATATTAATAATGTAGTGAAACAAATGAAGACAGATTTACGATTGATACAAGAGCAGCAGCCTCTCATACACAACATAACCAATTATGTGGCTATGAACTTTGTCGCCAACAGCCTATTGGCTATTGGAGCATCACCTATCATGGCGCGTGCCGAGGAAGAAGTGGAGGAAATCAGTAGCAAGAGCAATGCCTTGGCTCTCAACCTAGGCGTTCCGGAAAGCACCACTGCTCACTCGATGATACTGGCAGGGGAAGCTGCCATGAAAAAAAGAATTCCTATCGTATTTGATGTGGTTGGAGTAGGAGCCACCCGCTTTCGTATGGATATAGCATCACAGATTATCCTCAGGTGTCACCCTACAGTCATCAAGGGAAATGCCAGTGAGATTCAGGCATTGTACTCTCACCAGATAGGCATGCAGGGAGTGGACAGTCACCAGGAAACCTATGAGGTTGAGAAACAGGCTAAGAAACTGGCTCAGCAACTTTCCTGTATCATAGTTGTAACTGGAGCCATAGACTTCATCACGGATGGCGAAAGAATGGCTTATGTTCATGAAGGACATTCCATGATGAGCAAGGTTACTGCAATGGGATGTACTGCCACTGGTATCGTTGGGGCATTCCTTGCTGTGAACTCCGACCCTCTGGAAGCATCTTTTCATGCCATGAAAGCCATGGGAATTGCCGGAGAAAGGGCAGCTTCCCAGTCTAGAGGAACCGGAAGCATGATGATTAACTTCCTCGACGAACTCAGCAATCTTGTGGCTGATGTCTAGGATTGTCAGAATCAAGAGACGTTCCTTCATGAAAAGCTTCATTGCAATCAATCTCTTTGGCATAATTGTTACTTGCGAAGATCTTTCTAAAGTGGAACTCAACCATGAGCTCATACATACGGCCCAAGCAAGGGAGTTGTTGTATATCCCATTCTACCTCTGGTACATCATAGAATGGTTTTACTTATATCTCAAATATCGGGATTGGATGCGGGCATATTACAACATCAGGTTTGAAAAGGAAGCCTATGCTCACCAAGAAGACCTGGAATATTTAAATCGAAGGAAGCATTATTGCTATAGATGATATTACGTGGTGCCATAATCTTGCTATTCCCCAGTTTTTTGGGGAACGCCCAGCAGGAGTCAACAGAGATAGAACAGGCTGCTGTTTCAGAGTAACAAATATCTGATTTTCAATATTATTAAAACGCAGAGGTCTGCTGGCAGTAATGCCGGCAGATTTCTGCGTTTAATTTAATACATCTAATTATTCTTAAAAAAACTTGATAACCCATCTTATAATAAAGTAAATTATGTATTTTTGCATATCATAATTAAGATTAAAGCTATGACA
>CAVBFV010000039.1:0-17163 GCA_963594575.1 Lachnospiraceae bacterium | reverse complement strand
TGGGGATGGCCTATGATTATCCTGCTGTTGGGAACCCACATCTTTCTGACCATCCGCTTGCGCTTTCCACAACGCAAGATTTTCAAGGCAATCAAACTGTCTGTAAAGAAAGACAAGAATGCCACAGGAGATGTTTCACAGTTCGGAGCACTGGCAACAGCATTGGCAGCTACAATTGGTACCGGTAACATCATCGGTGTGGCTACAGCTATCGCTCTTGGCGGACCAGGAGCCGTACTCTGGTGCTGGTTAACCGGTGTCTTTGGTATTTCTACCAAATATGCCGAAGGATTACTCGCCGTAAAATATCGCGTAAAGACCAAGCGAGGCACGATGTTGGGTGGTCCTATGTATGCCCTGGAAAAAGGATTGGGCTGGAAATGGCTTGCAGTCCTGTTCGCCCTCTTTGCCGCATTGGCATCATTCGGAATCGGTAGCACGGTACAGGCAAATGCCATCTCTACCCTGGTAGAAAACCAATACGGCATTTCTCCATACATTACTGGAACCATCGTTACGGCTTTAGGAGCAGCAGTGATTCTTGGAGGCGTAAACAGTATCGCCAAGGTTTGCGGCATGCTGGTACCTTTCATGGCACTCTTTTATGTATTAGGCTGCATCTACATTCTCTGTGTAAATCATGCTTATTTATTGCCTGCCATCCACGTAATCTTAGACTCAGCATTCACAACAAAGGCTGCAGGTGGCGGCTTCGCTGGAAGTACCGTGATGATTGCAGCCCGCTATGGTATAGCCCGCGGATTGTTCTCTAACGAAAGTGGTCTGGGTTCGGCACCCATCGTTGCTGCAGCAGCCCAAACCCGTAACCCTGTGCGTCAGGCATTGGTTTCATCTACCGGTACCTTTTGGGATACTGTCATCATCTGTGCCCTTACAGGTCTCGTCATCACCTCAAGTATCATAGCATACCCAGACATTGACTACCATAACGGAGCAGCACTCACCAAGGCTGCCTTCAGTAAGATTCCATATATCGGAGCTCCGATATTGACCATCGGACTGGCAACATTTGCATTCAGTACGACATTGGGATGGAGTTATTATGGAGAACGGTGTGTGGAATATCTGAAAGGCAAAAAGTGGATGCTCTGTTTCCGCATAGTCTATATTGCTACTATCTTCCTGGGTAGTGTCATCAGTCTGGGACTGGTTTGGAACATTGCCGACTGCATGAATGCTTTAATGGCGATACCAAACCTTATCTCCTTGCTCTGCCTGAGTGGTATCATAGTGCATGAAACCAGAAAGTATCTGTGGAGAGACCAACTGGATAAAGACATGGACGAAAAAGAAATAGAGGAATTAGAATAAAAGACACAGAAAGAAAATACCCTGAAAGGGAGTAAAAATACAAAAGCTCGGCATTGCATCACTGCAGACCGAGCTTTTATTATTAAATCAACAAAAACTAATAAAATATCTTTTCTAAAAACCAAAAAACCTATTCGTTATGAACTTATGGTGCAAAGATACTACCGTTTGCGGAATAAACAGCACATTTTCTGTTGATTTCTATACTTTTTATTGGGCAAACGTTTGCACAGTTTGCCCTATCAGATTACAATTTATACTGAAGATGTTTCATTGCATGACCACCCCAGGTGGTATCATTGACATACTGGAAACCAACCTTCGTATAGAGGCGCTCCGCTTTCGGATTGCCTTTATCACAAAGCAAACCTACAGCAGGAAGTCCCAGCTCTCTTGCGCGAGAGATAGCAGTCTCCAACAGTTTAGACGCAATACCTTTTCCACGGTATTGATTAGAGACTGCCAAACTATCCAAATAGAACTCACCTTCCTCAGTTTCAAGATCCATAGCCGAATAGTCTATACCAAAAGCCACGATCGCAGCCTCAATAAAGCGCTTACGTAATCTTTTGACGTCAGCACCATCGTATGCAACCAAGATGCCGACAAGAATGCCATCAGTAGACATAGCAACCAATGTATTCTTATAACTATACTGACTGTCCTCCATCTCTACAAGTTTAGTCATCATACGGTGAAAATCAACCAATGTGTGCTGAGGACCAGCAAAATTTTGACAACACTGTGCATTCATCGCCTCCATGATGAGCGATGCGATATGCGAAGCCTTGTCTGGCGTTGCCTGTTCTATTTGAATTTTCATTTTACTATTTTTGTTTTTATATTTATTGTTTTATCTCTGTTATTTCTTTATCTCCTGGCTTGTAGAGATATCCCACACATTGGCTGGCATCTGCCTTGAAAGGTTTCCATGAAATCCGGTTCCACTGAATCTTATCAGTACTCTGAGCTACTGGCACCTGCGGAATCAAGCTGCCATCTCTAACCAGGATAACACAAGGAATCTTATGTTCAGCAACACTGATATGCTGGTATCCGGCTTCATATACCTTTCCATTCTGATAATCTATCCATTTACCTTTTGGCAGATATACCGAACGGCCTGTTCCCGATTCCAGTAGTGGAGCAACCAGAATCTGTGAGCCATACATATACTCATCTTCAACCAACCATGCTCCAGCATCGTGAGGAAATTCTACAAAGAGCGCACGCACCATAGGCAAGCCCTTCTCAGAGCAGTCTTTTGCCTGTGCATAAACGTAAGGCATCAATTGGTATTTCATCTCCGCATTGGCTCTGAAGGCATCCGTAAAATCCTTACTGATAAGCCAAGGTTCTGTTGGAGGTGCTCCATGAGCTCTGGTATGCGAACTCAAGAAACCGAAAGGCAACCAACGGCGATAGAGATCATCAGGACTCTGGGTTACGAAACCACCCATATCATGACTCCAGAAAGAGAATCCACTCAAGCCGAAACTCAAGCCGCCACGCAGGTCACCCATCATGCCAACACTGCCTACCTCATTCGTAGCTGCATCGCCACCCCAATGTAAAGGATAGCGCTGACTTCCAGCCCAGGCACTACGCGCCCAGATGACTCCTTCCTGCTCTGGAGAATTGGCTTTTACCGCCTCCCAAAGCGCTTTATTATAGCGCAACGGATAGAGGTTATGCTCATAGAAGCCTGTCTTACCACTTGCATAAAGTCCATCATAAGGAGCTGCTTCACCAAAGTCGCACTTGATGGCACTCACTCCCTGCTTGATGAGATGAGCTATCTTATCCTGATACCAGGTAACCGTTTTCGGATTACTCAGATCAAGAACAGCATCCTCATAGTTCAGCGTACCATTTCCATTCCGAACCGCCATACCTTCATCTACCAGTTCCTTGAAATAGCGGTTCTTTGGAGTGAAGTAAGGCAACTGCCAAAGACAAGTATGGAATCCATCCTTCTTCAGCGTCTTGAGCATGCCAACCGGGGCCTTGAAACGATCCTTGGCAAACTGATAATCACACTGCCAGTCTACGCCAAACCATCCTGTATCAAAGTGGATGACATCCGCAGGAATCTTATTGGCTCTCAGCTGATGAGCAATTTCCAATCCCTCCTTCTGGGAGAAATAAGAGATACGGCTCATCCAGGTACCAAAGGTCCACAGCGGCAACATTGGCGACTTGCCTGTCACGTTTGTATATTCATTCAGGATTTGCTTCGGTTCACCAAAGAACACGAAGAAGTCCATTGTTTCATCACCCATAAAGAGGCGCTGGGCACCTATATAACTTGCACCGAAATCGGCAGTAGCAGGAGCCGAAGTATGCATAAAGATACCATAGCCTCTATTGGAGAAATAGAAAGGCACAGGCTTGTACATACCATCTGTTTCAGGTCCCTGAGGATCTACAACCGACAGGTTCACCTTCTGTCCCACCTTATTCAAAGAGGTGAAACTTTCTCCACAACCATAAATCCGTTCACCAGGCGAGAGCAGGAACACCGGGTTGATGCTACGCGAATTGTCAGATCCACGCTTGATGAAATTGAATGGCAAGAGTTTAACCTGCGTACTGTCATTATCAATGATATGGCGGGTTTGCGTCAGAATCTTTCCATTGGCATCTTTCAGGATCAGGCGGAAAGGATACTTTTGAATTTCCAATACACCATTCCTGTTCTGATAGATGATACGTTTGTTATCAGCAGACGTATTCCATCTTCCACGTGCCAGACGATCATCTCCATTGCCCAGACTCTCTGCAATAAACTCAGGAGAAAACATCGGATCGTTTGCCTCGTCCATCTTAGGTTCAATAGGTGAAGTGAACAAAGTCACACGAAGCGTACGGTCATCAATCTTCTGAATTCTGATCTTGAGATTCGGATCATTATCATACTGGGTATCAGGGAAGTCAAGCATTTTCATGCGTACAGGCCAATAACCGTTAAGATTAAAAGCTTGGCGCGGTGCCAGACGATAGCGCTTCCAGTTGAGCAAGCCCTCTCCCCTATTAAGGTCGAAGCCTGTTATACTATCTGCCAGGAAATAGGTGTTGGCCAAATCTGAGAAATCGCCAGACATATCCCTAGCTTGACACTGAAGGTATTCAATACCATTGTTTGTTTGCAATTGTGCCTGTGCAGTCAATGTTGCACTCATGACACATAAAGTTAAGATAACCTTTTTCATGATTGCTGATTTTGGTTTGATGCCCTTACTGATTACAAAGTTACTTATTTTTTTTGATAAGAGCAAGTTTTTTATATTTTTTATTCGAAAAAGTTTTTTTATTCGAAAAAAAGATGTATCTTTGCCGCAGGTTTTGAAGCTAAATTTCTATTACTAGTATAATAGAGATACCCAAATCCCTTGGGTCCCAATGCTTCAAAACCTTTTTCGTTTTTAAGAGCGAAAAAGGAATACACCAAACGAGTGTATCCTTCTTCGCAATATAGTTCATTAACGTTTTGATTTTCAAAATATTACTATAATCACAAAGCTACAGAAGCATCCTTTAAGTCTACTGCCTGTGCCTTGAGCGTTCCCTTTCCTTTTATCACAACGACACATTTTCCGAAGAAAGCCTTGCGATGGGAATCGGTAAAACGCTCCAAAGAAGTCTGACAACCGTTATCAGTTCCCAGAATTTTTGGTGCATTCTGGTTGTTTTGGTCATTTGCCTCCTGTTCACCAGAAACAGAGAAGAAAATCTGGTTATCTGCGTTCGGACAGAGATTGCCGTCTTTATCTACCACATTCACCTCGACAAAGGTTGTCGGATCTGAAGTGCCAAAAGCCTGATGTCCCTGATAAGTCTTCTTCAACACAAGATGATGAGGAGCTCCTGCTGTCTTGATGACCTGCTCTCTAAGAACTTTACCATTCTTTCTGGCTACAACCTTCACTTCTCCCGGTTCAAAGTTTACCCGCCACATCACATGATATTCAGTACTCTTTCTGAAAGCATCGCCTTCGTTCTTTGCACCGTAGACTGTCTTCTTACGGATACCCTGACTCTTGCCATTGATAAAGAGTTCTACCTCATCGGCATGATTATAATAACACCACATGTCGATGGTCTGTCCCGGCAGCCAGTTCCAATGAGGGAAGAGATGCAGCACATTTTTCTGAGTCCACTCACTCTGATACATATAATAGCAGTCTTTTGGAAGACCCGCCAAATCGATAATGCCAAAATAACTGCTACGGGCAGGATACGCATAAGGAGTAGGTTCACCGATATAATCGAAACCGGTCCAGATAAACTGTCCGCCCACAAAGTCGTTGTGCTTCACCACATCCCAGGTTTCTTCGTGGGTACTACTCCATGAGGCATGGAAATTATCATAAGCCGAACACATAAACGATGGATCGGTATAAGGTAACCACCATTCCTTTGGCGCAGTATAAATGCTGTCGCTAGGCATCATATAGTAGCCACGAGTCTGCAAGGCAGAAACACTCTCCGACAGAATGAAAGGCTTGCCAGGGAAATTCTTTGGCATATCCTTCACCCACTGATGGTGATAATTGAAACCTATAACATCAATAGCCCCACTCTTAAAGAGATGATTCTTCGGATCAGGCTCATTACAGCCAGCAGTAACAGGGCGTGTGCCCCAAGGATCATACTCCTTCACGATTTTTGCCAGATGCTGGGTAAGAAGCGAATTGACACTCAGTTCATCGCTATGTGACAAGCTAGAAGCATCATGACCGGCATTCAGAATCAGGTTAGCCTGCTCCAGACTGAGCGTATCAGCAGCCGCATCCGACCATTGTTCGAGAACCTCATTACCGATACTCCACATGATGATGCTTGGATGGTTACGGTCGCGCTTGATGAGATCAGACAGGTCTTTCTTATGCCATTCATCGAAGAAACGGGCATAATCGCCATTCGATTTCTTGCGGCGCCACATATCAAAACTCTCGTCCATCACGAGGAACCCCATCGAATCGCACATGTTCAGGAGTTCAGGTGCCGGAGGATTATGACTGCTTCGGATAGCGTTCACGCCCATATCGCGAAGGATGGTAAGCTTACGGTGCATCGCATCTTCATTAATGGCAGCACCCAGACAACCGAAATCATGATGCTCACAGACACCATTTATCTTGATATTCTTGCCATTCAGGAAGAAACCCTTCTTTGCATCAAACTTTACATCACGGAAACCGGCTGTAGTCGTAGCTACATCCACTACCTTCCCGTTTACTACCAGCTCACTCTTCACAGTATAGAGATATCCCTTTCCGATGTCCCAGAGATGCGGATTCTTCACCCGGAGTTTCTGTTCCTGAACACCCTGACTCTTTGCTACCATCTTTCCTGCAGCATCATAGATGGTGTTACGGACAGAGAGTTTCATCCTGTTGCCGGAAGCTGCGAAATCTACCTTCACCCTGACATCACCTTGTGGAGAAGTTGCTACATACTGTCCCCATTGAGGAATATAAGCAGATTTCATGGTTTTGGTGAGCCAGACATGGCGGTAAATACCGCAACCGGAATACCAGCGGCTGTTAGGCTGGTCGCTGTTGTCTACCTTCACAGCAATGACATTATCACCCTTCTTATTAATATAAGGTGTAAGATCATACTCGAATGTACTGTATCCATAAGGACGGGTTCCGAGTTTATGCCCATTGATATACACGGTAGAATTCATATATACTCCATCAAAGGTGATGGTAAACCGGTCATACTTTTCCTTCGGATTCACCGAGAAGTGCTTACGGTACCATCCGATGCCGCCCGGCAATGCACCACCACTGGCTCCCGAAGGATTCGAAGGAGAGAAGTCGCCCTCTATCGCCCAATCGTGAGGAAGATTCAAACTTCGCCAATGCCGGTCTGAATAATCAGACTTTGACATTCCGGCACTATCTGCTAAAGTGAAAAGCCAGCCTTTATCAAAAGACTGGCGATCACGGGCGCTCAACGACTGAGCGCCCAATAGAAAGATTGCTAAAGCAAATATCTTCTTCATATTACTTCAGTTTTACAGTAACTGCCTTACCAGCATACTTCACCATCTTGCCCTTAGGCGCCTTGGCGAGGCTGATACCCTGCTGGTTGTTATCACTAACAAGTACGATATTGAAGCGACGCTTCTGGAGCATACCATCGAAAGAACCCTTACGGGCAGCGATAGTAACGGTCTTCTGAGCATCATTATACTTGAAGTCTATCATAGCATACTTACCCTTCTCGTAGTTGTAGTTGGTTCCCTCATCCTCATAGAGTGTATAAGAACCGTCCTTGCCTGCATAGACATAGAGGTCGATGAGCTCAGCCTTCTTCTGATCGCTCCACTCCATCTCTGGACCCACAGGAAGAATAGAACCCTCTGGAACAAAGACTGGAATCTTATCGAAAGGCGCATCAGCTACGATTGTCTGTCCACCGGCATAGTGCTTACCTGTATAGAAATCATACCAGCCCTTCTGCTTAGGAAGATAAACATTGCGGCTGTACTTCTGATACTCGCCTACAGGACAAGCCATGAGAGCAGGACCGAACATCCACTGGTCTTTGATGTCGTAAACATTGTCATCGCCGTTGAAGTCCATTACCAAACCACGCATCATGGTATAGTCCTTGAAGTGAACCATACCCGCCATACTGTAGAGGTAAGGCATCAGACGGTAACGGAGTTTATCGTAAGCCAGGATGGTCTTGTAAGCCGGATGATCTGCCGGAGCAATGTTCCATACCTCACGGGTAGGCCACTGGCCATGAGTACGATAAAGAGGTACGAAGCAACCGAACTGGTTCCAACGCGCCTGCAATTCGCGCCATTCCTTCAAGTCAGCATTCTCCTTACCGGTCTTATCGAACTCCTGCTGGGCTGCCACATAGCGGTTCTCTACACAGAAACCACCCTGGTCCATTCCCCAGAAAGGCAGACCTGCCATAGAATAGTTCAAACCGGCTGTCATCTGGGCACGCATATCTTCCCAACGGGTAGCAATGTCACCAGACCAGGTAGCCGTACTGTAGCGCTGTTCACCTGCAAAGCCCGAACGGGTCAGGAGGAAGACACGCTGGTTAGGATTCACGCTGCGCTGTCCGTTATAGATAGCATCAGCATTCACGATGCTGTAAGCATTGAAATATTCGGTAGATGTACCGAGGGCAGTAGGACCTGAAAGGGCCTTGCGGTACCACATCGGGGTACAGTCGCGAACGTTTGGTTCTGATGCATCCATCCACCATGCATCGACTCCGAACTTATACTTGGTATAAAGATTCTCGTCCATCTGGCGCCAGAACATCTTGCGGGCACCGTCAGAATAGGCATCATAGAATGAACCGCGGAAGCCGAGCCAGTCGTGAATATCATCCTTGATAGCCTGATGATACATCCAACCCTTGCTGTCGAGTTCCTTATAGTTCTTGACAGTATCATAGAACTTAGGCCATACGGAAATCATGAAGCGGCCATTCATCGCATGTACGCTGTCGAGCATCGCCTGTGGGTTTGGATAGCGGGCAGTCTCAAACTCATGACTTCCCCATGAATCCAGCTTCCAGTAGTTCCAGTCCTGAACGATATTGTCTACAGGTATATGCAGGTCGCGGAACTTCTTCATGTTGTCCTCGATGTCCTTGCTGCTCTGATAGCGCTCACGGCTCTGCCAGAAACCGAGGGTCCATTTAGGATAAAGCGAAGCCTTGCCGGTAAGCGTACGGTAACCGGAAATCACCTCATCGAGATTCTGACCGGCGATGAAGTAGTAATCCATGTCAGGAGACATTTCGCTCCAGATGCTCAACTGGTTCTTCTCTGCCTCAGAACGAGGAGCTGCTACGCGAAGTCCGCAGTAGGAAACATCACCATCTGGCTGCCACTCGATGCGGACAGGAGTCTTTACGCCCTTCTTGACAGGAGTTTCAAACTTATAAGAGTTCGGATTCCAGGCTGTACGCCAGCGCTCAGGTACTACCAGTTTGCCGTCGATATAAATCTTCATGTAACCGGCATAGTAGAGGATAAACTGATAGAAGCTGTTAGTTGGAGCCTCTACATAACCCTCATACACCACCTTGGAGCCATTCAGCGCGAAGCCCTTTGGCAGGTTCTGAATGCCGCCCTTGTCGGTCTTGTTGCAAACCTCAGAAGTCTCAGGCATTGCATACTCAAAGTAAATGCTATCTTCGCCTCGAACAATCTTCTGCCCGTTCTTGTCCACATAAGTACCTGTCAACTGACCTTCCTTACCATCTTTATCATAGAGTTTGAAGGCACGGTTGAGCTGGAGATAATCTTCCGGATTACCCCAACGGCAATAAGAATAAGAATCCCAGAGGATGCCGTAGTTTTTATTAGAGATGACGAAAGGCACACTCACCTTGGTATTATACTGGAAGAGGTCTTCGTTCTTACCCTTCATGTTGAGTTCCTCACTCTGATGCTGACCGAGACCATAGAACGCCTCGTTATCAGGAGAGTTGAAGAGCGCACGCCATGACCATCCGTGCTTCTGTGCTTCAGGAACCTTGGCAATATCTACACCGATTTCACGGTCAGGCACAGTGAACGGCTTGAAAGTCTTTCCACCCTGAGCAACCTCGTTGAGAAGGACATTGTCTTTCAGGTCATAGAAAGTAATCTGACCCGTAGCCTCGTTCATGACAGCACGCATAGCTGCAGTGGTAATGATGAGATTGTCTCCCTGCTCTTCCACCTTATAATTTGCCTTGCTGTTTTGAGGCACTATTATCAGACTCTGTTTGTTACGGAAACTCTGTTCGGCTGTAGCCTGAACACGGATAATCTTATCGCTCACCACCTGGAGGCGAATCTGACTAGGACCAAAATTCTGGTGTTGCTTCAACTGAACAGTGAGATAATTACCATTCTGGTTGAAACCAGCTGCCTGCATACCTGTAGCACTCATCAG
The DNA here is from genome assembly GCA_963594575.1 of Lachnospiraceae bacterium. Lineage (GTDB taxonomy): Bacteria > Bacteroidota > Bacteroidia > Bacteroidales > Bacteroidaceae > Prevotella. Next base: position 6,898 of record CAVBFV010000039.1, on the reverse strand, counting down.
CAGCACTGCTGAAATCAATAATGTTTTAGTTAGTCTCATTTTATACGTTTAAAGGAAAGTTTAAAAATCTGCGGCAAAGATACGAGAAAATTCCCGTATCTTTGTGCGCAAATGTTATCTGTATATGTATAAAATGTTAATCAGATGCGTAAACTACTCTGATTCTGACAGATTCTTACGATATTGAGACGGCGTAACGCCATACGCGTCTTGGAAGTATTTAGTGAAATAACGTGGATTATTGAATCCCACCTTATAGGCTATTTCACTGATGTTCAAGTCACCCGAGCGCAGCAGATGCTCTGCAAATTTGATACGCTTGGTTCTGAGATACTCAGAAGGTGTAATACCCGTCAGCGAAATCATGCGTTTATATAATTGTACGCGTGAAATGCTAAGATGAGTACTGAGCGATTCTACCGATGTTTCAGGATTGCTCATATTGTCGCGGATATAAGCATTCACCTCATCAATAAATTTGCGGTCAGCCTCTGTTATTACATATTCTGTGCTCACATTCTTGCGTTTCTTCAAGAGGTTCAGAATACAGAGATTCAACATATCAATATCGAATGGTTTGGCAATATACTCGTCAGCACCACACTTCAGACTTTCCTTACGTTGCTCATCTCCCATACGGGCCGAGAGCATGATGAAAGGTATGGCTGTAGTTTCGTCATTGTCCTTACACATCCGGCAGAGTTCGTTACCATCCATTACAGGCATCATCACATCGCTCAGGATGATGTCTGGACGACGGTCGATGATCTTGTTCCAGGCATCCTGAGCATTGACAGCCTCAACAACCGTATAGTCTGTCAATACTTCGTTCATAAACTCACGGAAGTCCTCACTGTCGTCAACGAGGAGCACTACCGGCTTCTTGATCATCGATTCTCCAGGCTGGTGCGCATGTTTACTCATTCCGTAGAGAACATTCTTACCTGCATCCGGATCATCATCAGTAGCCTGATGCACCGTGGTTATGATAGGGGCTGCTCGCAAGGAACCGAGATGTGCCGTAGAATTGGAGGTGGTACTGCTCTCTATCGGAAGGTCTACCATAAAGATGGTTCCTCCGCTTGGATTATCTGTAACATCTACTTTACCGCCATGCAGTTCGGTAAACTTCTTTACCAGGTTCAGGCCTATTCCGCTACCACCCTGCGGCTGCATTTCAGTACCATTAACCTGATAGAAACGCTCAAACACATGTTCCTTTTCCTTATCGCTGATGCCCTTGCCCGTATCAGATACTGAGATGCGGAGCATATCCGAATCCTTGTCTCCTACACGCTGGCGGAGTGCAACACTCAGAGAAACGGTGATAAATCCTCCATCTGGCGTAAACTTGTAAGCATTACTCAAGAGGTTATTCACGATTTTTCCTACCTTATCAGCATCAAACGACATCTGCAGACTAGGCACCGTAGACTCGAAGGCAAGCGTTACTTTGCTGTTTGCCAAAGTACGGAACGAAGTACAGATATTGTCAACGAAGCTCACAATGTCGATATGCGACAGGGTAAGTTTTTCCTTGTTCTGGTCTATCTTGCGGAAGTCAAGAATCTGGTTTACCAGATTGAGCAAACGGGTAGCATTGCGATGAATCATCTCCAGCCTTCTGCGTTTAGACTCATCTCTTTCTTCTCTGATCATACTAACCAGCGGCGAGATAATCAGGGTGAGCGGAGTACGGAGTTCGTGGCTCACATTGGTGAAGAAGTTGAGTTTGAGTTCGTTCAACTCCCTGGTCTTCTTGATACTGTCTTCCTTGCTCTGGAGTTCGAATTTAACACGCTGCTTTTCGAGCATGCGTTTACGATAGAGATAGAAAGCTACACCTATTAATATAATATATACGATGAACGCCCATATAGAGAGATAGAAAGGCGGGTGAATATGAATCTTCAGCGTGCTCACCTCTTCGCTCACACTACCATCAGCATTCACCACCTTTGCCTCCAGGACATAACTGCCTGAAGAGAGATTGGTAAAGGTAGCCTCCGGACGCCCCTCCGCTGTCAGCATCCATTTGTCGTCAAGTCCCTTCATGCGATAGAGGAAGCGGCAGCGTGCCGGAATACTTACCTGGTCGGAAGCCAGCTGTATGGTAAACGCCTTATCCTTATAGCTGAGATCCAGTTCCGGGTTTGTATCAAGCGATTTAGCCAGAGGCACTCTTCCTTCAAACTCCTCACCTGCCTTCAGCGGATGATCGAAGAGTACGAAACCGCTGAACAAGACTTTTGCATGTTTCTGAGCAGGAAGGATCTTGGCAGGATTGATGATATTAATACCATCCTGACCGCCGATGGCGATGGCTCCATTTCTCATCAGACAGGCAGAACGCTGGTTAAACTGGCGGCTCTGCAAGCCATCGAGCGAATTGAAACTAATCATCGTAATGTCCCATTTGCCCTGATTGTTCTTGGTCAGCGTAACACGGGTAACGATAAATTCAGAAACCAGCCAGATGTTATGCTGCTTATCTTCGAGCACCATACAGCCTACCGTGCCCTGCGTACCATTGAGGTCATTGATTGACTCCAACTGTCCTGAAGCCTCATCATACATGGTGACACCCGCAGGCGAAGCCATCCACAAGATGCCTCGGCTATCCTTCATCATGTAATTCAGGGAAGGACTCGGGAAAGGCTGTCCGTCCTTGGTTGTATTCACATTGGTTACCTTTCGGGTTCCGAAATTAAAGATAGAATAGTTCTGCGAATGACCTATCAGAATTTCATCTTTATTCGGCAGGAAGAGCGAGTTGATAAAATCGCTGGTAATACCCGAATTCTGAACATTGTAGGTTGTAAACTTTCCGCTCTCAGGATTATAAATCTGGAAGCCTGAGCCCAAGGTTCCGATAATCAGATGGTGATACGGATCTTCGGCAAGACACCAGACGCTGTTATTGGCAAGTCCGCCAGGAGCTGCCTGAAAACTCTTCCATCTGCCGTTTTTATATTGGGCAAGTCCACCATTGAAGGTACCGAAATACATCGTACCATCAGCCATGGTTACGCTGCTGACCACAATATCCGAAGTCAGACCGGTTTCAGCCTGTGAGAATCGCCAGCTCTGTCCGGTAAGCGGACTGTAGCAAACAATACCGCTATCATTGGTTCCACACCAGAGATTACCATTCAGATCCTGCGTGATTGTACACACATCACCAAGCGGAATCGTTGTGAATTTCTGAGCGGCAGGCGAATAATAGGCCACGCCGTTCTTGTAACTACCTACCCAGATAGCTCCCTCATCATCCACATAAACCTTCTGCAGGGAATTGTCAACGATACTTCCCTTTGCTTCGGAATGAACATACTGACGGCAGATTTTGCGTTTGAAATCTACAAAGAAGAGACCGTTATGGTCGGAAGCCACCCAGAGATTGCCTGCCTTATCGCGGGCAATATCACGCATCAGAATACGGGTTGGGCAAGGAATAGCAATGCCCATGTTTGTAAGATAAGAACGGGCATCGGTCCATTTTCCGGTCTTTGACTGATACACATAATTGGCATTACTTACAGAAACCCAGAAACCACCTATACCATCATAGAAAGTATAGGCACCATTATCACCGGCAGCTTTATGGTTAGCAAGGAAGGAATTGTACCAGAGAACCTTCTGTTTCTGTCCGTTGACACGGCAGATTGTACCATCACCATAGGTAATGAGCGCATCGCCGTCAACCTCGGTTATTTTACTGATATTTCCCTCTTTCAGACAGCCCGGCTGAGCCTTTTTGGTAAATTTAAAAAGATAAGTATTTTTTGTTTTGGCATTATGAAAGTAGAGTCCCTGTCCGTAGACAGCTATCCACATGTTCTTATCCTTATCTATCAGGAGTTTATAAGGAGGTCCCTGCACATGGATGTTTTTGAGCCATTCTTCCGGTTTGCGGTCAAACTGCTCTTCATCATATTTGTAGATGCTGTAACCCACAGAGGTATGCACCCAGATATTTCCATCATAGTCTTGCTGAAGTTCATCTACCGAATTGTTAGGCAGCGACTTATCATCAGTGTTGCTATAATAGAAAGTTTTCATACGGAAGCCGTCAAAGCGGCACAGTCCCGACTGGGTACCGAACCAGATGTAGCCTCTGGTGTCCTTGAGGATGGCACCCACCTGACTGTTCGTAAGTCCATCATGATTGGTGAGGCTGCTGAATTCTACGTTTTCATAGGCAGCCCATGCCCTACCCGGCTGCATGAGCAGAAAGAGCAGAAACAGCACGATGACATGTTTCAAGTAGTTTTGTTTTTTAATCATCATAAGCATTAATTGGTTTAGTTCTATAAAAAGACTGCTTTCTGTAAATAGGAATTATTTCGCTTCGTTCTTTTCAGAACTTTCGCGTATTTTCAGAATCATCGGTACCACTTTTTTGTAGATTCTATCATCTCCATTGATACTTCTCATGAGTAGATCGCAGGCTGTGGTTCCCTGTTCGTGCGCCTTGTCCATGATAGCCGAGAGTTTCGGCGTAACGAAGGCAGCAGTATCACCATCGGTAAAGCCGATGATAGCAACATCCTCAGGTATGCGGAGCCCTTTTTCCTTGATAGCATCGAAGGCGGCATAAGTGATAATATCGTTAAAGGCGAGGATGGCATCAGGTCTGTTCTCCTTTTCAAGGAGACGGAGGGTAGCGTTTCGTGCCACATCGAAATCGATTTTGTCGCAAACTACGAGGTCACGGTCGATAGGGATGCGGTTCTCTCTCAGAGCCTCCAGATAACCGTGTTTTCTGCGGCGCACCATATCGAGATGGTTTGGACCGCCGATGAAGGCGATGCGGCGCGAACCGGTATCTATCATATGCTGGGTAGCCTCTTGGGCGGCAACATCACCATTGCCTACTACCTGGGAGAACTTATCTTCTAAGCAACAACGGGCAAAGAACACCAGTGGAACTCCCATCTTATGCAACTGCTCGAAATGAGAATAGTCGACCGTATCCTGTGCCAGACAGGCGATGATGCCTTCCACATGCATATTCAGGAAGTTTTCTACCGCTCTCTTCTCGTGTTCTGTATTCTCGTGGCTATTGGCGCTGATCACCGAATAACCATTCTTTACGGCATAATCTTCTATACCATCCAGCACAGCAGCATAATAATGAGTCACCAGGTTTGGCACAATTACACCAATCACCCTAGGTGCTTCTTTTCTTAGGCTCTGTGCAAAGGGGTTTGGTCGATAATTGAGCTCCTTGGCAAGGCTTTTCACCTTTTGAGTCATCTCCTCACCCACTTCATGGCTGTTTCGCAGGGCTCTAGATACGGTTGCTATGCTAACGCCAAGTTGGTCGGCGAGGTCTTTCAAGGATGTTCTTCGTTGTTTCATATTTAGTTTACGCTTATTATTGACATTCATTTTTGTATCCACATATTCTGCATATTTGTCTTTTCAGACTGCAAAGTTAGTGAATTCTCTGCAAAGATAACAAAATCTTTCGAATGCGCAAACGTTTACGTTAATATTTTTTTAAAAAAGTTTATTTTATAAGGAAAAAACTCGTAATTTTGCAAACAGAAAAGTAATGAATAGTTGATAATAAGTTAGTTAGAAACAAGCGTGGGTTTGGAATGTCGGGAGACAATCCAAACTCTTTTTTTTGCCCCAAAGCCAACAGATGAGCTGACAGGATACAAAAAAGATGAGGGCAAATACTGAATACTGCCCCCATCTGATATTGGTTATTTCTGCTTAAAAACAAATTTCTTCTGTCCCGGATAGTTTACGAATATCGCCACCAGCAGAGACACAATACTCTTCGGAATCATGTAATGCAACTGAATATGCTCGTGCGCATTCAGAAATTCGGTCAGGGCGATGGTGCCTCCCGAATTGAGCATCCAGCTGATGCCCCAGATGATAAAGTAGCGCCAGGCTACACTCTTTTTCTTACTCTTGGAATCGCCGAACACATAGCGGTAATTCAGAATGCAGTTGGTAATGCCGCCACTTATCACTCCCAGCGCATTGGCAAGTCCGTAATAAATGCCAATGATATCTGAGAGGAAGAAAGCCAGTCCGAAGTCAACCACTGAGGCACAGGAGGCTGTCAGTTCCGCCTTGCCGAAGGTTACGAGTTCTTCTTTAATCTTGCCCATAATCGCTTAGATTCCATAAGCAGTACGCCTACTATCGTAGTAAGAATACCCAACATGACATCGATGATATAATGATGACCGGAATAAACTGCCGTCCACCAGATTCCCAGACAGATGCAGGCGAAGAGCACCACCGTATACCAGCGCTTGCGGCTCATCACAGCATAAATCGTGGTGAGGAACATATAGGCAGCATGCAGACTAGGCACGGCAGCAAAGACATTGGCATTCTTGCCATAGAGTCCGTGGAACACGTGCAGTCCGGTCATAGCGTCCCATCTGCCCAGACCAGCCACATTGCCCGGTGTATTGAGCACAGCCTTGAAGCCATAGTTCATCGCATACCATGGCGGAGCAGCCGGATAGATGTAATAGCCGATGAAGCCGATGATGTTCACCAGCAGGAAAGCCCAGGAGAAACGTCTGAACCATTTTAGCTGTTTCGTAAGATACAGATAAAGGGCAAAGGCGATTGGCACCGGAACCCAGCAGAGATAGAAGATGCCTGCCCAGAAATCAGCGAAACCGCAATGGTGAACCTTGAAGTATTCGCCCGGAATCATCAGCTGGGTATGGTCGGCTACCGCCTGCAGTTCTGCGCAGGATGAAGCAGCAATGCCGAAGAGCGACTTTTCTGCATGATAGAGATTCGCCACATCAATATCGTTCACCATATAGTTAGGATAAAGACGCATCGAATCGTAGATGATTCCGAAGAGGAACCAAGGCAGAAAATAGAAGGCAAAACGGCGTGTCTTCTTCCA
>CAVBFV010000038.1:0-17471 GCA_963594575.1 Lachnospiraceae bacterium | reverse complement strand
ATGCAACAAACTCTTCAGCGATGAAGCCACAACTAAAGAGATTACGGATGCTGCTAGCCTCGTGATTCCAGCAAAAGGCCATACATTCGATAACAAAGGTACTTGTACTGTCTGTCAGTATAAGGACCCTCGCTATGATTTGTTCAATAACTTGGATGGTATAACCGGTGTTACCATTACTGACAATGGTAGTTATCCTTGGCAGATGTTGGACTTGAAAGCCGAAGGAATGGAGAATCTTGGCTTTACATTCCCTGAAGGAAGCAATGTATTGATGTCAAGTAATTATCTTGAGAAAGGTAGTTCTTCAGAAACTGTAATCAGGTTAAATGTATCTAAACCCATATTGCTAACATCTCAGGTTCTCGTTTCTTCTGAACTTAATTGTGATATAGCCATTATTACTTTAGATAACAAAGAGTCTTGGAATATTAGCGGAATAAAGCAAAAAGAGATTAAAGCATTATTATCTGTTGGCGAGCATATTTTAAAGTTGTCTTACTATAAAGACAATTCGACTAATGAAGGCGCTGACCGCGCATTCATATACGATCTGAAAACAGCAACCACTATTTCTGACTATGTATATGTAGCAGAGAGCGATGCTACGAACTCTACATTGACTTTCAAAAAAATCACTTCTGACAATTGGGGAAGTCTTGATTTAAGCCGTATGACTATAGTAAATAACGAACGGACGGTGAAAGAAATGTGCACTAATAATTATAGCAGTATCAAGAATATCATTTTCGATGAGAGTTTCAAGACATACGCTCCTACATCGTTGAAAGATTTCTTTATAGACTGCACAAATTTAGAAACAATTTCAGGCCTTGAATATTTGAATACAGCGAATGTGACGGATATGAACCATATGTTCTATGGATGCTCCGCTCTCAAATCTCTCGACCTCACTCACTTTAACACAGCGAAAGTGACGGATATGTCATATATGTTCTTTAAATGCACCGCTCTCACCTCGCTCGACCTCACTCACTTCAATACAGCGAATGTGACGAGTATGAACTCTATGTTCAGAAGATGCTCCGCTCTCGAATCTCTTGTCCTCACTAACTTCAACACAGCGAATGTGACGGATATGAACTCTATGTTCGATAGTAGCTCAGCTCTCACCTCGCTCGACCTCACTAACTTCAACACAGCGAATGTGTCGGATATGGGCTATATGTTCATGGACTGCTCCGCTCTCACAACCATCTTCGTCAGCGATAAGTTTGTTACAACAAATGTAGAATATGGATATGATATGTTCAAGGGCTGCACAAACCTCAAAGATTACAGCGATAGCATGACAGACCACAACTATGCCAACTGCGGCACGGATGGTTATTTTACTTCTGGATGTTGATATGCCGAGTTTGACGGAGGCACAGGAACGCTTACATTCAAATGTGGCCTTTCCAAGCCTGCAGGTGCTTATGGCTTAAATGAGGGGAGAAATCTTCCTGACTGGAATAATTTAGGAACTAATGTAAAGAAGGTGGTCTTCGATGCTTCGTTTGCCAGTGCAAGACCAACAAACTGCTATGGGTGGTTCAAGGACTTCACTAACCTGACCACAATAGAAGGCTTTGAGTATCTTAATACCGAGAATGTGACGAATATGACCGGGGTATTCAATGGATGTTCCGCTCTCACCTCGCTCGACCTCACTAACTTTAACACAGCGAAAGTGACAGATATGAAACTTTTGTTCGCTAACTGTTCTGCATTGGAGTCTTTGGATCTCTCAATGTTCAATACGGAAAATGTGACATCAATGCCGAGCATGTTTAATGGTGCCACTAATCTCAAGACCCTAAACGTGTCTAATTTCAATACTGAGAAAGTCAACAATATGGGACACATGTTTGCCAATTGCCCTAACCTGACCTCGCTCGACTTGAGCAGTTTCAATACGAAAGGAGTTGAGTATGTGGACAATATATTCAAGAATTGCTCCAACTTGACCACGATTTATGCAAGTGAGAATTTTGCTTTTGGAAGTGGATTGAAAAATGGTGCAGATATGTTCCTTGGTTGTGATAAGCTCAAAGGTTTTATAGAGTATAACAAGAACACGGACACGGACAAGAACAACAGTGAATTCGCCAACTACAAGACTGGCTACTTCACAAAGCTGGTAGGCAAGAATGGTGATGAAAAGATTGGGGCATCAGGAAAAACGCTTACTGCGGAGAGTCTCGCTCTTGATGACGACAAGGACTTCGTGGCTTACGAGCCATTCGCAGCCAAGGCTGCATCTTACAGCCGCACTATTAATGCTGGCACAACCTGGGCTACGCTCTGCTTGCCATTCGGGGTATCGCTCGAAAATCAGAACTTCCGTGCATTCAAGCTTCTTTCGGCAGATGATGTAGCTGAAACTGTAGAACTCGAAGAGATAGAGACAAGCATCGCTGCTGGTACTCCTGTTATCATCAAGATGAAGGATGGAGCAAAATCGCTCAGCATCTCTGAAGCCAACAAGGCGATTGCAAAGGATGTTCAGACTGCTGAAGCTGCTAATGGCGACTATCAGCTCCAGGGACTCTATACCCAAAAGTTGTTCAGCAAGGATGCTGATAACAACTGCTACATCGTGAAGGGCGACAAGCTGATGAACCCAGCCAAGCTGTTGGGTACATCAACAGAGTTTGTGGGCAGCAAGCCTTTCCGTGCTTACATGGTAGATAACTCTTCTGCTCCTGCCGCAGGTGCCAGAATGTTCAGCATCAGCGTCGGCGGTAGCACCACAGTCATTGAGCAGTTGGAGACTACAGCAGATAGCAAGGCAGAATACTACGACCTCCAGGGCCGTCGCCTCCAGAATTTGCAGAAGGGTGTGAACATCGTGAAGCGTGGCGGTAAGACCATGAAGGTTATCATTAAGTAATTAAAAAATAGAAATGGTATGAAAAAGAAAAAATATATCAAGCCAGTGGTTAGCGTCATGGAAATGGAAACCACAGCCATCCTCGCCAGCTCTGTTATCGAGAAAGCGGAAGAAGAGGATTACAGCGACGACAATGTGAAGAATTTCTGGGATAGTTCAACTAATAAGGGAATTTGGGCCGACTAAAAAGCCTCACCTTTAATAATAATGATACCCCATGGCACTCATGCCATGGGGTATTTTCGTTCTTACATTGTCTTTTATTGTCATTTACCCAACTTTCGCATGTAAGCTCCACACGCCCTAACAGGGCAGAAGGTGCTGTGGTATAAGTCCGTAATACTGGTTTGCAAGTCCGCTAGGCGTTAGGGAGATACGCAAGTCCGCTAGGCGTTCCTGCGGACCATAACGCCTAACGGACTTGGGAGCTGTTGATTTATGACACACCCTCTTGTGGGCCTTCAGCCCATACTTAAACCACTTGCGAAAGTTCTATTACTTATAATTAACAGGTTTGGTACACATTGCGCATCACGGGAAATGACAAGGGTCTATATGCCACGATGAACAGGTGGCGTATAGACCCTTGAATTGTGGCATGGAATGGCTATCTTTTATCTTTTAAAATACGGGAATCCAAATTTTCCCGAAACTTTTCTCCCGTTTTCTTTGCACTTTCAAAATAAAAGCTTATCTTTGCAACCAACAAAAAGTAGAACTTTAAAATGAATAAGTATGGCTTTAAAAATTAAAACTCGTGAAGAAGCTATTGCTGTATTACGAGATATGGTTAGACGTAAAAAAGAAATGGAAGCAAAGGCTCAAATAGACTTTGCTAAAGCACGAGAGGAGGCTGCAGACTGTTATGCATGCCTTTAACTTAACTCGCCTCAATTTTCATTCTCCTTATAAGGTCTGGATAGATAAAGGATCATATAAGTTCTTAACAGATTATGGTGTTCAGTATCGAATAGAATTTGTAGAAAACAATAATATTTGGGAGGATGAAAAAGCGTATGAATTCGGAATTCTCAATGAAAACAAGAAGAATTCTCCTAACGATTCTAAAGTTAAAGCAACTATACAATGTATTATAGAGGAATTCTTTCTTACGAATCCCGATATACTTCTATATCAATGTGAAACGGGTGATAGCAGACAGGCTATGCGAGCTCGCCTTTTTACCAGATGGTTTAACGAATTCGATAAACGAGATCGTTTTTGTGTCAAGGCTTCTATTCTTAGAGATGAAGAAGTTGATAATTACATAGCCATTATAGTTCAAAAGAGTAATCCTAAGTTGAATGACATTCTTCGAGATTTTGATGAGTTTATCGGTTTCTTTGATACAAAGCCCGAATAATAGTAGTAAATCTGCAATTAACTTGGTTGGCAAGGGTCTATATACCACGATGAACAGGTGGCGTATAGACCCTTGATTATATAGTGATATTCATAATCTACATCTCCGCTTTCAGCAGCTTTATCTCCCTAACGCCTAGCGGACTTGCGTATCTCCCTAACGCCTAACGGGCTTGCGTATCTCCCATACCCAAGTGGCTCAGTCAGCTTACTCAAGTGGCTCAATCAGCGAGTACAGCCGTCTGCGTAAGCGAGTACAACCGACGGAGCGACAGCGCGCCGTCATATCATGGTATGGATTAAGCGTTGCGAGCCGGGGGGCATAAAGAAAAACCGCCAGGCGTTTCTTTCTACGCCTGGCGGTCTTGATATTTCACAGAATAAGAACTTAGTCTTTCTTCCAAAGCTTGGTCATATCCTCCAGACTCTTACCCTTGGTCTCAGGAACGAGCTTCCATACAAAGATGGCAGCGAGGATACAGATAACACCATACAGGCCATAGGTGAACCAATAGCCCAGGCTGTTAGCCATCGGAACGAAAGAGGTAGAAACTATCCAGTTGAAAATCCACTGGAAGGCTACGGCAATCGCTACGGCAGCACCACGAATCGTATTAGGGAATACCTCGGCGATAAGTACCCAGCAGATTGGTCCCCAAGAGAACATGAATGATGCTGAATAAACCATGATAGATACCATGCACAACAACTGCAGATTAGGATTACCGAAGGTGATGGCTACACCGATGGCACCCAATGCCATACCCAGAGAACCGGTGATGAGCAAAGGCTTACGTCCCAACTTCTCTACCGTAAAGATAGCTACACAGGTGAAACCGAGGTTCACGATACCATTGAATACGGTCAATACCATCGGATTGTCAAAGCCCATTGCCTCATAGATACGAGGAGCATAATAGAGCACGGCATTGATACCTACAGCCTGCTGGAATACAGAAAGCATCACACCTACAAAGATACAGAGCACACCGTAAGTAAGCAGTTTCTCCTTCTTCACAGTAACCGTATTCTTGATGTCATCCAAAATCTTCTTAGCCTCGTCAGCACCATTGATGCGAGCCAGGATACGCTCAGCCTTCGCATCCTGACCAACCATGGCAAGATAACGGGGAGTCTCCGGAACGAAGCAGATAAGCAGAGCAAACAAACCCGCAGGAACCATCTCAGAACCAAACATATAGCGCCATCCGGTTTCGATAGCCCAGGCAGCCTCGCCACCATTCAGAATCTGGTTCATACCATTGCCCACACTCTGGATAGCAGGAGCAATATGATCGCCAAGAATGAAGAAGTTGACGAAATAAACCACCAGCTGACCGAAGATGATAGCAAACTGGTTCCAGCTGACCAACATACCACGGATGTTGCTAGGCGCAATCTCACCGATATACATCGGGCACACAGCAGATGCCAGACCCACACCGATACCACCAATCACACGATAGAGGTTGAACACGATGAGAAGCGTAAGATTAGGGGCGCCCTTTGGCAACACCAAAGACTCAGGACACATAGATCCCCATGCAGAGATGAAGAACATCACACCCGCAAAGATCAGCGAACGCTTACGGCCCCAGTTAGAAGCCATTACACCCGAAAGCGCCGAACCGATGATACAACCAATCAGGGCACTGGAAGAAGTGAATCCATGCCAGAAATCGGTATAGGTGAAATCCTCAGCACCCATGAAGAATGCCTGCAAACCCTTCTCGGCTCCCGAGATTACCGCGGTATCATAACCGAAAAGCAAGCCGCCCAAAACGGCTACCATCACAATTGAAATAAGATAGGCTCTAGAGCCTGTTTGTTTTTGTTCCATTATTTTTTAGGTTTAAATTTTAATCAATTTTCTGTAGAATAGCGTAGCATTTACCGGCAGGAAATCTTCTTTTTTCATGTCAAAAATCAATCTCCACCTCATAATATACGTTTTTTCTTTATAAATATTACGTTCAACATGCGGTTTTCCCCCATTTTTTTTGTAAATTTGCACCAAAATAAGAAGAAACATAGAATTTAGGTAATATGAACATAGCAGATTTTCTACATCAGCAGGGCGACAAGCGAGGCTTTTCGTTCGAGGTTTTACCTCCGCTCAAAGGTAACGGAACAGCAGCACTCTTCCGTACCATCGATGCGCTGAGCGAGTTTGGTCCTCGCTTTATCAACATCACTACGCACCATAGCGAGTATGTATACAAGGAACTGGAAAACGGTCTCCTCACCCGCCAGCGTGTACGCCGCCGACCGGGCACCGTAGCCATCGCAGGCGCTATACAGAATAAGTACGACATACCTGTCATCCCTCATATTATCTGCAGCGGTGCTACGAAGGAAGACATCGAGTACGAACTGCTCGACCTCCAGTTTCTGGGCATCAGCAACATTCTCGTTCTGCGAGGAGACAAGGCGAAAGAAGACCGGCAGTTTACACCAACCGAGAACGGTCATTCCCATGCCACCGACCTCCTGAAGCAGGTGAATCAGTTTAATGAAGGTTTCTTCTTTGATGGCACTCCTATCAAGCACCCTGGCGACAAGTTCTGCTGCGGTGTAGCCTGCTATCCGGAGAAACATGAAGAGGCGCCAAACCTCGAAATGGATATGCAGCATCTGCTGGAGAAGCAACAGTTGGGCGCAGCGTATGCCGTTACCCAGCTCTTCTACGACAACGAGAAGTTCTATGCTTTCGTTGAAAAGGCGCGACAGATAGGCGTAACCATTCCTATTATTCCTGCCATCAAGCCTTTCGCCAAGTTGAGCCAGCTCACTGTAGTGCCGAAAACCTTCCACTGCGATATTCCTGAAGAACTCGCACAGGAAGTATTGAAATGTAAAACTGACGAAGATGCCAAGCAGCTCGGTATCGAGTGGACAACCGCTCAGGTGCAAGATCTCTTCGAACATGGTTACAACAATGTTCACTTCTTCACCGTATCGGCTGTAGACAGCGTCAAGCAAATAGCAAAAATACTGTTTTAAATGCAAAGAAATGAAGTTATAGGTCAGCAAGAAGTATGGAACCGTCTTATGGAGATGGTTCAGGAGAACCGTTTGCCCCATGCGCTGATGTTCTGCGGCCCGCAGGGTTGCGGCAAACTGGCGATGGCACTGGCTTTTGCCAGCTATCTTCTGGGCGATTCACCGATGCTCAGGAAATGGGAACATCCGGACCTCCACTTCACCTTTCCTACCATCAAGACCGCCAATATGGGCAGCGAACATAAACCGGTGAGCCTCGACTTCATCAAGGAATGGAGAGAGCTGCTGCTTTCTAAAGGTCCCTATATCCAGATTAGCGACTGGATGCAGAAGATGGGCAAGACGGATGCCGACTATAACAAACAGGCTATCATCACTGCCGAAGAAACCGATGCCATCTCTCACGAACTGATGATGATGTCGAGTCAGGGCGGATACAAGATAAGTCTGATATGGCTCCCGGAGCGTATGAACATACAGAGTGCCAACAAGATACTGAAACTGCTGGAGGAGCCGCCACGCCAGACGGTATTCCTGCTGGTAAGCGAGAATCCGGAACTGCTGCTCGAAACCATCAGAAGCCGTACACAGCGTATCGACTTCAAGAAGATAGAAACCGCTGAGATGGAAAAAGCGCTGACGGAACGGAGAGCGCTGGAGCCAGACATGGCACACCGCATAGCCCGTATCGCCAACGGCAACTGGAACCTCGCACTCGAAGAACTGGATGCAGGAAACGAAAACCGGCAGCATCTCGACATGTTCATCATGCTGATGCGACTGGCTTACATGCGCAAGATAGGTGACCTCAAGAAGTGGACCGATGTGATAGCAACCTTCGGAAGAGAAAAGCAGAAACGCATGCTCGACTACTTCATGCACATGCTCAGAGAAAGTTTCATGTACAACTTCCGGAATCCGGAACTGAGCTACATGACGCAGGATGAGGAGAACTTTGCCAAGAACTTTGCCCGCTTCATCAACGAGGCAAACATCATTGACATCTCCAACCTCTTCGAAGACAGCAAGCGCATGATTTCGCAAAATGCCAATGCCAAAATCGTTTTCTTCGATATGGCGCTCAAAATCATCGTCCTCCTTTTAAGGAAGTGAAGAGTGAAGAATTCAAATGAATAACGGGGCAGATGCCGGTCATTATTCATTGTACATTATAAATTATACATTATAAATTAGACTATCGTGGATTACAAAAATATGAAATTCAGGATGTGTAACGGCTGCGACCGTGGTCTGAGCGCTAAGGGCGTAGGAAGACAGGACAGACAGCTCAACACATACGACTGGCTTGCCGATGTACCCGGCAATGCTGAAAGTACTGACCTCGTGGAGGTACAGTTCAAGAATACCCGTAAGGGATATTACCACAATGTAAATAACCTCGACCTGAAGAAGGGCGATGTAGTGGCGGTAGAGGCTAACCCGGGTCACGACATCGGTGTGGTTACGCTGACCGGAAGACTGGTAAAACTCCAGATTAAGAAGGCAAACCTCAAGTCGCAGGATGATATCAAGCGTATCTACCGTATCGCCAAACAGGTGGATCTTGACAAATGCAAGGAGGCTAAGAGCCGTGAACACGGCACCATGATCCAGAGCCGCCAGATAGCCAAAGATCTCGGACTGAAGATGAAAATAGGTGATGTAGAATATCAGGGAGACGGCAACAAGGCTATCTTCTATTACATCGCTGACGAACGTGTGGACTTCCGCCAGCTCATCAAGGTTCTTGCCGATACGTTCCATGTGCGCATTGAGATGAAACAGATCGGTGCGCGACAGGAAGCAGGCCGCATCGGTGGAACGGGTCCTTGCGGCAGAGAACTCTGCTGCGCTACCTGGATGAAGAACTTCATCAGCGTTAGCACCAATGCAGCACGCTACCAGGACATCTCTCTGAATCCTCAGAAACTTGCCGGTATGTGCGCCAAACTGAAGTGCTGTCTCAACTACGAGGTAGACAGCTATGTAGAGGCTAGCAGAAAGTTGCCTCCTAAGGATGCCGTACTGCAGACTGCCGACGGTGATTTCCATCAGTTCAAGGTGGATATCCTGGCAGGTCTTATCACCTACTCTTCTGACAAGAACCTGGCTTCCAACCTCGAAACCATCAGCATCGAGCGTGCCAAGGCAATTATCGAAATGAACCGTCAGGGCGAGAAGCCATTGAGTCTGCTGGAAAACGGTAAGGCAAAGCCAGCAGCCAAGCCAATCGACCTGCTTGCCGAAGCCGATTTGAGCCGCTTTGACAAGGCTAAGAAAAAGAAGAAGAAGAACAATAAAAACAAGGGACCTCGTCAGCAGGAGGGCGATAACAAGCTGCAGAATAACGAGAATCGTGCGCAGAATGGAGAGAGAAAGCCGCAGAAGAACGATGGCAAGCCAAACAACCAGCGCCGCGACAACCGTAATCAGGGCAATCATCCTAAGGGTGACAACCGCCAGCCAAGAAACGACAGACGTCCTAACAAGGGCAACAAGCCACAGAATGGCAACAAACCACAAGGTAACAACGCCCCTCAGGGCGGAAACAAGCCACAGGCTAACAATGCACCTCAGGGTGGTAACAAGCCACAGGCTAACAATGCCCCTCAGGGCGGTAACGCCCCACAGGAATAAAGAATAGGAGCTAGAAAAAGATGAAAAAGATAATTTATTTCATCGTTTTGACAGCGATCGTTCACATTCTCTCTGCCTGCAGCGGTTCGACCGTATACGATGAGTATGCCCACACACCGATTGCAGGATGGGAGAAGAACGACACCCTATCATTCGAAGTATCACCTCTACTCGAGGCGGGGCATTACAGGCAAAGCTTAGGACTTCGCATTACAGGTGCCTATCCGTTCATGGGACTTACGCTCATCGTAGAACAGACGGTTTATCACCGAAACAAAAAGATACCGGGCGAATGCAAGAAAGATACGGTCAACTGCCAGCTGATTGACAACAACGGTGTGAGCAAAGGACAAGGTATCAGCTACTATCAGTATAACTTCCCCATCAACATCTATCAGATGCATCAGGGCGATTCCATACACGTAGCCATCAGACATGATATGAAAAGAGAAATCCTGCCCGGTGTGAGTGACATCGGCATCAAGATTTCCAAGATACAATAAAAAAAAGAGTGAACAGATTGTTGATGAATCTGTTCACTCTTTTTTTTAACTTCTCACTAAATTCCTTCCCGCATCAATTCGCAAGAAGATGAATAGAAGGATGGTAAATCCCCATAACGAACTACCACCATAACTGAAGAACGGCAGCGGAATACCGATAACCGGCGTTAAGCCCAACACCATTCCCACATTAATAAACAGGTGGAATAGGAATACCGACAGGACACAATATCCGTAGATACGCCCGAACTTATAAGGTTGCCGCTCTGCCAGATGCATCAACCGCAATATCAAAGCCAGGAAAAGCAGCAGCACGCCTGCCGAACCGAGGAAACCTTCCTCCTCGCCTACCGTACAGAAGATAAAGTCTGTATCCTGCTCAGGCACGAACTTCAGTTTGGTCTGCGTACCATTCAGGAAACCTTTTCCCTGAAGTCCGCCGGAACCAATGGCAATCTCACTCTGATGCACGTTATATCCCGCACCAGCCAAATCTTCATCCAGTCCCAGCAGTACGTTGATACGCACTCTCTGATGAGGTTCCATCACATGATTCAACACATAATCGGCTGAATAGAAGAATGCGATACTTCCCAACGAGAAGATCGAGATGAGGAAGTAATTCCGGAACCGGGTTCTCAGACCCTGATACACCAGAAATCCAATCATCATGGCACACAGGAAGAGCTGGACCCACACAATGTCGAACGGAATGACATAGGTAGAAAAGAGCACGAAGAGCAGCGTAATGCCTACCGAATAAGCCAGGAGAAGCAGTGCCTGTTTCTTATCGCCCGTATAGGAGTTAACCATGCCCGCGGTAAAAATCTGCACCAGCAAAAGCACGACAAACTTACCCACAGAAGTATAGGTATCCCACATCATGACATTCTCATACTTCACACCCAAGACAAAGTAAGCCACCATCGACACGCCGGTAAAGAGAATGGCTCCCGGCATTCCTTCGCGGTAAAGCATGAGGAAGAATGAAAGATAAACCAAGGCTGAACCGGTTTCACGCTGACCTACGATACAGAGCATCGGCAGAACGATGATGCCTACAGCTGCCATGAAATGTTTCAGGTTCTGCATACTGAAACCATAGCTCGACATAAACTTGGCTACCGCCAGAGCCGTAGCAAACTTACCGAACTCAGCCGGTTGCAGTCGGAGCGGTCCCAATACCAGCCAGGAGTGGGAACCCTTGATGCTATGCGGATTGAATATCGTAGCAAAGAGCAAGAGTATCAGGATGCCATAGATGACATACGAGAAGGTATCGTAAAACCGGTCATCAAGCAGCAGGATTACCAATCCCAGTGCTATGGATGTGCCAATCCATATAATCTGCATACCCGAACGGGCACCCAGACTGAATATCTCATTGTCACCATAGTTATAGCTGGCTCCACAGACGCTCACCCATCCGAAGATGAGGAGCACCAGATAAATGCCTATCGTCCACCAGTCAAGTGAAGCAAGCACACTAGGTTGTTTATTATCGCTCATAATCTATAAACTATCAACTATAAACTATTAACTGAAAACTATCTACTGCTTAATCCGTAGGCGATTCTCCGGGCCTGCATCTCTGCGGCCCTACGCTCTGAATCAGGAGATAACTTACCCTTCAGATACTGTTCCATCATCAGACCGCCGATAGGGACACCATAATCAGCACCCCATCCACCATTCTCAACATACACGGCAATGGCAATCTTCGGGTTGTTCATCGGAGCAAAGCCCATGAATACAGAGTGGTCGTGGCCACGGTTCTGTGCCGTACCCGTCTTACCGCAAGCTTCGAAATCGTAGCGGCCGAGCAGTTTACAGGTTCCCTTCAGCGCCGAACTTCTCATACCGGCTACCACATAGTCGTAAGCCCGTCGGGAAGCCTTGGTATAATGGCGTCGGGTATAAAGCGTATCAAGCGGTTCACCCTTCACCTTTCTCACTACATGAGGCACATAATAGTATCCCCTGTTGGCAATGGTAGCACCCAGGTTGGCTATCTGCAACGGCGTCAGGTTAACCTCACCCTGACCGATAGAAATACTGATAATCGTCAGTCCGTTCCATGAACCTTTATAAGCCTTATCATAGAACTGTGCATTCGGAATCAGACCGCGTTTCTCGCCTGGCAAGTCAAGTCCCAACTTATAGCCGAATCCCATGCTCACCATATAATCTTTCCATACGGTCATCGCATTCTGTACGCTGCCATACTTCTTGCGGTTACCTATCATATAGTAAAGACCCCAACAGAAGTAACCGTTACAGGAAGTACTGATGGCATCAATCAGCGCAATAGGCGACGGGTGACCATGACAGCCTACATGCAGACCCTTATAAGAGAAACCGTGATTACACGGGAATGCTGTTCCCGGTGTGATGATACCTTCGGTAAGATAAGTCAGCGCCTGGGTAGTCTTAAAGGTAGAACCCGGAGGATACTGTCCCTGAATACTACGGTTGAGGAGCGGTTTCCAAGGATTATGCGAGAGCCACTTGTGCATCTTACCGCGGTTTCTACCTACCAGACGTCTCGGGTCGTAAGAAGGAGAAGAAACCATAGCCAGCACATCGCCCGTTTTAGGATCGATGGCAACGATACTGCCGATTTTACCCTGGAGCAAACGTTCGCCCAAGGCTTGCAACTTGACATCCAATCCCAGCGTCAAGTCCTTTCCTGCCACAGGTTTCCGGTCGAGTTTACCATTCTGATAGCTACCCTGAATTCTTCCGTGGGCATCTCTCAGCATAATCTTCACACCCTTCTCACCACGCAGCTGCTTCTCATAAAACTTCTCGATACCCAGTTTTCCGATATAGTCACCAGCCTGATAGTAGTCATCATCTTCAATATCGCTTGGCGAAACCTCACCCACATCACCCAGCACATGGGCTGCATAAGGGTAGGTATATTCTCTGACGGTACGTTTCTGGACATAGAAACCAGGGAATCGGAACATCTTCTCCTGGAACACACTGAAATCCCTATCGCTCAGCTGTCCCATAAAAAGCTGTTGGGTATAGCGCGAATAGCCCGGGTTCTTAGAACGGTCCTTGATATCGTTCATTCGCTTGATAAAAAACTCTTTCGTAATACCCAGCGAATTACAGAAATCCATCGTATCAAGCCTGCCGCTCTCCTCGTTCATGACCACCATCAGGTCGTAAGACGGCTGGTTATACACCAGCAACTTACCATTACGGTCGTAAATGGCACCACGGGCAGGAAACTCAATACGCTTCAAGAAGGCATTACTGTCGGCATTCTTCTTGTAGTCGTCGCTCATAATCTGAAGCGTAAACAGACGAATCATGTAAATGACCACAATAGCTATGGCCACTCCACCGATAACGAATCTACGTTTTTCAAGATTGTAATCCAACATACCTTATTATATATAGCAAACTAAAAATCGTGTTCTTTTCTCTCTCATCACTTATCCGGAATCTTACTTTCTGAAACTTTCTGTCGCCATCACCAATATATAAGTGATAACCGTACTTCCGCCTATACATTCCAACCAGTGAACCCAATTAAAGAAATTGAATGTTTCGAGTGTAAAGAACAATAGATTATAAACGAGAATGATGAAGAATACGTACCAGCAATATGCACCTACGCCGATAGAACGCATGGACGGTTCCAGATCGTCGGCGCTGTCACGCGGTACGAAAAGTTCAAACAAATAAGGTTGTAGCAGTCCTACGGCAGTCATCGAAGCTGCTGCAACACCTGGCGTATTGGCAAATACGTCCACACAAAGCCCCATCATAAAGCACCACAATAACACCGCCCATTTAGGATGGTTGCGGCGGAAATGCAGTACCATAATGATATACAGCAAGGGGGTGGCACAATTGAATAGATGAATATGATTAAACACCAATCCCTGTACCAGCACGAGCACCACAAAGGTAGCTAGTCTTTTCACTAAATCTATACTCATTGCTTTTTATATCCTCTTACTATACGTCATTATTGATTATTGTCTCCATTTGTTTCGATGCTATCCTGTGCTGCACGCATAATCTCCAACCGCTCTTTCATGGCGGCATCATCAATTACACATACATCACGCAGACGGGCGAAATCGGTAGAGAGGCGAAGTTGTACGCGATACGACAGTCCATCGGCGGAGTTGAACACGTGCAATATCCTGCCTACTCTCACTCCAGGAGGGAAGACAGCAGAATAGCCACTCGTTACCACATAGTCACCCAATTTAAAGTGAGCATGACGTGGCACCTCTTCCAGATAGGCAAGGTCAGACACACCACCCTTCCAGCGCAGATAGCCAAAATAGCCTCTATTCTGAATCATACAACTGATGTTCGACTTCGTGTTCAATACCGGAATCACGATAGCGTAATGTTCTGCCACCAGATACACGATACCCACAACACCCGTACCGCTGATTACACCCATATCCTTGTGGATGCCATCCGCGCTACCCTTGTCAATTGTCATCAGGTTGCCGGGTTTATCGATACTATTCGCCACCACCTTAGCCGGAATCAGACGATAGTTTCTCAGCAATGCAAACTGGTCACGATGGTAGATGCTGCTATCCTTGGTCACGCACACGAGACTGTCGGAAAGTTTCTGCACCTCCTGTTCGAGATACGCATTGCGCTGTGTCAGTTCCTGGTTCACCTTGGTAAGTGAGAAGAATGTTTCTACATTCGCATCCCATTCATACAACTTACCCGTTACGGCATTAGCCGAGGAGAACCAGGCACTGCCCTGATAGCTGTTATACTGAAACAACAGCACCATACTCACCACCTCAAGAATCAGGAAGACAAACCAATGGTTGTATTTCGCTAAAAACTCTAAAAGGTTGCGCATACTTTATTCCTATTAGAATAAGTTCTGATTATCTCATCAAGAATGAGAAACGGTCTACATTCTTCAACGCAATACCAGCACCCTTGGCAACACTGTGCAATGGATCTTCTGCGATGTGGAATGGGATATTGATCTTATCCTGCAAACGCTTGTCGAGACCACGGAGCAAAGCACCACCACCAGAGAGCCAGATACCATTCTTCACGATATCGGCATAGAGCTCAGGAGGTGTGTTCTCCAATGCTGAGAGCACAGCGTTCTCAATCTTTGCCACGGTCTTATCCAGACAGTGAGCAATCTCCTGGTAGCATACAGGTACCTCCATAGGCAACGCTGTAATACGGTTAGGACCATGTACGATGAAATCTTCTGGAGCCTCATCACCCAAATCGGTCAGAGCTGAACCCACATGAATCTTGATACGCTCAGCCATACGCTCAGAAACCTTCACGTTGTGCTGACGGCTCATATATTCCTGGATATCGGCAGTAAGGTCGTCACCGGCTGTACGGATTGAGTTGTTCGATACGATACCACCCAATGAGATGACAGCGATTTCGGTAGAACCACCACCTATATCAACAATCATATTACCCTCTGGAGCCTCAACATCGATACCGATACCGATAGCGGCTGCCATTGGCTCAAAAATCAAATATACATCACGTCCGTCGGCATGCTCGGCAGAGTCGCGCACAGCACGAAGCTCAACCTCGGTAGAACCAGAAGGTACACCGATTACCATACGGAGTGAAGGAGAGAAGAGACGGCTACCAGTATGAACCATCTTAATCAATCCACGCATCATCTGCTCACAGGCAGTAAAGTCTGCAATCACGCCATCACGCAATGGTCTGATAGTACGGATATTATCATGAGTCTTCTCGTACATCATCTTAGCCTTCTCGCCCACAGCAATCATCTTGTCGGTGCGGCGGTCAAGGGCTACAACAGAAGGTTCATCCACTACAATCTTATCATCACTGATAATGATGGTATTGGCTGTACCCAAGTCCATTGCGATTTCCTGAATAAATGAAAAAAATCCCATTTCGTTTCTAAATTATTTTAAGCTTAAAATTTTCTTTTTATTTAAGGAGTTAAGGAGTTAAAGGAGCATAGAAGCCACGGCAACAGTCTGTCATATACCGGGGATGGAATCCCCGCAGACACTTGTCCTGACCTCTTCCACTTCTTAACTCCTTAACTACTTTATTTCTCCGAGAGTTTACTTAGCAAACCATGCATGGATTGCAGTATCGTAGTGAGAGCTTACACCGAATGCACGCTCTGCAAACATCTTGCGGTCTTCGATATCAGTCTCAGCACCCTTCTTCTTCAGGATATCGAGCAATACGCTGTATTCAGCCTTGCTAGGAACGATCACCACGTCCTTGAAGTTTTTGGCACCTGCACGAATCAAAGAGATACCGCCAATATCGATTTTCTCGATGATATCAGCATCGCTAGCACCGCTAGCTACAGTCTGCTCAAAAGGATACAAGTCTACGATGACGAGATCGATAGAAGGGATTTCGTATTCCTTCATCTGCTCCTGGTCACCCTCGTTGTCACGGCGAGCCAAGATACCTCCAAATATTTTAGGATGAAGAGTCTTTACGCGACCACCCAAGATAGATGGATAGGTAGTGACATCCTCAACTTTCTCGCATTCATAACCCAAAGATTCGATAAACTTCTGGGTACCACCAGTACTCAGGAACTTTACACCCTCTTCATTCAACTTGGCGAGCAATTCGTCCAAGCCATCCTTGTGGAAGACAGACACCAACGCTGTCTTGATTTTCTTTGTTTCAGCCATTGAACTTATAAATTATAATTTATGATGGTGCAAAGGTACGAAGATTATTTTGATTACACAACATTTCCCCTCATAAAATAGCATTATTTAAAGGATATTTAAAAGATAATTGAGAGAAATCAAGAAATAAGCAATCTGAGCGAATTCTAATCCTATCATTTCTTCGCGTACTGAACTTTCGCCAGTAAGCCCCACACGCCTGAAAGGAACCTGGGTCTTCAGCCTGTACTTAAACCTCCTTCTTCTGTCATTCTGTCCGGAGAAATCTCTTATTTCTATCTTTTATCTACCCAAAACAAGACAGATTGTCAGCAAACCATTGATTTTCAACAAATAGGCATAAGTTTCGCTAAAGGATGGGAGGAACGCACCGGGAGGTTTCCGAAG
>CAVBFV010000037.1:0-17624 GCA_963594575.1 Lachnospiraceae bacterium | reverse complement strand
CTGGTACTTCTCTCCGCACTATGTTCTGCGAGGGTCGTGGTTTGAACTGCTCTTACGCTGTATACCAGGATGCATCTGGCAAGGCAGAGGAGAAGACTATTGCCTTCGGTATCGGTATCGGTGCCGGTTATTTGTTCAAGACAACATTCCAGCGTGAGGCTACTTCTGACCTCACAGGTGAGCGTGGCTCATTGATGGGTGCAATTGAGGGATTGTTGGAGGCACAGTATGACGTGCTCCGCGAGAATGGTCACTCACCATCTGAGGCTTTCAACGAGACTGTTGAGGAGCTCACACAGAGCCTTGGCCCTCTCTTCGGTGCTAAGGGTATGGATTGGATGTATGCTAACTGTTCTACAACAGCTCAGCGTGGTGCTCTTGACTGGGCTCCTCGTTTCCGTGAGGCTATCAAGCCTGTTATGGAGTGGTTGTATTACTCTGTTAAGACTGGTAATGAGGCTCAGATTTCTATCGACAAGAACTCTCAGGCTGATTACCGTGAGAAGTTGAACGCTGAACTCGAGGCTATGCGCAACAAGGAAATGTGGCAGGCTGGTGTTACAGTTCGTAAACTTCGCCCTGAGAATAACTAATTTTTTTCTCGTACATAATGTTGAAAAGGGAATGGCCCGAGAGGTGTCGTTCCCTTTTTTCATGTTTATATGGGGGTATAAGTTGCTGGCATATATAAATCTCGCTGCTGGCGTATGCGAAATCCCAATGCTGGCATATACAAAAAGCCCTGAAAAGGCAAAAGCATCTCTCTTCTGAAAAGCTTTTACTTCTTCAGGACTTATAAGATATTAGGGCTTCATTTCCGGTTTCGGTTCAAGCCGGATTTTATCTTCCTCAACATTCATCATATTCTCCACAACCATTTCTTCAAGAACTGCAGCCATATCTTCTGAATCATATTTCAGTTGGTTTAGTTCTGTAATGTCATGTGGCTTTCCGTCTTTCAGCAAGTCTAGAATTTCTGATATAATAGTTTGCTTCTGGGGTATTTTGTGGTCTATGCAGACATCACATATCCCGCAGTCGTCCTTCATTTTCGTTTTTTCGCCAAAATAACTCAGAAGCTGGCGCGAACGGCAGATGGTGTCGTTCTTGGCATAATTGATGATACTCTTGATGTGGGCGGTAAACTGCTCCTTGCGTACCTCCCATACCTCCTCAGGGATGATAACTCTGAAACCATCTTCCCTAGGACGCGTGTAGCTGATATAAGGTGTCTTGCGGCGGGGAATGAAGTCGATGATGTGGCGGGCACTCAGATTTTTCAGAATCATGTATACCTGCTGACGGTTTAGTTCGCTTACACGCTCTAACAGCGACTCATCAATGTAAACATAGTCGGTAAACAGACCGCCGTAATTACGCAGAAGCCCCGTAATAACAGACTCTTCCTTCTCCGAAACATTCTCTAGCAGATAGAGATCATTTCGGCTGATGTTAAATCTGATTCTTGCTTTTCCGTCAGGATTGTCCTCGTAGTGGATATAGCCTGAGCGCTCCAGAATGCGCAGAGCCGAGTCTACGCGAGTAGGGAAGTACTTGTAGGTGAAGCAGAACTTCTCTATCTCGAACATGAAAGTCTGTCCCATTCCGCTTCCAACTGCCACCTGGAAAAAGTAAGCAAGATGCTCGTATACGTCTTTGATGAATTCTTTGTCTGGGAAGGTTTCGTCTATGCGTTTCATGAGTTTGTTTTCATCACTCTGGTTGTAGAGCAGCACAGCATAAGCCTTTTCGCCGTCTCTTCCGCCTCTACCCGCCTCTTGAAAATAGGCTTCCAGTGAGTCTGGACAATCTATATGAATTACCATTCTCACATCTGACTTGTCTATTCCCATGCCGAAAGCATTGGTTGCTACCATTACCCTTATCTCGTCATTTTGCCAGTTTTTCTGTCGGATATCCTTCACGTCGGAATCCAGTCCGGCATGGTAAAATGTAGCAGAAATACCTTGTTTGTTCAGAAGTTCTGCCATCTCCTTGGTTCGTTTTCGGCTTCTCGCATAAATGATTGCCGAGCCTTGGGTACACTGTAGGATATGAACCATTTCGGTCAACTTGTCGTTGG
Organism: Lachnospiraceae bacterium; assembly: GCA_963594575.1. Taxonomy (GTDB): domain Bacteria; phylum Bacteroidota; class Bacteroidia; order Bacteroidales; family Bacteroidaceae; genus Prevotella. The sequence continues at coordinate 15,541 of CAVBFV010000037.1, read as the reverse complement.
TGGTGCGCACCACATAGGCAAGATTCTTGCGGGCAAAACTCATTTTAAATACGTTTTGCTTCTTGAAGTGAAGCTGGTTCTGGATATCTTCTACTACATCGGGAGTGGCCGTAGCCGTAAGAGCAAGGACTGGTACACCGGGCTTCATATCTCTTATTTTTGCAATTTCGAGATAAGACGGGCGGAAATCGTAACCCCACTGGCTGATGCAGTGAGCTTCATCTACCGTGATGAAACTCACCGGAATGTGGCGCAGTTTAGTTTGGAACAATTCTGAAGAAAGACGTTCTGGTGAAACATACAGAAACTTGATTTCACCGAAAATACAATTTTCCAATATTCGGAGAATCTCTTGGCGCGACAATCCTGTGTAGATGGCTTCAGCCAGGATGTTGCGGGCCTTGAGATGCTGTACCTGATCCTTCATCAGCGCAATGAGTGGAGTTACCACAATACAGACGCCCTTTTGGGCAAGGGCTGGAACCTGGAAGGTGATGGATTTACCGCCACCTGTAGGCATAAGACCGAGGGTATCCTCACCTCGGGCTATACTCTCGATGATGTCTCGTTGTATGCCGCGAAAGTCAGGATACCCCCAATATGTACGTAGTATTTCTTGATATTTATCTGCCATTTTTTGAAACTTTTGCCCTTGCAGATTTCGATGCTTTTGCGTCCTGACGGATTTTGCTCTACAAATCCGTGTAATCCGAGTAATCAGTGCCTAATCCATGCATAGGGCTAAGTACCTCATCCTTCGTTTGGACGGATGTCTTCTATCTGAAGTTGAACTTGGTTTTTCTTAAAAATATTCTCTTCTATGGTGAAGGCTATGTCGAAACTTCGCTTACTCTTGATGTAGCGGGCAGCTGCACTCTGACCGAAAGCGATGCCGTTTAAGACCGTGCTCGATTTTGAGTCTACCAGTTCCAACTTGATGTGTTCCTGTTCTCTGCCCACCACCTTGCTGGTACCATAATCATATACCCGGTTGGTGCAGAAAATAGGTTTCTGGTTACATGGACCGAAAGGAGAGAAGCGCTTCAAGTCGGCCTGCAGATGCTTGGTAATGTCTTTAAAGTCTATTTCAGCATCTATGTTGAGCACCGGTTCTGTCTGTTGAGGCGAAATATGCTCTTCTACATAATGCTGGAACCTGTCTCTGAACTCTCTAACCTTATCCCACTTCAAGGTAAGTCCGGCAGCATAGGTATGACCACCGAAATTGAGCAGGAGGTCGCGGCAACTCTTGATGGCTGAGTAGATGTCAAATCCCGTTACGCTACGTGCTGAACCTGTAGCCATATCACCATCCCGGGTCAGAACAATGGTAGGGCGGAAGTAGATTTCGGTGAGTCGGGAAGCAACAATGCCAATGACTCCCTTTTTCCAGCCTTCATCATAGAGCACGATGCTGGAATTGTGTTTCATGCTTTCCAGACGCGATACGATGCCGTTGGCTTCTTCAGTCATCTGCTTGTCTATGTCTTTGCGCTGCTCATTGTACTCATTGATATGTCTTGCCATGCGCAGGGCTGAGGAATAGTCTCTTTCTACTAGCAGATCTACGCTCAGCTTGCCGTTCTCCATTCTGCCTGAAGCATTGATGCGGGGACCAATCTTGAACACAATATCGCTCATAGAGAGCTCGCGTCCGTTCAGTCCGCAGATGTCGATGATGGATTTCAGACCGATACTTGGGTTGGTATTCAGCAACTTAAGACCATGGAAGGCGAGTATTCTGTTCTCATCTACCACCGGCACAATGTCGGCAGCAATACTCACGGCGCAGAAGTCGAGCAGAGGAATGAGCCTGGAGAATGGAATGTTGTTGTTCTTTGCAAAAGCCTGCATAAACTTGAATCCTACACCGCATCCGCAGAGATGCTTGAATGGGAATGGATCGTCAGGACGCTTCGGATTGAGTATGGCCACAGCAGGTGGCATCACATCGTCAGGAACGTGATGGTCGCAGATGATGAAGTCTATTCCCAGACTCTTGGCATATTCTATCTCCTGAATAGCCTTGATTCCGCAGTCTAGAATAATAATCAGTTTTACACCAGTCTGATGAGCAAAATCTATTCCTTTCTTACTCACTCCGTAACCTTCGTCGTAGCGGTCGGGAATGTAGTAGTCGATGTTTGAATAGAATTGCTGCAAGAATTTGTACACCAGGGCAACGGCGGTGCATCCGTCTACGTCATAGTCTCCGTAAACAAGGATACGTTCCTTTCTACCCATAGCATCGTTCAGGCGATCTACGGCAATATCCATGTCTTTCATCAGGAATGGATTGATGAGATCTGAGAGTTGTGGACGGAAAAACCGTTTGGCTGCAGACTCTGTCGTAATCTCGCGCTTGATGAGCAAATGGGCAAGAACTGGGCTCATATTTAGCTTGGCGCCTAATTCTTCAGCTGCTTTTTGCTGTTCAGGTGTTGGTGATTCGTAATTCCATTTAAAATGCATTTTAATTATTTTTTATTTCTGCCCCCAAAGTTACGAAAATAAAATGACAAAAGGAAATGTTTAGGGAGGAATTTTATAAAATTACCTAGAAATAAGTAAAAATAAGACTTGTTGGCAACCCAAAATAAGTGAATAAGAGATTTTCTTGGCAACAAAAAAGGCAGCAAACTCATCGGTTTGCTGCCCCTTGAATATTTTTGTTTAGGAGAATGTCCATAGAAAACCTATAGACTGTTAACTATAAACTTTTAACTATTAAAACTCTCCTAGATTCCGAGCTTCTTGCGGATGTCCTTAGGAAGGGCGTTCTTGTTAACCATGAAGTCCATAGTCTTGTAAGCTACGAAAGCCTTGGTCATGTACCAGGTTCCCTTGTAGTCACCATACTCGCCCCAAGAGTTCTTAACCATGTAGTACTCCTTGCCGTTCTGATCCTTAGCGATACCGTAGATGTGCATACCGTGGTCATCAGTTGTCTCCCAATTGTCGAATGCTTCCTGACGCATAGCCTGTGTAGGAACAATCTCAGGAGCATTTACGCCGAGAGAATCAAACTTCTCCTTCTTCTCGTCCTTAGAGAGCTTGAACCAATGGTCAGCATCTGTACCGGCCATAGAGCGAACCTTCTTTACGTCGTAAGCGATACCGAGACCCTTGCGAGTGAAACCATCTTCTGTTACGTCACCGCCCCAAGCTACTGTGTAACCATTGTTTACAGCGTTGTCGATGATCTTGCAGATGTCTTCCATAGGAACGTTGTAGCTCAAAGGCCAGCGCCAGTTGTCCTGTACCTCAACAGCAAATTTGCTCCACATTGGGTGGTGGGTGTAGCTGGTGATGGTTACATAATCATCAAGATTCAAACCGAGGCTCTGGCAGAAGCTCTGTGGAGTATACTGCTTGCCCTCGTATGTGAACTTCTCAGGAGTCTTACCGATGTAAGAGTTGATGATACCCTGAAGACCGCTCTTCCAAGCTGGAGAAAGCTTCTTGGATGTGCTCTTTGCTACTGCCTCTACGTATGGAGTCATTACAGAGAAGAACTCACCGAAGTTAGCCAGAGAGTCACCAGTCAATGAACCTGGTGCAGGCATGGCTGACTCAGGTACAATACCATAGTGCTGCAAAGCATAGAGTACATCGTAGGCGCTACCACCCTCAGAGAAGCTCACGTCGCCGTGCATTCTTACTGCCACTGTGGCGCGGTCCATATAAGTCTTGTTGGCTACGAACATCTCGCTGAGGTCGTAGGTCTTGCCTGTCTTCTTCAAAATCTCGCTCTCGAAGTAGCTGAGGGTAGAGTAAGCCCAGCACGTACCACTGCGGTTCTGGTCCTTAATGCTAGTGATAGGGTTCTGCTTTACCACTGTAAATACTGGTTTGTTTTTTGCTACTTCTGCAGAGTCTGCAGCATTCTTCGCATTTGCTCCTGTGGCTACCAAAGCCATCAAGGCTGCAACAATCATAGTTTTCTTCATGAATTCTTTTCTCTTTATATTAATGTTCTTGTTATATCTTCTCTCTGATTCCTTTTTCTGAAATGATTTCTCTTTCAGGAATTTTATTCCTTGTTGGCTGCCATGAACTCCTCAACATCTTTTGGATGATAAGGTATGCGGTCTTTGCCCAGGAATCTGCAACCATCTTTGGTGATGAGTACATCGTCCTCAATTCGGATACCACCGAAATCTTTATAGGTCTCAATCTTGTCGAAGTTGAGGAATTCTGCACAGTGACCGGATGCCTTCCAGTCGTCGATGAGGGCAGGGATGAAGTAAACTCCCGGCTCGTCGGTTACCACGAAACCTTCCTGCAGACGGCGACCCATACGCAGGCAGTTGGTACCGAATTGCTCAAGATTAGGGCGTACCTCTTCGTCGAAACCAACGTTAATCTGGTCGAGGTTCTCCATGTCGTGAACATCCATTCCCATCATGTGGCCCAAACCATGAGGCAGGAACATGGCGTGTGCTCCAGCCTTTACAGCCTCTTCTGTATCACCCTTTGCAAGTCCGAGTTCCTTCATGCGGTCGAAGAGCAGGCGGCAAACAGAGAAGTGTACGTCAGCCCATTTTACGCCTGGCTTGGCTACATCCAGTGCATGGTCGTGGCATTCTTCTACAATAGAGTAGATTTCCAACTGGCGCTGGCTGAACTTTCCGCTTACCGGCATGGTGCGGGTGTTGTCTGAACAGTAGTTGTTCATAGTTTCTGCACCTGCATCACAGAGTGCCAGTCTGCCTTCTTCCAGTACATTCATAGATGGATAACCATGCTGAATTTCACCGTGCTGACTGAAGATGGTTGGGAAACTGACCATGGCTCCGTAAGAGTGGGCAATGCCGCTTACCTGACCTGCAACATATTTTTCTGTCACACCCGGACGTACGAGCTTCATCGCTGTGGTATGCATCTTGTATCCGATGACAGCAGCACGCTCCAATTCCTCGATTTCTTCCTGGGTCTTAGTTGAACGCATCTTCACAACAGCCTTGATGAGGTCCATGCTGGCCTCTTCTTTCTGCTGGTTAGGATGGATGCCCAGAAGGTCGAATACCTGCAGCTTGATGTCGTAGCGGTAAGGTGGCAGGAAATGAATCTTGCGCTTCTTCGACATGGCGTCGTTGCAGATAGTCTTGAGCGTTTTCATAGGTGCTGAGTTGTGAACGCCTACCTGCGCTGCAAGATCGTGAACACTGTCAACGCTTCCGTACCATACGATGTCTACGAGGTCGATGTCGTCGCCAATCAGGGTTTCAATATCGTTGTCTATATCTATCACACCTACCAGACCGTCGCGCTGCAATCCGAAATAATAGAGGAATGTCGAGTCCTGACGGAAAGGGTAATATCCGTTATTAGGGAAATTACATGGTGAATTGTTGTTTCCGAAAAGTATAATTACGCCGCTTTTCACAAGCTTCTTCAACTCCTGTCTGCGGCTGATGTAAGTCTCTTTGCTGAACATATTTTTAGTATTTTACATTATTTTGCTTGCAAAGTTAGCAATTATTTCCCAAAAAATACGTATCTTTGCAAGCAAAATTGAATAAAACGCGTAAATTTATAAATAATTAATATAAAAACGGCTTTTTGCTAGACAAAATGTAAGAAAATTGTCTATGCTGCGAGCAAAATATAATTATTTTCAGAATTTTAAAAGCAGAGAGTGTGTTATGAAATTGAATTTGAAAACAACAGGTTTGGTTCTTGAGGGAGGAGGCATGCGAGGGGTCTTCACCAGTGGGGTACTGGATGCCTTCATGAAGCATGATGTTCATTTCCCTTATACGGTGGCTGTATCGGCTGGGGCATGTAATGGCATGTCGTATATGAGCCGCCAACCTCGGCGTGCCCGTATCTCTAACATCGATTATCTGGCCCGATACCAGTATATCGGTATTCGCCATCTGGTGACTCAGGGGTGTATCTTCGACCGCAAATTGCTCTACGATAAGTTTCCGAACCAGCTCTTGCCTTTCGATTTTGATACCTATTTTAAGTATGCCGATGGTTTCGAGATGGTTACTACCAATTGTCTTACGGGCAAGGCTATGTATCTTTCCGAGAATCATGACAGGCAGCGTGCACTGGATGTTGTGCGTGCTTCCAGCAGTTTGCCATATGTGAGCAAGATTGTGGAAGTGGATGGCATTCCTATGTTGGATGGTGGTATTGCGGACAGTATTCCGGTACAGCACGCCATTGACATGGGGTGGCAACACAATGTGGTTGTCCTGACTCGCAACAAAGGATGGCGTGATATGGGCAAAGACCGTAAGATACCTTATTTATATAAGAACTATCCTCGCCTGCGTGTGGCTCTGAGTCACCGTCATCGGGCTTATAACGAACAGATCCAGCTTGTAGATGATCTGGAGGCTGCTGGTAAGATTACCTGTATCCGTCCAATCCGTCCGTTGGAAGTTGGCAGAATAGAGAAGAATACCGATAAACTGGAACGCCTCTACGAAGAAGGTTTCATGCTGGGTGAGGCTTTCTGCGAAAAATGCGTAGAAAAAGAATAATATTAATAAGGTGTAGTTGATAAATAAGGTGTAGAGTTTTAGTATATGGCTTGAGAATGAGTAGAACGGTGATTTTTAGGAACGGATTACACCGTGCCTAAAAAACACCGTTCTGGGTATGATAGTAATCAGCAATGATTTCTTCTTATTTCAGCAGGTCAGGGCGCAGGCGCTTGGTTCTTTCCATGGCCTGGTCGAATTCCCACTGGCGAATCTTGGCTTCGTTGCCACTGAGCAGAATCTCCGGAACCTTCCATCCCTTGTAGTCGGCAGGACGGGTGTAGATAGGGGCGGCAAGAATGTCGTCCTGGAAACAGTCGGAAAGTGCGCTCTGTTCGTCGCTGATAACACCCGGAACCAGTCGGATGACGGCATCTGAGATGATGGCTGCAGCAAGTTCGCCACCCGTCAGCACATAATCACCTACACTGATTTCGCGGGTAATGAGATGGTCGCGCACACGCTGGTCAATACCCTTGTAGTGACCGCAGAGGATGATGAGGTTACCCTGCATCGACATTTCGTTGGCTATCTTCTGGTTGAAAGTTTCACCATCTGGCGAAACATAAATCACGTCATCATACTCGCGCTCTGCCTTCAGCGCAGCAATGCAGCGGTCTATTGGTTCACATTGCATCACCATGCCGGCACTTCCGCCGTATGGATAGTCGTCCACACGCTTCCATTTATCTAATGTGTAGTCACGCAGGTTGTGCAGATGAATCTCCGCTAGACCCTTCTTCTGCGCACGTGCCAGAATGGACTCATTGAAGAATCCCTCCAGCATCTCTGGTAATACTGTAATAATGTCTATTCTCATAACATCTGCAAAAATAATAAATAATGCGGAGAGCACCAAAAATTTTTGCTTTTTCTTTCATTTTTACTTCTCTTTTCTTCACTTTCCTTTCTTTTTTCTCTGTTTTCCTGCCTTTCAGTAGCCATTCTTGTCTTTTCATATCATAATCCTGCTTTTCTGGAGAAAGAGAGTGATTAACGTATAAATATGCAACAAAATTATCAAAAAAACAGAAAAATCATATCAAAATGATAAATTTTCGATAAAACATGCTACTATTTGTAGAAAAAGTTGTATTTTTGCAAACAGAATTGCTCGAAAGAGTGTATAATTAATTAAAATTGTGAACAAGATGATATTGGACATTGAAATGCTGAGAAGCTTTTACGCTTCGTATTCGGAAAGTGTAGCCCAGGCTAAGGCTACGGTGAAACGACCTCTTACTTATGCCGAGAAGGTGCTCTTTGCGCATCTTTTCGACCCTACACAGTTGCGACCATATAAAAGAGGTATAGAATATGTTGACTTCCGTCCTAATCGCGTGGCGATGCAGGATGCGACTGCGCAAATGGCACTCTTGCAGTTCATGAATGCGGGTAAGGACAAGGTGGCCGTACCTGCTTCCGTACATTGTGATCACTTGATTCGTGCCGATGTGGGCGCAACACAAGATCTTCCTGAGGCTTGCAAGACCAATAAGGAGGTATATGACTTCCTGAAATCTGTTTCTCAGAAATATCATATCGGATTCTGGGGACCTGGTGCCGGAATCATCCATCAGGTAGTGCTCGAAAACTATGCATTCCCTGGAGGTATGATGGTGGGTACTGATTCTCATACTCCTAATGCCGGCGGTCTCGGCATGGTGGCAGTAGGTGTAGGTGGTGCTGATGCCGTAGATGTGTTGACCGGTCAGCCTTGGGAACTCAAGATGCCACGTCTCATTGGTGTGCATCTCATAGGTAAACTCTCTGGCTGGGCCACTCCTAAGGATGTGATTCTCGAAATCCTCGGCATTCTTACCGTAAAGGGCGGAACCAATGCCATCCTCGAATACTTCGGCGAGGGATTGGACAGCATCTCGACTACCGGCAAGGCTACCATCTGTAACATGGGAGCCGAATTGGGTGCCACATGCTCTATCTTCCCATTCGACCAGAATGCCAGCGAGTATCTCCGCAAGACAGGCCGTGAAGAAATTGCATCTCTCGCACAGATGAATGCAGCCGAACTCCGTGCTGATGATGAGGTGTTGGCAGATCCGTCTGCTTTCTACGACCAGATTGTTGAAATCGACCTTTCTAAGGTTGAACCTCATCTTAACGGTCCGTTCACTCCAGATGCAGCCACACCAATCTCTCACATGAAGGCAAAAGGTCCTGCCAACGATTATCCGATGGTAGTAGAAGTCGGATTGGTAGGTAGCTGTACCAACTCTTCTTATCAGGACTTGGCCCGTGCTGCCAGCATTGCCCGTCAGGCTTATGAGAAAGGTATTGAGGTGAAGGGGCAGCTTATCATCAACCCGGGTTCAGAGCAGATTCGCTATACAGCCGAGCGTGATGGCATCCTTGATGATTTCAAGAAGATTGGAGCCCTCATCATGACCAATGCCTGCGGTCCTTGCATCGGACAGTGGAAGCGTCATACCGATGATAATACGCGCAAGAATGCCATCGTCACTTCTTTCAACCGAAACTTCCGCCGCCGTGCTGATGGCAACCCTAATACGTTTGCCTTCATCGGCAGTCCAGAGCTCACCGTGGCTCTCACCATTGCGGGCCGTCTCGACTTCAATCCGGCTACCGATACCTTGTTGGATAAGGAGGGCAACAGCGTGATGCTCGATGCGCCTACAGGTTTCACCTTCCCACCTAAGGGTTTTGCCGTAGAGGATAAGGGATTCATTGCTCCAAGCGAAGAAAATGCCAATGTAGAGGTAGTTATTGCGCCTGACAGCAACCGACTCCAGAAACTTGCTCCGTTTGCTCCATGGGATGGAAAAGACCTGACAGATATGCCGCTTCTTATCAAAACCGAGGGCAAATGTACCACCGACCACATCTCTATGGCGGGTCCTTGGCTGAAGTTCCGTGGACATTTGCAGAACATCTCCGACAACCTTTTAATGGGTGCCGTTAATGCCTTTAACGGTGAGAGTAATAAGGTGAAGAACCAGTTGGATGGTGCTTATGTCGAGGTTTCTACCGCTGCCAAGGCTTACAAGGCAAAAGGCATCAGCAGCATCGTGGTGGCAGAGGATAACTATGGTGAAGGTTCTTCCCGTGAGCATGCAGCTATGGAGCCTCGTTTCCTCAACGTGAAGGTGATTCTCGCCAAGAGTTTCGCCCGCATCCACGAAACCAACCTGAAGAAGCAGGGTATGCTTGCCCTCACATTCTGCAACAAGGATGATTATAATAAGGTGCAGGAGGACGACCGCATCTCTTTGACAGGTTTGAAGGAGTTTGCGCCAGGTTCTAAACTCACCGTCACCCTGAAGCACAAGGATGGTTCTGAGGATAGTTTCGAGGTTGAGCATACTTATAATGATACACAGATTGCATGGTTTAAGGCTGGTTCTGCATTGAACTTTGCTGCAAAGAAATAATAGTTGTAGCCATGCAGCTAAAATAGTAACAGTTATGAATAAAGAATATTTAATATATAAATTAAGCGATGAGGTAAAAAACTCATGCAAGATTGATAAGGATGCATTCAAGAAGTTCAATGTGAAGCGTGGACTTCGTAATGAGGATGGCTCTGGTGTGTTGGTCGGACTGACCAATATCGGTAATGTAGTGGGTTATGAGCGCGATGCAGAAGGTAAGTTGACTCCTACAGAAGGTAAACTTTATTATCGTGGTTATGAACTTGATGATCTGGTAACTCCTCTCTTGAAGGAGAAGCGTTTCGGATTCGAGGAAGTAGCCTTCCTGCTGCTCTCGGGCCAGTTGCCTGATAAGGAGGAATTGGATGCTTTCAAGGAACTTCTGAACGATAATATGCCGCTTGATCATCGTACGATTACCCATATCATCGAGCTGGAAGGCAGCAACATCATGAACATCCTGGCCCGTTGTGTGCTCGAAATGTACACCTTCGATCCGAATCCGGATGACATCAGCCGTGACAATCTGATGCGCCAGAGTATTGAATTGATTGCCAAGTTCCCAACCATCATTGCTTATGCATACAATATCTACCGTCACTCTGTTCAGGGTAGAAGTCTACATATTCGTCATCCTCGTGAGAATCTCTCTATTGCAGAGAACTTTCTTTATATGATGAAGCATGAAAACTATTCCGAACTGGATGCCCGTATGCTCGACCTTCTCCTGATTATCCAGGCAGAACATGGTGGTGGTAACAACTCAACCTTTACAGTACGTGTAACATCTTCTACCCGTACAGATACTTACAGTTCTATTGCTGCTGGTATCGGTAGTTTAAAGGGTCCTTTGCATGGTGGTGCCAATATCAAGGTTATCAATATGTTCCACCACTTGAAAGAAGCTATCAAGGATTGGGGTAATGTAACTGAACTTGATACTTACCTTAAGCGAATGCTCAACAAGGAGGCTTATGACAAGACAGGTCTCATTTATGGTATCGGTCATGCGGTCTATACTTTGAGTGACCCACGTGCCGTTGAACTGAAGCGACTGGCAGGTGAACTTGCCAAGGAAAAGGGTAGAGAAGACGAGTATAATTTCCTGAAGTTGATAGAGCAGGAAGGTATCAAATGTCTGCAGGAACACCGTGGAGGCAGCAAGCCAGCGTGTGCAAATCTTGATTTCTACAGTGGCTTTATCTATGAAATGATTGGTTTGCCACAGGAAATCTATACACCTATTTTCGCCATGGCACGTATCGTGGGTTGGACAGCCCATCGTATTGAAGAACTCAATTTCGAAGGCCGTCGTATTATCCGTCCTGCATATAAGAATATTCTTGGCGAACTGGAGTATAAGCCACTTAATGAGAGATAAAATTCCTCTTTGTTATTATACAAGAAAGGCAATGCCCGTCGTTGGGTGTTGCCTTTTCCTGTCTATATACAAGCAGGCTATTGTCAAGTGATGCAGTGAAGTTTTTGTTTTGACCATTAGAATTAATATACGTTAAATATTCAAAGTAGTATGTTGTAATTTTGGAGAAATGAATAATTATTCTTATCTTTGTAGCCGAAAAGTATAAGTATTGAAGTTTTAACCGTCTAGTTTTAAGACAAAACAGTAAATGGATTGCATGGAAAAAGAATTTGAAGATTACTGGAATAAGCACCAGAAAAGATTAATCTTGAATGCTCCAAAAGCACTACGCGATGAATATTTCGAATCAACCAAGCTTGACAGCCCGATAGATTGGGTCTGTTTTATCCTGCCTGTGGCTTTGGGCATTGGCCTCCAGCCAATTTTGGATATTCAGAGTGAGATTCTCTCTTGGGCAGTAGTATTGCTTATTGTGGTAGTTTGTTTTGCTGTGATGCAGCTGGTTAAGCCTATGTTGCAGAAAAAGAAATCTACCATACAAGTGGTCAAGAGCATTAAAGCTTTTTATTATGAAGTATACAAGAAAAATGGTTTAAAGAAATTAGAGCCTTGGAATTAGATTCCAAGGCTTTTTTGTTTATTGAAACCATTATATAATCATGAAATCACTCATCACATCATCCGATATGTAAAGACCTTCCCGAGTGAGGGAGAGCCTGCCGTTCTTTATTTTCATCAGCCCCCGGCTGATATGCGACTGGGCTTCCTGGAACAGTCTGTCTGCCAGTCCTTTTCCGAATTCCTGCTCCATCTTCATGAGGTTTATTCCGTCGCTTGTTCGCAAGGCGGTTGTTATCAGATCGTTGTATCGGGTGAAAATATCTAGCTGTTCACTCTCAGAAGGCAGAATGCCATCGCCGATGCTTCGAATATAAGTCTGGATATTTTCGATATTCCAGCTGCGCTGCTTCCTATTGTAGGAGTGGGCGGCTGCTCCTATTCCGATATATGGTACCTCGTGCCAGTAACTGCTGTTGTGACGTGAACGGAAGCCCGGACGGGCAAAATTGCTGATTTCATAATGTTCGTAGCCTGCTCCAGTAAGCTGGTCTATCAGGGCTTCATACATCTTGCGACTGGTTTCTTCATCTATTTCGCTAATCTTTCCCTGTTTCAGCATATGGTAGAGGGGAGTTCCCTCTTCGTACATCAGACTGTAGGCAGATATGTGTTCCACATCCAGCTGTATGGCGTGCCTGATATCGCTCATCCATTGGGAAAGAGATTCTTCGGGGAATCCGAACATCAGGTCGATACTGATATTGCGGATGCCGATGTTACGGAGTCGGGTGACGGCTTCTTCTACCTCTCTGGCGTTATGACGGCGATGCAGAAAGTGTAAGCGCTCATTGCTGAAGGTCTGCGCTCCCATGCTGATTCTGTTGATGGGGAGTTGCTTCAGCGTTTCACAGAAATCGCCGGTTACATCGTCCGGATTGCATTCCATCGTGATCTCCATATTCTCTGCCAGCGTATAGTTTTTTCTGATAGCAGAGAAAATCTGGTTGAGTTGGGAGCCGTTGAGCTGACTCGGGGTTCCACCGCCCAGATAGATGGTTTCGATAGTTTCATTGCTTCCGAGAGCGGCTTTTGCCGGGCGCATCTGCATCTCCCGGCAGAGAGCATCAGTGTAATCATCCCTTAACTTGAGGGAGGTGGTACTGTAAAAACCGCAGTAGATGCACCGGCTTTCACAAAAGGGGATATGTATGTATAGTCCTGCCATATTTCTGAACTTCTTTTTCTATATATAATAAGGTGTAAAGACAAAAACATGTCTAAACAAAGTGCAAAAGTACTAATATGTTTTAAAAAACAGAAGTTTTTTGCCCAAAACTTTTGGCAATGTGCGATTTTTTTTGTACTTTAGTAGCATGAAACAGAAAAACCGGTGGTTTGACTGTGGATTTCAACTAGCAAATTTAAGTATAACCCTTAAAAATCTATAAGCGTCATGAGAGTTTATCAGACAAATGAGATTAAAAACATTGCGCTGTTGGGCAGTGCGGGTAGCGGCAAGACTACACTTGCCGAGAGTATGTTATTTGAAGCAGGCGTTATCAAGCGTAAAGGCTCTGTAGAAGCGAAAAATACGGTGAGCGACTACTTCCCAGTTGAGTTGGAATACGGCTACTCTGTGTTCCCTACAGTTTTTCATGTAGAGTGGAACAACAAGAAGCTTAACATTATAGATTGCCCAGGTAGCGATGATTTCGTGGGAGGTGCCATTACATCTCTCAATGTTACCGATCAGGCAGTTATCCTTATCAATGGTCAGTATGGTCCAGAGGTTGGTACACAGAACAACTTCCGTTATACCGAGAAGTTGGGCAAACCTGTCATCTTCCTGGTAAACCAGCTCGACTCAGACAAGTGCGACTTTGATAATATCATAGCCACCATGAAGGACATTTACGGTTCTAAGTGTGTGCAGATACAATATCCTATCGAGACCGGTTCAGGCTTCAATGCTCTCATTGACGTCTTATTGATGAAAAAATATTCCTGGAAGCCTGAGGGCGGTGCTCCTATTATTGAAGATATTCCAGAAGAGGAAATGGAGAAAGCCATGGAACTTCATACGGCTCTTGTAGAGGCTGCAGCCGAGAACGATGAGGGACTGATGGAGAAGTTCTTCGAGAGCGAGAGTCTGACAGAAGATGAACTTCGCGAGGGCATCCGCAAGGGATTGGTTAGCCGTAGCATCTTCCCTGTGTTCTGCGTTTGTGCAGGTAAGTCGATGGGCGTTCACCGCCTGATGGAGTTCCTGGGCAATGTGGTTCCTTTCGTAAGCGAGATGCCGAAACTGCATAATACACGTGGTGAGGAAATTACGCCAGACAGCAATGGTCCTGAGAGTGTTTACTTCTTCAAGACTGGTATGGAACCTCATATCGGTGAGGTAAGCTACTTCAAGGTGATGAGCGGCTCTATCAAGAATGGTGACGACCTGACTAATGCAGATCGTGGCTCCAAGGAGCGTATCGGACAGATTTATGCCTGTGCGGGTGCCAACCGTGTGCCTGTAGAGCAGTTGAATGCCGGTGATATTGGCTGTACCGTGAAGATGAAGGACGTGAAGACTGGCAATACCCTTAATGGTAAGGGGGCTGAGTGGCGTTTCGACTTCATTAAATATCCTAACCCTAAGTATTCACGTGCTATCAAGGCTGCCAATGTTCAGGATACAGAGAAACTGATGGCTGCACTCCTGAAGATGCGCCAGGAAGACCCTACTTGGATTGTTGATCAGAGCAAGGAATTGCGCCAGGTAATCGTAAGAGGACAGGGTGAATTCCATCTCCGCACGCTGAAGTGGCGTCTGGAAAACAACGAAAAACTCAATGTAACTTTCGAAGAGCCACGTATTCCTTATCGTGAGACTATTACCAAGAAGGCTCGTGCTGACTACCGCCATAAGAAACAGAGTGGTGGCTCTGGTCAGTTTGGTGAGGTGCATCTCATTGTTGAACCATACGCAGAAGGTATGCCTGATCCTACGTCATTTACCTTCAATGGTCAGGAGTTCAAGATGAATATCAAGAGCCGTGAAGAGGTTAGTTTGCCATGGGGTGGTAAGCTGGTATTCCTCAACTCTGTGGTTGGTGGTGCCATTGATGCTCGCTTCATGCCAGCTATTCTGAAGGGTGTTATGGACTGTATGGAACATGGTCCGTTGACAGGCAGTTATGCACGTGATGTACGTGTCATCGTTTATGATGGTAAGATGCACCCAGTAGATAGTAATGAACTTTCGTTCATGCTTGCTGCCCGCCATGCGTTCAGCGATGCCTTCAAACAGGCTGGTCCGAAGATTCTGGAGCCTATCTATGATCTTGAGGTTTATGTGCCTGCTGATTTCATGGGTGATGTGATGAGTGATCTCCAGGGACGTCGTGCTCTCATTATGGGTATGGACAGCGAGGCCGGTTACCAGAAGTTGAGTGCCAAGATTCCTTTGAAGGAACTTGCCAGCTATTCCATCTCTCTGAGTTCATTGACAGGTGGACGTGCTTCATTCACTACCAAGTTTGCCAGCTACGAGTTGGTTCCTTCCGACATTCAGAGTAAGCTGATTGCGGATCATGAGGCAGAATTGGAGAAGGATGCTGAATAGCAATTGTTAGGTTAGAGAAAAATCTCTCTTATATAAATTAAAATTTTATGTTGATATGACCAATATGGGG
>CAVBFV010000036.1:0-17867 GCA_963594575.1 Lachnospiraceae bacterium | reverse complement strand
GGTAGCCGATGGCACCCTGGAAGTTAGGAGAAAGCAAGTCAGAGAAGCTTGCCTCACCCACAGTATATTGCCCACCAGCCTGAACATCCAGGAACCAGTGACGCTTAAACTGATATTCGTTTCCATCCTTATCTGTGTAGGATGCTTGCGCCATAGCGGCAGTAGAGCCGATGGCTAACAAAGTTGATGCCATAAATAGTTTAATCTTCATATAGTCTAATGTTTTTATGGTTTATACTTAACAGAATAGTAAACTATTTTTGTTTTGCCTTATTCTATTTCACTTTCTCCTTTGTCTTTGCCTTTGCCTTTTCCTTTTTTTGGAAGTTCTTTTCTACGGAGTCTCGTTTGTCAGGATCAACTACACCTTTGTCACCATATTCGGTATTGTTGAGACAGAGCAGCCAGTTACCCATGTAGTTGACAGGTTTGAAGAACATCTTGGTGGATATCTCAGGCGTTTCGCCATCAGCTTTCTTCATGATGACATAGCAGAGAACTTCATTGAGATTAGCTTCATCAAACTTGATATACTCGATACGGTAATCTACCATTGGAAAAAGCTCTAACATGTGCTTGACTTCTGCCATTTCATCGTTGTTTAATGGCTGAGGTTCTTCCTTCAGGTCGTTAGCTGCACGATAAAGCATACCTGCTGCCTCTGTGAAGTTCTTTTCTTTAGCATAGGTAAAGAATTTGTCTACCAATTGCTTGACGGCAAGGGTGTCTTTCCCTGTCATGCTTTCTTCAAACTTCGTAGGAGAAGGACCTTGTGGTTCTTCCTTCTTGGAGCTACATGAGTTGCAAGAACTCAAACTTAGCATCAGCACAGATGTAATGAGAAAAATAATTAATTTCAAAGATTTCATACAGCTTATATTTAAGAGAAAGGAGGACGGAGTTTCGCTCCGCCCTCCTTGATATAGTTTTTTGTTTCTAATTAGTGCTTTCTAGCAGCTGCAGATGCAGGATTTACATGGAACTGGATATTGGTGTACAATGTACCCCAGTTGTATGTAATAGCAACAGGTATCTTAACATCGAAACCATTTGCACGGCTCTGGTTAACCTGTACCAAAGAAACCTTACCATAGTCGGATATTACGCCATCGCTTACAGCAAGTGTGCCCGGAGTGTAAGTTACCTTGATGTCGCTTTCATCAATCTTCTTCCAAGCACCACTATAGTTAGTGGTAATGTCGCCGTCCTTCTTAATAGATGCAATCTTATAGAAGTCCTTGAATGCAACCTTCGGATTACTATTAGCCCAGAATTTAGTCTGAGTATAGTTGTTGAAATCAACAAATTCGAACTTAACAGGAACATTAGTCATTGACTGGTAATTGTTCAATGTCATTGCTGCAACGGATACACTCTTTACGAAGAGAGGTTTGATAACCTTTACATCGAATGTCTTATTGGTCAAGTTGATCAAGTCTGATGCAGGATCACAAGTCTTTACATCTGCAAGGACAGTAAATGTCAATGCGTCGGCAAGTTCAGAAACGCTGCCACACTTGTTCAAGATATCCTTTGTGAAATCATTCTTCTCAATACTGATAGTACCATCTGTTGCTGTGATAGTTGCCAATTTATGACTAACAGTACCTGCAGATGCAGAGATTGTAGTACCATCTGTGCTCACAGAGATATCATATTTAGTATTGCTCTTAGCACCATAGAATGTCTTGTGAGACTGATCTGCGGTAGGAGCAAACTTGTATGTTACGCTAGCTGCACCAGCGAGAGCTGCATACTGATCCTTAATCTGATTCTTGACAATATCAACAAGTTTAGAGTTGAATGTACTAGCTACTACCAGATTGTCGAACTCACATGTTGCACCTGCCTGGGTAGCATTACCTACCTGAATATGGAGCTGGTCGAAGCCTGCGGCGTTTGTGTTTGCCTTATGCCAAGCAGCAGCCTTCTTGTCAGAGTCCTTGATGGTTGCAGTTGGTGTATTGTGAACCTTAGGAGCTGTCCAAGACAACTTCACATAAATGTCCTTCAAAGTTCTTGCTGTAGCCTTAGGAGCGAACTTAACCCATACTGTGATTGCATCGCCATCCTTCTTCAACGACTGATAGGCCTCGTTTTCTGTAACAGTCCACTTCAATACGTTAGTCTGGTGACCGCCAACAGCATCTGTTGTACTAATTACAGTACCTACGCTTGGTGTAAGTACGTCGAAGCCGTTCTGAGCATTAAGCTGATACTGGATACCATCTACGAATCTATAGTTAGCCTCGAATTCAGACTTACTCATATCAATCTTAGCGAGAACCTTGCTTTCAACCTCATCCCAAGTGATAGCCTGTACCTTATCCAAGACATTACCTGTACAACCTACAGTATAGTCTTTCTTGATACCATCAGACTCAACAGTTTCAGGAGTTGCATTTACATCTGTAATTTCAACCTTGATGTAACCAACAGAAGCAATAGCATCACCTGAGTTGCCATCAACCAAAGTTACACGTACCAATGGAGTACGACCGATAATCTGACGACCTGTAGCATCATCCTTATAACCCTTTACCTTGAAGAGGTCGCCATCAATTGTAGCGTGATCACTCTCGTTAGTATCATAGTTAGGAGAAATGTAGCCAATCAACTCATACTTCAACTTGAACTTCTGCTCGTTAATTGTGGTCTGACCACCCCAGAGAGCATATTGGTTGTTTATCTTATAGTGAACATCCATCCAATCATCGAGGTGAATACCATCCACATCATTGTATGCAATAGTCAAGACTGGAGCATGAACATCTTTCACAGCAGACTCTGCTGTAGTAGCCAATGTCTGGCAAGAAGCGTTCTGCTCATCAACGGTACCCTTAGCAGCAACCTTGTTGATAGTGAAGCTGGTAATCTTGAAGTGCTTGAGAGCAGCAAAGTCAGAAGTTACGAGTGTATCCTTTACTTCTTTATCTCCCTTCTTGATAGCATACTTGTAGCGAAGTGCTGCAACATCAACCTTATTGTCTGTTTCTGTCAAAGCATTTCCGTTAGCCATACCGAAGTGAACCTTAATCATACCATCTTCCTTGTCCACCTTTGTAACCTTGATATCGTTGCTAGTAGCACGAGTATTCAAAATATCAGCAGTGTTAATCAAGAACGAATAGTGGCTTACATCTTTAGTGTCAACTGACGCATTAGATGGATTGAGATAGTAAGAAGCTACTGCATCAGTAACGATTGATACATGTTTTCCTGAATTTTCTGTACCCAAGTCGCCTATCTGATTCTTTGTAACATCTGCCTTCTCCAACTCAATAGGATTGTAGTCGAAGGAGTAAACTGGAATAGTCTCAATACCTTCCCAATAAGCCTTCGGACTAAACACTAAAGATAACAGCTTGCTAGTCAGGTTGATGACAACCTTGCCACCTTCTACATCCTTTACATTGTTGAGTATAAGAGCATCTTCTGTCCAGAGCGCAGTAAGTGTATTGGCACTTACATAAGAAATACCAGTATCTTTCTTGGTCTCACCATCAATCTCCCAGAATGTACCAGTAGATGCATCTGGCTTATAGTACTTGCCATCCCTACCAGGAGCTCCAGCTGCACCAGAAGTACCAGGAGTGCCAGGAGTGCCAGCTGCACCCTTTTCTCCTCTTGATGGCATGCCGGTATCTTTCCATTCTCCACCTTTCTCAGAAGACCACCAGTTTCCATTATCACCAATCTTCCAAACGGTACCATCTTGACCAGCTGCACCAGTTTCACCCTTTGCACCATCCTTACCATTGGTAATGTTGTAAGTGTCTTGTTTGCCGTTCTTTGTCAACTTGATGGTGAGGCCATTCTCTGTAGATTGAACATCGTCAAGGATAGCACCAGCATTGATTTGACTCTGGATCTCTTTCACGATTTTGTTAAGATCATCAATCTGCTTTTGCAAACCACTGATGTCATCATCGTAGTCTTTACAAGAAGTAAATGTGCTTACCGAGGCAATTGTCAATGCACCCATAAGCAGCGCGCTAAAATACTTTCTTTTCATACGGTAATAATTTATAAAGTTATACGATTTTTCCAACCTTTCGGAAGGAAGTTATTAATTAATTCTCTATATCGAATTAAGAGTTCCGTTTGATGAAAAGAGTCTGCACTCTTAGAAAAGTTCTTCGTTCTCTTTCAAAGGTTCTCTTAGAAAAGTTATTTTATTGTTCTTATATATAGTGTGGTTTTTTATGACCACTAAGTTCTTATTGTTTTTAAATGTCGTGGCTTTTTGTCGCCACTCAGTTCTTGTTGTCTATGAATATCTCCAGCCAGGAGATATGCTATGGAAAGCTAAATGCCTATATAATAAAAAAAAGTTTTTTGGGTGTATTTAATTGCCATATTGCCATATCGTAGAGATAAATAGCTGATAATCAGTGCTTCTATGTATATGGCAATTCTTTAAAAAACGCCGAGAATTGCCATGTGTTGCCATAGTGATAATTAAACAGAAATGCAATGTAATAGACTGGTATTCAGTATGTTTCTTGCCGCTTTGTTTTTTCTGTTCATGGGGACTCTTGATAAATCGACTGAACAAAACAAGTATTTTTGCGTTCAATACTGCCCCATTTTCTGCCTTTTAATCACCAAAAATGGGAGTGAGGCTTACTTCATAATAGCCAGGATGCTTCTGAAATTGCGTCGCGACGTAGCTGTCACTGCGTCGGGACGTAGTTGTTGATACGTCGCGACGTATCAGCTGCTACGTCGTGACGTAATTTCTCCAGCATCGTTGGCGGAAAAACTCTACCTCACTCTCATATACTGATGGCTTCGATAAGCATATCGTTGTATCTGTCTATCACATCGTCATTGATACTTTTCAGATAGATGCGCGTGATTTTCTCTGAGTTGTGCCCCATGCTGTCACTTATCACGCTGATGGGGATGTTCTTCTCCTTGGCGATGGTAGCCCAGGAGTGGCGGGCACAGTACATCGTTACTTTCATCGGCATGCCGATGCGCTGGGTGAACTTCTGCAAAGCCTTGTTCACCCTACATTGGCGGTAGTGATACTGTTTCCTGACATCGGTAACCACGTTCTGGTTAACAATGCCCAGCAGATGCTTGCCGTCGAGCGAAGGGTGGCGGTCTGCAATCTCTTGCATACAGGGTCGCCATGCTATCCTCAGTTCTTTACCCGTCTTCTTCCTCTTATATATGAGCTGTCCGTTCTTGATGCTTCCTTTTTCAAGAAAGGCGATATCTACGAACGACATGCCTCGGGTGTAGAAACTGAAGAGGAAGAGGTCTCTCGCCAGTGCTTCTTCCTCAGTGATGGTCGTAGCCGAGACTATCTGATGGATGTTTTCCGTTGTAAGTGCTCTTTTGGCAGTCGGAGTATTCTTGGTGAAAGAGTGGGCGAAGGGTTTACGGTCTTCCAGCCCATATTGCTCCAGAGCTTTGTTGTAGATAGCTCGGAGTCGCTTCATGTAAAAAGAGACAGTGTTCAGCGTGAGACCGCTCTTTCTCAGATAACTCTCGTAATCTTCCATGATGAGGCTGTCGAGTTGGCTAATCAGCAGGTCTTTCTCTTTTCGGAATCTCATGAAGCTGCGCAAGGTGCACATATATATTTCTGCAGACCGGTGTTTGCCATTCTTGTGGAGCCGTTGGGTGAGTTCCCTGACATATTCGCCCAGCGTCGGACAGCCATTCATGTATTCTTTGGCTATTTGCCGCGCTACATGATTGCTACCTTTCTCTATGACATATCCCAATGCGTTGTTTCTGTTGCTTACTTTGATGACGATTTCTGCATCTTGCCGAATAAGTTCCTGTGGAATTTCTATTCTTAGTATCATTTTATGTGAATATTATGTTGAATGAAGTGCTTTGTTGTTTAACAATTTAGTAAACAGCCAACAAAGTTACGATTAATCTTTGGATTACCCAAAGCTTTTTCCGATATTCACATCTCAATGCCAGTATATATGATAAGGTGTAGGGACTCCAGCCAGTTTAAGTAAGCAGATGAAATCATGTACGTCATTTAACAAGTTTATACGCTTCATTGAGTCGATAGATATGACTGCGTTGGGTTAAAGATACGACTGCGCTGGGCGGAAGATTCGATTTCGTTGGGTTAAAGATTCGACTTCGTCGGGTGGAAGAGTCAATTTCGTTGGCTGAATAATATGGCTGCGTTGGCTGAACGAAGTAGCTCAGTTAGCTGAATGAAGCTCTTGAGTTATCAGAATGAAGCACTTGAGTTATCAGAATGAGGTGGCTTGGTATAATACGATTCGCTAGTCTGTTAGGCGTTCGGGGCTTGCTGTCCAGCCTTTATTAAAGGTAAAAGAAAGTGCGTCATGGACTGATGACACACCCTCTTTGAAATATTATACTTCTTTCCTATTCTTAAGCACCCAACCTCCGAATTGTATGAAGCTCCTATATATAATAAGGTGTAGGGCCGTTAATTAAAAAGCAGTCGATAGTGAAAAGTTCACTGCCGACAGACTAACTTGTTTTTGAGTCAGTAAAGTTATCTCCATAGGGGCTCGGAAATCCAATTTTCAGGAAAACCCATAGCTGTCGGATCTACCTGTGAATAAGAAGCGAGTAAGGATTTGAGCTTGTTCTTGAAGTCCAAGCCGTATCCCATGGAATCAAGCCAATATGCAATACAACAGGCTATAGCATATACTTTGTTTGCATCTACACCTTCTATGTTCACCCATGCACCACGTAAAGAAGCGCTCATTTGAGGAGCTGTAGAAAGATAACGGTTCCAGAGGCGTGAGTGGTGAGCGCAACAGTTTCTCAAGACAGTTACGCTACGCATCCAGCTTTCCAATACCTCATGCTGAGGAAGATTGAACTGACGAGCTACACGCTTCTTCAATTTCTTGTCACAGAAATTGTAATAGAGTTTTGAAAGCGTACCGAAAGATGCCAGTTCAAGAGTTTTCCATGCTGGTGGGAAAATTGGCTTGTCATAGTTGCGCCTATGCTCCTTGATAAAGTCCTCTTTACTACGTTGAAGCTCTCTGTCTATGGAGTTCATATTCTCAATAAACTTATGTTCGTCATCAGCAAGGCTTGTATCAAAGAACCAAAATGGTCCATGTTCCAATGAGAACTCTTGTATAATTTTTGTGCGCAAAGCTATCTCTAATCGTTGGATAGCTTTGAACATCAAGTCTCTCAACTCCATATCAAAGTTGTAGAGAGCTACGGCATCTTCAAATCTACTATTAGGCTTAAATTGATGTGAAGTTTTATCTGCCTCCATTGGACGAAGGTATTGAACAAAACGAAAATAACTGACCTCTCCAAGAAATTTTGCAGTCTTGGATGAATCTGCAATATTTAAGCCTCTACTTTTTAGTAGTTCTATTTGTTCAGAAATAGAAAGAGCCTGCTTAGTGTATAATCTTAATGTACTCATAAAAAGCAAAAGACCCGCCCTGGTTCGCTGTTCTAATGGGAAGCGTGGCGGATTCTGTTGCTGCAAAAGTACGAATAATCATTGACAATACAAACTTTTTAGCAAGAAAAATCATTCTAAAGTGGATTCTTTAACATATTTATATTTAATAATGCCAAATCTGATCATAGAATCACGTTTTGTCAGTGGAGAAAAGTTTCTAAAAATATCGCTTTGTTTTTTATCTCTTTCCTATTCTTTAGCACCCAACCTCCGAATTGTATGAAGCTCCTATATATAATAAGGTGTAGGACCGCCAATCTCCCCTATATATAATAAGGTGTAGGTTTTATATCGGCAAAATGGAGGAAAACAGGGAAAATGGACGGGTTAGAAGCCCAAAATGGGGGCTATTTTATAAAAAACATAAGAAAATTAGCCTTTTTTGAAAAAAAAATGCTCAAAAACTTGCAGGTTTCGAAAATTATACTTATATTTGCAACATGAAAAATCTCCTGGCTGGAGATATCACAAAAACAATAAGAACTGAGTGGTCATAAAAAACCACACTATATATAAGAACAATAAAATAACTTTTCTAAGAGAACCTTTGAAAGAGAACGAAGAACTTTTCTAAGAGTGCAGACTCTTTTCATCAAACGGAACTCTTAATTCGATATAGAGAATTAATTAATAACTTCCTTCCGAAAGGTTGGAAAAATCGTATAACTTTATAAATTATTACCGTATGAAAAGAAAGTATTTTAGCGCGCTGCTTATGGGTGCATTGACAATTGCCTCGGTAAGCACATTTACTTCTTGTAAAGACTACGATGATGACATTAGCAATTTGCAACAGCAGATTGATTCTAATGCAAAAGCAATTGAGACCATTCAGAATTTGATTAAGGGTGGTGGTCTTGTTACCGGAGTAACAGAAACTAGTGATGGTATTACTGTAAAGCTCAGTGATGGAAAATCAGTCACTATTTCAAATGGTAAGGATGGCGCTCCTGGTACTGCATGGACTATCGGTGCCGATGGTTACTGGTATGAGAATGGTAAAAAGACAGACAACTTGGCTCGTGGTCCTCAGGGCGAGAAAGGCGAGAAGGGCGATCAAGGCGTCAAGGGCGACAAGGGCGATCAAGGCGTCAAGGGTGACAAGGGTGATCAAGGCGTCAAGGGTGACAAGGGTGATGCAGGCACAAGCGCATCCGCAGCATCTTATGAGTACTTTGTTCCTAATGCAGAATCTGGTTACTTCGACATCTACAAGGATGGCAAGAAGGTAAAACAGAGTAATGTTCAGTTTGTATCAGAAACTCCAAACTCTATCACCGCTACTTTGGATAAGCAAAACTTGATCCTCACAGGTGTTAAGGGTATTTCTGGTGAAAAGGTAGTTATTTCACTTACCGGTGATTTGACAGGCTTGGTATTCATGCCAAATCTCTACTTGGATGGTATTGAGACTTTGACTTATGATTACTTGCATGGTGAATACTTAGAGTATAAAGATAATTTGACTGGCCTTAGCCGCTTGAATACTACTACTGGCGTGGCTAAGACAATCAAGGGTCTTGATAATTATTTGCCAGACAGATTGGACAATGATAAAGCTCTAGATCCTGCTGCAGCAGTTTTGTACAATTATGGTCCTGCTTGGGGTGTTAAGTATCACATGAATCCGTCAAATGCTGATATGGCATACGAGGATATTACGGGCTTCAATCTTCTTGAGCCAACAATCTTGAACTATCATACCCGCGCTACCGCTTCTGATCTTGGAAATATTACTTCTCCAGAGTTGAACGATGCAGGTAAGGCTCTCTTCAATACTTCTAATGGTATTGTAACAGCAGGTTTGAAGATTCAGCATCCTGAAAAGTTGGAACCATTCCCAACTGTTAAAGATAAGAATGAGACAGCTAATACGATTGCTTTGCAGGCTAAGACTGCTGCAAGTACAGTAGCTGAAGGCAAGGTTACTTCTGATTATGCTTTGATTCAGCCACAGAAGGCTTACCTCGAGGCTTTGTACTGGAGATTGAAACCTCATTATGCTGGATTAGGTACATCTAATACCCGTATGGGTGACGAAAAGGGTATTCCTGCAAATAAGTACTTCGGTACAACTGCTACTGATGCTGCTGCTCAGGTTCACGTTTATGACTCACCTCAGGAGGCTTTGGCTGATCCAGCTGGTGCAGCTCTCGAGCTTTATTATAACAGTGCAGAGGGTATTGATATTGCAAGCTACCTCGGACTCCATATGATGGTAGAGGATGTTAAGCAGTTTACTCCTGGTACTCCTAATAAGCTTGGTCTTAACTTGAAGGAGATGTCATTAGAGGAAGGTAAGGAATGGGGCTTGACATATCAGTTCAACCTCGTTGAATACAAGGTAGACGGTAACGCAACAATTGATAGCCGTTATGCTAAGTGGGTTAACAAGGATGCTGGTGTCCTCCGTGCATGGAATGTTGATGCAGAGGGTAACCCTACTACAACAGAATCTTCTACAGCTATCGACCGTGAGCCATTGGTTCAGGTACTCGTTAAGCGTGGTGATAAGGTGGTCTTGGATGGTTACATCTTGATCCACATTACACGCCAGAACCCAGAGGTTGCTCCTAATAAGACAATTGACTTGTTGACACAGGATGCACAGTTCGATCTCTGCAATGATATTGATAAGTTGAAGACTACATGGTCTCAGTTCTCTTCTATTGTATTGACACAGGGCCTTGAGAATATGACCAAGAAGGACTTCGATGAGCAGTATACTATTGATTCTAAGGGTGTTTATGGTAATGATGCTGCTGGTAATAATACTTTGGATCTGAGGATGTTCAAGGCTGCTCCTGAGAAGGGTGGTACCTACAACGCTGCTGATGATCTTGGTAATATCGAATACTTCCCTAATACAGAGGGTACAACTAACCATGCGTTTAAGTGGCACTTGACTGCTGCTGATCTTGAGAAGTTGACTCATGATCAGGCTAATCCTGTTACTGTAACACGCTATGTACGTTACATTGGTAATGCAAAGGCTAAGTATCCTTATATCTATGTTAAGTTGACTTACAACTTGTCACGTATCAATAAGAACCAGACATTCGGTGAGTTGATTCCTGAGTACTGGAAGGGACTTGATGGTTCTGTAAATGGTAAGGAAGCAGTTATCTTCGATGTTAAGGAGCCTACAAATGGTGGCGATATCGTTGGTATTAGCCGCAAGGTTACTTCTACTTTGAAGGGTAATGTTGCTAAGTTAGTAGGTACTCACAAGTATTACTTCGTTCCTGAGCCTGTTGTTGTTGGTGGTTATACTATCACTCCACAGAGCAGTGCTACTGATACCAAGTGGAACAAGTTGTACTGCAAGTATATCTCTGGCGACTCTCACGTATTCAGCAAGGATAAGTTGCAGGAAACTCTTGAGGGTTGCGCTATTAAATATGCTGATGGTGCATTCATGAATGAAGCTCTCTATGCAGTAAAGGGTACTTCTTATGTTA
This sequence comes from Lachnospiraceae bacterium, assembly GCA_963594575.1. Taxonomy (GTDB): domain Bacteria; phylum Bacteroidota; class Bacteroidia; order Bacteroidales; family Bacteroidaceae; genus Prevotella. The sequence continues at coordinate 6,950 of CAVBFV010000036.1, read as the reverse complement.
AAATTGCTACATTGGATCCTTCTACTAGTGAGATTACATTGGTAAAGAATGAAACAACAAAGGCAGTCTTGAATGCGATTGGTTATGAGCCTGCGAATGCTAATATCCAGAAGGAGCTCCGCTCTTGGGTAGGTGTTGTAACTGAGAATTCTTGTCATGTAGCTGAGTTTGTTAAGGATGGTATCTTCCTGACATCTTGGGAGCGTCCAATCAACTTGATTGATGTTGCAACAGAGCCACGTATCGATGCTAACACCAATGGTAACGTTATCTACGCTCTTGATCTCTTCAAGTTGTACGATTGGCGTGGATGGAATACTGAAACAATGTCTGAGGCTGGTTGTGTCGCTAACCAGAGTAATATGTGGGGTGACCACCTCTGGTTCTGGGGTTACTACAATGTGAAGTCTATCACAATCGATACTACACCTGCTAACGTTGAGACAACTCTTGGCGGTGGTACTTGGACTACAATGGATCAGATTAGTAAGGATGTTCAACTCTTATGCGGTAATAAGAGTGGTGTTGCTACAGATCCTAAGGAAAGTAAAAAGGTAACTTACACCAACGATTTGACTTCTTACAATTCTGCAAGTAAGAATGCTGATTTGGCTGCTTACATGGAGGCTAATAAGGCTAAGTTCGGTACTATCTGGTACTACAACAATGGTGGTAACGTAGAGACCTTCAAGGTAAGAGTTCCTATCACTATCGCTTACGAGTGGGGTGAGTTTACTACTAAGGTTGAGTTCACCATCAAGGGTACAATCGGTGATTAAGACATTTATTGAAAAGGAAATTAATAATTAAGCTCTAATTAGAGGGTGTGCCTAAAAGAGCGGCGCACCCTCTTTTTATTTAAAAATGTGACGGGTATGAAAAAAACTATATTATATTCTCTCTTGGCTATATTGGTCTTCTCATTATGCTCATGCGGTGAGAAAAAGAAAAGTCGCGAACAGCAGGTTGATGAATTCAGAAGCGAATTGACTGAAGAAGATACGGCTGCTATGTTGAAACTTTGTGATGATGCCATGGCGCAACTCAAGGCAAAGGATTATAACGCAGTGCTTGCCAATTTGCATGAATATACCGATTCTACGCAAGAAGTAAAACCTCTCACAGAAGAAACAAGAAAAAGATATCTTAACAAGTTTAAGATGTTCCCTGTATTGGATTATACACGCGTATATTACTCATTCCAGTTACAAGGCTGCAATGATGTGAAATATGATGTTACCTTTGCAACGGCAAAACAGGCTGGAACCGCTGAACCGGCAAAGACTGCTTATATGTTCAATCCGGTGAAAGTAGACGGCACTTGGAAACTGTGTGTAAAGACGGCTACTGACGAAATAGATATGAACATGCGCTAATAAAACATTTAAACTTACCTATTATGAAGAAATCATTGTTTGTCATATTACTGGCTTGTGTGTCTGCACCCGGTTGGGCTCAGATACAGCGCACTGCTGTATTTGATTTCAGTCAGCCACTCAGCCTTACTCCTTCCATAACTCCACCTGAAGGTAATAGTAATGAAGTTCCCGTTACTGATGATGTTTTCTCTAATGGCGACATCACTATTGATTTTGAGTGGGGTAATCAGGGATTGGGTACATCCATCTTAAATTTTACTAATCGCTATACTAAGGAAGTCACCTATTATCTCAAAGTCAACCAGCAGGCATTGATGAAAGTTCATGCGCCTGGTATTGGACGTCTAGACAGAGTCTCTTTCTCTGCAGGTAGTATGGTAGGTGATCTTCGAGTGACAGACGATGAATTAGGAAGTCAGGATGATGGATACAAGACATGGATTAATGATAAAGAGCAGGATATCCATGACTTAATATACAAAAACAGTTTTTCGAATGCTCAATTGAAAAAGATTACGGTACTCTATACCATGCCGTCTACCATTCTGACTGCTACAGGTGATTTGGAGGATGGCAGTGTTTTAGAGTACTTTGAAAACATGCATCTTACATTCGACCGCAACATGCTGGTTAAAGATGCATCCAAAATCACACTCTCTGATGGAACAGGCAGCCAGACGCTTTCTGCTACAGTAAAAGACAATGTGGTAACCTTATCTGCTGCTAGCCAGATAGCAAAGAATGGTACATATACACTTACGGTTCCTGCAAAGAGTTTTGTTGATAAGGAAGGCTTTGAGAACAAGGAAATGAAATTCTCTTTTGTCATCAAGGCTCCTTTTAGTCCTGTTTCGATTACTCCTGCAGCGGGAACCATTGAAACTTTACCTCTTACTATTGCCGTAGACTTCGGAGAGAAGGTTGGATATGTAGATGAGGCTGCCAGCGTGAAATTACTGAAAGATGGTAACGACTATCTGACAGCAAAGGCTGTCAAGGCATCTGATACGAAAGTTAATTTTGAAATACAGGGCGCTGCAGGTGCTATCTCAAAGAAGGGTACTTATAAACTTATTGTTCCTGCTAATGTAGTTTGCAATGACAAGAAGGGCGATGCCGAATGGGAACGCTACAATAAGGCTTTTGATGTAGAATATGTTGTTGTCGGTTCTGCCGCATATCTGAAAGCTCTGAAATTGTTGCAGAATAATTCGGTGGGCTATCCTAAGGTTACCAGTGCCGCTTATGTTGCTTTGAACGAAGTTGTCGGGAATGAGGCATCAACAAATGCAGAATTCAAGGCTGCTATTGATGCTTATTATAATGAAACGGATGTTCTTCTTCCAGAGAACAAGAAGTGGTATAAGATAGCCAGTGTAAATAAGAAGAATGAACGAAAGTATCTTGCCGTAAGTAACAATCAGGTTCTGTTAGTAGACAATATTGATGAAGCTTCAGCTTTTGAGGCGTTAACCTATAGTGGATTCTTCACCTTGGGTGATGCTGATGACAATATGCTGAATGTCAATGGAGTGACAGCTGATGCAGGGGCAGAAGTAAGCAAACTTAAAATTGCCAAACTGGATGGCTCTGCTGTTCAACTCGAATCGGGTGATGTCTTTGATGCAGAAAAAGCATTGGGTACTTTCTCATTCAAGGGATCTTATCCATCTGTAACGGGAAGCTCTAACGTTGCTTATGCTTTGTGCAATCATGCAGACAATAAATATCAGACAGAAGCAGATGTTGCTGCTCCATATTGGCAAAGCAGTCTGACCAGTGCCTTCGCATTCGTTGAGGTTGAAAAACCGGCTGCTGCTATCAAGACCGTAGAGACAGCTTACAAGTTGACACCTGAAATAGTAGGAAGCAATGCCGATCTCCTGACTCTTTCTTTCGATGGATTGACTCATGTTACAGTAATGAGTGATGCTGATGCCTATATTGCTGATGAGAAGGGTGAGCGTGTGAAAGACGTTACCTTTACTCCGGTAACAGGAAAAGACAATCAGTTTACTGTTGCGTTGACAGACCTGGCAAAGGCTAGCTATCAGTTGGTAATCCCAGAAGGAACCTTCCATTATGAAAAGAATAATAAGGAAGTAAAGACGCAGGCTATCAAGGAAACCTTTACGATAGGAAAGGGCGGTTCTCCTGAAGATCCAAACCTTCACTACGATTATTCTATATACCAGCAGTTGCCTAGTACGTCTGTAACTCAAAAGGATGTTGCATTGAATGGATTCATGATAAAAAACATAGGATACTATGATGGCTTGGTTGCTAATCCTGATAGAGAAGTGCGACTTGCTGTTTACGACAACGACAAGACGATTCGTACAGGACACTTTGAAAGCTATGTAGATCCAGAAGATCCGTCAACGCCTACTTTGCTGTTAGTCTTTGATACACCGCTAAGAGAAGGTGAATTGAAAGCCGATCTTTACGCTATAGTAATTTTGCAGGGAACCTTCGGAGATACAAACTTTGGAAAGTTCCTTGAGGACAAAACCACAACCCAAGCCAGCGATTGTCATGCAAACCCGAGAATGACGATTTCAATCGAAGTAGACAATGATAAGGCTACTGGTATCGAACAAGTTGTGAATTCTACTGAGAAGAACAATGTAATCTATGATGTCCAAGGACGTAAGGTAAAGCAGATGAACCGTTCTGGTATCTACATTGTGAATGGAAAGAAATTCGTAAAGAAATAAAATTTAATGTAGAAAGTTATGAAATCAATTAAACTGCTCATGGCAACGGCCATGTTAGCCATCGGCTCTACTGCCGCCATGGCGCAAGCATCCTACACAGACAAGGATGGAAACGAATATCAGTTTAAGCGTCACTGGTTCCTGGATATTCAGGCTGGTGGGCAATATACTGTGGGGGAGGCAAGCTTCTCTGACTTGCTTTCTCCTAACTTCCAGGGTGCCATCGGCTACCAGTTCTCTCCTGTTTTCGGACTCCGTGGTCAGATAAACGGTATCTGGAGCAAGGGCGGATGGAACGGATACAAGGCTACCAAGGACGGTACTCCTTATACCGCTAGCTACAAATGGAAATATGTAGCTCCGGGTGTGGACTTTATGTTCAACCTCTCTAACCTCTTCTGTGGCTGGAACCCGAACCGCGTGTTCAACGCTACTGCCTTCGTTGGTGGTGGTATCAACTGGGCAGGAGCTAACCAGGAGGTAAACGACCTGGCTGCCAACATCAAGAATCAGAGCAACTATCTGCTGGAATATCTCTGGCAGGGAAAGAAGGTTCGCCCATACGGCAGAGCCGGTATCGACCTGGAATTCAAGGTAAGCAAGGCTGTGAGCATCATGCTCGAAGGCAATGCCAACATGATTTCAGACAAGTACAACTCTAAGAAGGCAGATAACCCTGACTGGTACTTCAATGCACTGGCAGGTGTACGCATCAACCTGGGCAAGAGCTATACCAAGAAGGCTAAGCCGGTAGAGGAACCTGCTCCGGCACCAGCTCCTAAGCAGGAATATGTAGCTCCTAAGCCAGAGCCTAAGCCAGCTCCTGTAGAAAAGAAGGTAGAGGAGATTCGCCGTGACATCTTCTTCACCATCAATTCTTACAAGATTGCTCCTGCTGAGGATGCTAAGATCCGTGAGGTGGTTGACTTCCTGAACAAGAACCCAGAGGCAAAGGTTGTAGTAACCGGTTATGCCGACAAGGGTACAGGTAATGACGTCATCAACGACCGCATCGCTGCCAAGCGAGCAGCAGCTGTGGTTTGGATGCTGACAAAGAAATATAATATACCTTCTGAGCGCATTACAGAAGAATCTAAGGGTGCACGTGTGCAGCCTTTTGCAGAAAACGCAGAGAACCGTGTAACGATCATGATCGCTAAGTAGTACGGTAAGTTTATAATGCGACAATCAATTATTTTAATTGGTGGCGGGGCATCCTCAAGGGTGCCCCGTTTTTCGTTCAGATATCCCTTCCTTCTCCTGCTCATTTGTTATTTTTTCACCATTTCTTGCAGTTTCTCAATATTTTGTTGTACCTTTGCAACGTATTAAAAAATAAGCGATTATGGGACGAGCTAAAAGAATACCTTACGGAGTGTCTGACTTCATCGACATCATAGAGAGAAATCAATATTATGTCGATAAGACCATGTATATACCTAAGTTAGAGGATGAGCCTGATGCCTTGTTCTTTATTCGCCCTCGCCGTTTTGGCAAGAGCTTGTTTATCAGTATGCTGAGGGCTTATTATGACATCAAACGTAAAGATAAGTTTGATAAGTTGTTTGGCAACCTTTGGATAGGTTCGCATCCTACAGAAAATCAGGGAAAGTATCAAGTCTTGTTTCTTGATTTCTCCAAGATAGGAGGTTCGATAGATCAATTGGAAGAAAACTTCAATGCCTATTGCAATGAATGTATTGATAGCTTTATCGAAACTTATCAGGAGTATTATCCCGAACGAGTAGTGGAAAGTGTGTTGAAGGCAAAAACTGCTGCCAGAAAGTTGAATGCCATTGGGATTGCTGCAGAGAAAAAGAATCTTCCACTTTATCTTATAGTAGATGAGTATGACAACTTTACCAATGTTGTGCTCAATGAGCAGGGTGAGGAAGTGTATACAGCCCTTACCCATGCCAGTGGTTTCTATCGGGAGATTTTCAAGGTCTTTAAGGGAATGTTCTCTAAAATCTTTATGACAGGCGTAAGTCCTGTTACTCTGGATGATTTGACCAGTGGATTCAACATCGGATGGCATATCTCTACCAAGCCTGCCTTTAATCAAATGCTTGGTTTCTCTACCGAAGATGTAAGAGAACTCTTCACTTATTATAAGGAGAACGAGGAGATTCGTCCTGATAGTGATGTGGAGGCTATCATTAACGAAATGAAACCATGGTATGACAATTATTGTTTCTCGGAAAGTGCCTTGAAAACTCAGAGTAAAGTTTTCAACAGCGATATGGTATTCTATTACTTACGCAATTATCGTGAGACTGGTGAATCTCCTAAGCTGATGGTGGATCCTAATACCAAGACAGACTATGGCAAGATGAAGAAATTGCTGCAGCTTGATAAGCTGGATGGCGACCGTAAGGGTGTGCTGCGCACCATCATCGAGAATGGAGAAATAATAGGTAATATTGAGGAAAGTTTCCCTGCCAAATTGTTGGTAAGACCACAGATATTTATCAGTCTTCTGTTCTATTATGGAATGTTAACAATAAAGGGAACACGCGGAGACCAGCTGGTGCTTGGCATTCCAAATAATAATGTTCGCAAGCAATACTATACCTATCTGCTGGAGCAATATGACGAAGTCTGAAACCGATATGCCGATGCTCCAAGAGTAGAAGCCTTGCGTCAAGGTACCAAACTCCATAAGATAATTATGCAGTTTGAGGGGTATCAGTTGAGGAAGATAGATGAAATTGATTAAAGAAGATAAGCATTTTGTCTCTTAAACTCTGGGTTTTGGTTAATTTTACATCTTTTTTTCCTCATTCTCATTATTTTGTTGTACCTTTGCAGCTAAAATAATAATAAATTGCAAGAAAATGGGAAAGATTATATT